>DASUFY010000240.1:0-9763 GCA_036274315.1 Planctomycetota bacterium | reverse complement strand
TGTGGGGGGGCCGTTCTCGGATCTCGTGCAGCCGTACGGCGGCCAGGTGGTGACTGGCAGCGACGGCACCTTCGTGTTGTCCGATGTGATGCCCGAACCGGCAGCATTGCTGGTCTGGGCCGCCGGCTTTGCACCACATTGGCAGGCTCTGACGCCGGTGGCCGGACCGAACGCGCACCTCGACATCGAGATGCAGTGCGGAGCCGTCGTGTCGGGCACGGTGTGCGATGCCACGAGCCAGCCGATCGCCGGTGTGCGCGTCGGCTTGGACCGCTACCCCGTGTCGCTGTGGCTGCACGGCGAGAGGTCGACGCAGAGCGATGCGAACGGCCGCTTCGAACTTCGCGACCTGCCGGCGGGTGCGTTGTCTTTGGTGGCGCGCGACGAGGCGGCCACCCACATGGCCAAGGCCGAACTGCAGCTCGTCGCTGGCCAGAGCACCGAGTGGAACCCGGTGCTCGGCGGTGGCCGCACGATCCGCGGCATCGTGCTGGGTCCCGACGGCAGCCCGCTGGCCGACGTGCTGGTCGGTGCCTTGTCCGGCACGCAGTGCCTTCCAGTGCAACGCTGCACGACCGACGCGGGCGGCCGCTTCACCCTGAGCAACGTCGGCGACGAACCGGTGACCGTGGATGTCGGCGACCTGCGGCACGAACCGCTGAAGTCGATCGAGCGTGTTGCGCCGGGCACCGAGAACCTCGAGATCCACGTGACCCACGCGGACCTGCCGACGGCGCGCCTCCGTGGTCGGCTGGTCGACGAGTCGGGCAGCCCCGTCGCCGCGAAGGTCGGCGTGCCAGCCTACCGCGGCATGGTGCGCGTTCGCGGAGTCGCCACCGACGACACCGGCGCGTTCGAGCTGGGCCCAATGCGCCCGGGCCGCCGGGAACTCGAGATCCGGACCAGGGACCGCGGTCCGTTGCTGCGCGATCCCATCGACCTCGCGCCCGACCAGACCGTGGACATCGGCACGATCGTCGTGCCGCGCCCCGGCAGTGCGACGTTCACGTTCCTCGACGAGCGCGGCGCGCCGATCGCGAACTGCGGCGTCTACCTGTACGAGATCGGCAATCCCGGCCATCGAACGGTCGGCGGCACGGAGATCGTCAACGGCGAGGGCCGCATCGACGCCGTGCCACCGGGACGCTGGAGCGCGGTCACCAGTCGCAGAGGGCTCGGGCCGGCCGAGATCGAAGTGCGCACCGACCAGACCGCCCACCTGGAACTGCGTCTGCGGTGAGCGGGCCTCGCCGCGGTGCCGCCGCGCTACAGGTACGTGAACTGGAACGACACCGAACAGCCGCCGGGCGTCGTGACGACGACCGGGGCCACGCTCGGCGTGGCGGGCGGCGTGCGGAAGACGACGACCGTGGCCGAGGCGACGATGATCGACGCCGTCACGCCGCCGACGGTCACGGTGGTGCCGGGCGCGAAGCCCTGACCCGACACGACGACGATCGTGTTGCCGGCGGCCGGACCGCTGAGCGGGTTCGTGCTCGCGATCGCCGGCACCGGGTTCAACGGCGTCGAGGCGCTCGCGCCGTTCGGATTGCTGACCGTGAGCTGCGAACCGCACGGCAGGCCGGCCGGGAACGGGAACGTGACCGTCGTGCCGACGATCGCACTCGGCACGATGGTCTGGCCGCCGGCGGTCAGCGTGAAGCCCGTGACCAGGTTCTCGATGTTCACCGTGATGGGTTGACCCGGCAGCGCGCTGCTCGGCGTGGCGGCGCCGATCACGGGCGGCGGCGAGTTGAGGAAGCGCAGCGTGACGGCGTTGCTGACGCCGAGCGCGAACGGGTTCGCGGAGCGACCGACGACCGCCTGCAGCGTGACGTCGAGCGGTATGGTGACGAGGCCCGCGGGCAGCGACAGCGTCTGCGGCAACGGCCCGGTCGGAAACCACGCCGAGAAGAAGCCGAAGCTCTCGGCCAGCGTCAGCAGGCCCGGGTTGCCCGACAGCGGGAAGCACGTCGTGCCGAAGGACAGGCCGGTACCCGGTGCGCCCGGCATCGGCGCGAGGCTGCCGAACAGCACGTAGGGGGCCCCGGGCCCGTACGAAACCGGCGGCACCAGGTTGATGTCGAACGGCTGGTAGGTGAACAGCCGCACCGTGCGCAGGAAGTCGCCGGGGCTGCCCTCGACCGTCAGCACGTCGCCGCCGACGTTGCCCTCGTAGCAGGCGTCGACGAGCGGTGTCGACTTCCAGGTCCACGACAGCACCTCGGTGCGTTGCGCGATGCTGCCGGCCCCGGTCGTCGCCGTGAAGCCGAACCACGCCGCGCCCTGCGCGAACGCCGGGGCGGGTGCGGTGTTGCCGGCCAGGTAGGTGCCGCCAGCGAGCAGGTCGTAGGACTTGCTCAGCGTCGGGATGCCGTCGACGAACACGTCGATGGTGCCCACGACGTAACGGATCCGCAGCGTGTGCGCCTGCCCGTCGGCGAGCGTGATGGGCGCCGTCGTGCGATCGAGCGCGTAGTTCTCGCTCTCGTCGTTGCCGAGCGAGCCGCGCGTGTGGATCGAGACCTCGTTGTCGCTGATGTCGAACAGCGACTGATTCTGCAGCGTGTCGAGCTCGACCGCGATCGAGTTGCGGATGCCCGGGCTCGCGAACAGGCCGCGGCCGTAGCCGAGTCCATAGTCGGCGCCGCCGTAGGCAACCGGGCCGAGCGGGTCGCCCTGGATCACGAACGCCATGCCCTCGCCGATGCTGCCGACCGGCGGTGGCGTGATCCGGAACACGAACGACGTGTCGAAGCCGCCGACGACGGGCAGCTGCTGGTTGTGCCATGCCCACGACATGTCGCGCACGCCGTTGTCGGTCAGGCGCAGCACGGCGCCCTGGATCGTGGCATCACCGAAGCGCAGCAGCGTGCTCGCGGCGGAGAAGTCGGGGTAGATCACCGATTGGGCCGGCAGCGAGGCGACGGCGAACACGAACGGGCCGGCGAGGCAGGCGAAGCGACGGGTCATGTGGGGTCTCTCCTTGGTGAGGTGTGGCTCATCTTGCCACGCCGATGGCTCCGCGGGCAGCCCCGGTTTCGCGGGCTCGCGGGCTTCGTCGCCGGGCGCGCGGCTCAGCCGATCGTGAGCCGCAGCGCGTTCGACGTCAGCAGGCCCGTCGTCGAGAAGGCGTGGTTCTGCGCGAACGGATCGATCCAGAACGACTGGCAGAACAGGTGCGTGCCGACGAGTCCCGGCAGGTTGGGGATCGCGACCGGGAACGACATCGTGATGCCGGCCAGGTTGCCGATGATGCGCGACAGCGCCGGGTTCAGCGCGATGTTCATGACGCAACCCGGCGCGCCGATCGGGGCGAGGTCGATGCCGGCCGGCGACAGCGGGCCGAGGTCGGCGAGGCCGGCATAGATGACGCCGAGGCTGCCGCCCGAGGGGCTGGTCGCGGTCAGATCGAACGTGCCGCCGATCGTCGGCTGGGCACTCGCGCCCAGAGCGTAGGCGGCGCGGTCGAAACCCGACGTCGCGAGCGGCGGTGCCACCATGAGGCGCGCCGAGAGGTCGATGTTGCCGGGGTCGAGCGCACCGTTGCCGGGTGTGAAGCCCACCAGCATCGGCCAGCCGTAGGCGCCGAACGCCGTCACTGCTCCCCAACGGAACTCGACGTCGCCGTTGGCGAAGAACGCCAGCTGGAACGTGTGCGACGAACCGGCGAAGGTGGACGTCGGCACGCCGAGCCACGTGAACAGGTGCGAAGCACTCGCCGTGTCGTACTCGTAGTGCGTGCTGCCGCCGGTGGTGGGGTTGACATCGTGGTGGCAGCCGATGCGCGCGGCTGGACCCCCGAGCCAGGCAGAGGCGGTCGGCTTGCCGACCGTCGGCGCCGTGCCGAGCAGGTTCACGTACATGTTCGAACACATCTCGACGGTCGAAGGCGCGCTGCCGGGACCGCCGATACCCGGGAACACGATCGCCTGCGCGCCGCTCGCGGGCCCGAGGTGGATCGTGCGGTTGTCGTCGTTGCCGTGGCCGAGCGAGGGCGAGGTCGGAGGCACCACCGGCGTCGTGCCGGCCGTGATGCTGCCGTAGCGGTTGTTCGTGGCGTCGAACGTCAGGTACATCGACGTGTTGGCGAGGTCGAAAGCCGTCGACGCGGGCACGAACTCGTAGAACGACTGGTGGCTCGCGTAGCAGCCGGGGCCGTAGGGCACGAGCGCGGGTGGGCCGACCAGGTAGTCGATCGAACCGACGAGCTGACGTGGCGTGAACGTCGGCGCGGCAAGGAACAGGTTCGATGCGCCGCCCATCTCGACCGAGAGGTTCGGGTCGCTGAACGTCGCGGCGCCGTTCGCGTACCGCCAGCTGTGGCCGATCGCTTCGAGCGCGATGCCGTAGCTGCCCGGGGCAAAGGTCACCGCGGGGCCGGTGTTGGTGCCCGCCGGCACCCACACGCCGGTGACCGGCGTGTCGACGCCGCCCGGAATGGCGACGGGCACGGTCGCCGCGACGAGCGACCACGGACCGGGGTTGCTCGCCACGTTGCCGACCCACGTCGATGGTCCGACGTAGAGGTGCAACGACGAGTTGCCCGCCACCGAGGAGTCCGACGCGACGTAGTTGAGGTTCGTCCACGTCACCGTCGTGTTGCACGAGAGAGTGAAGTAGAAGCCGCCGTCGATGTTGCCCTTGTTGGTGCCGCTCGCAGCGAGCGGCAGGTTCTGCGCCGGGGCGACGGCGGCGGCGATGGCGAGAAACGAGCCCAGCAGTTCGACGCGCATGGGTTGCCGTGCCTGCCCGTGCAGCGGGGGGAGAAGGGGGCGCCTTGGCCACTGCTCGCGGGTGTGCTCTACGGTACATCGAACCCCCGAGGCGTCAACGTGCTCGGGCTTCGTCGTTCAGCGCACGAACAGCTCGGCGCCCGGACTCGCGGCGATGCCGCCCGGCGCCTGCGCATCGAGCGCGAGGAGCTGGAAGTAGAATGGGATCAGCTGCAGCGTGCGATCGTTCGGGATCGGCAGGCGCCAGGTTGCGTGGCCGGGTTCACCGGCCTGCCCCTGCAGCGCGAACAGCACCCAGCCGTGTACGTCGAGGTTCCACGGCAGGCCGGCGACCACCGCACCGGGCTCGATCGACGTGAAGCCGTACGTCAACAGCCCGAGCCCGGCGCCGTCACCGGCCGCCAGGCCGAGCTTGAACCCCGAGTTGCCCGCGAAGCTCGGCACCGTGTCGGCGAGGTACGGTTCGAACGCGCCGGCGAGCCCCTGCCCGAAGATGCGCGGCGGTGCGACCACCATGCTGCGCAGGTCCGGATGGTCGAACGGCGGCAGGCGCAGTGCCGCGCGCTGGTCGGTCAGCGCGGTGCGCACGAACTCCTGCATCAGCACCATGTCCGCCGTCGTCACGCCGAGCGTGTTGAGCGGCAGCAGGAACGGGTCGATGTTGGACGGATCGACGCCGCCGCCGTTGAGGTAGATGTTCAGCGTGGAGCCGGGATCCGTGAGCTGGCTCGGGTCGTCGAGCGCCGCGCTCTGGCCGTTGTGGAACAGCCGGGGCCGCAGGCCCGCGTTGCGCAGCGTCGGCGTCTTGAACGCGCCCTGGTCGTCGGGCACCGGACTGAACGCGCCGCGCCCGGGATCTTCGCTGATCGGCCGCAGCCCGAGGTTGTGGAACTGGTCGTCGGTGAAGACCGGGTCCCAGTGGCACGCGTTGCAGCGGCCGTTGCCCGTGAACAGCGCCCAACCGGCCTGTTCGCTCGCGGTCATCGCCGTGCTCTGGCCGGCCATGAAGCGATCCCACGGCGTGTCGTCGGGGACCTGCGTGCGTTCGTACGCGGCGATGGCCATCGCGATGCGGGCGCCCGTGATCGCCGGGTCACCGAAGGCCGCCGTGAACAGCAGCGGGTAGGTCGGGTTCTGCTGCAGCGCAGCCTGCGTGTCGGGCGGCAGCGCCGTCGCGAGCGCGAGCGGCACGACGGCCTGCAGCTTCTGCCGCACGTCCTGCCAGGTGCGGCCTTCGTGGCCCATCTCGACGGCGCTGAGGATCGGCGCGATGGCCTGGCTCTCGAGCGCACCGAGGAACGGGATCGCCGTGAGGTTGGTCTCGGGATCGACGAACTGCGTGCTCGCGCGGCCGTCCCAGAACAGGTCGCTCGCGTAGGCGGCTGCGATGTGGGTCGGCGTCGCGCGCGGCGTGACCTGCCGCCGCAGGCCGAAGCCGGGTGCCGGCGTGAAGTCGCCGTTGACGGCCTGGCGCGCCAGGCCCGGCGAGCCGTGGATGTCGTCGGCGGTGCCGAACACGCCGTCGGGGCCCGGGTGCACGCGCGCGTCGACGCGGCCGTCGCTGCCGCCGAACTCGGGCAGGTGGCAGGTGCCGCAGGCCACCGAGTCGTCGCTCGACAGCTGCTCCTCCCAGAACAGGACCTTGCCGAGCGCGATCCTGGCCGGGCTCGGCGGGTTCTGCGCCGGAGCGGTCGGCGGCGGCAGCTGGGCGGCGACGGTGCCGGCGAGCACGATCGCAGCGAGCGGGAAACGGAAGGGCATGGGACGGTGGAACGGCTGGGGCGTCGACGCGGACAGTCTAACCCCGCGGCGGCGGCGGCGCGCCGCGGCGCGCGGGCCCCGGCGAACCCCGGCCGCGGCCCGCCGGCCTCACGGCGCCTTGCTGGGCTCCGGCGGTTCCCAGTTCGGGTTCTTGTTGAGCCAGCGCTGCCAGTCCGTGAACTGCGTGTTCTGCACGCCGGTCAGCTTGTGCAGCGTGTTGTTCCACTTGCCCTCGACGACCTGCAGCGTCTTGCGCGCGTTCTGCGGACCCGGATCGATCGGCGCGTTCGGATCGTTCGAGTCGAGCGTCGTCGCCTTCGATTGCAGGCTGCCCCATTCGCGGATGATGCCCTTGACGACGTCGCGGCGCTCGCGGATGGCGAGCGACGTGTAGTTGCCGAGCGCTTCGCCCGCGGCGCCGCGCAGTTCGTCGTGCGGCGAACGCGTCGTCGTGTCGAGCAGCCAGTCGACCTGCTTCTCGTCCTTGGTCTTGCCGAGCGCCAGGATCATGTGCGCCTGCAGCGCGATCATGTCCTTGAAGCGGTTGTCGCCGAGCGCCTTGGCGATCGCCTTGGCGCCCTCGGCGCCGAACTTGCTCAGCGCGTCGGCGGTCTCGCGGTACAGGATGTCCTTCTCGGGCGGTCGCACCTTGCCGGTCTTGAACACGTCACCGAGCGACTTCGCGATCTTCTCGGCGTCCTTCGGGTTGATCTTGTCGGGCTCCTTGCTGAGCTTCTGGATCAGCCCGATCGCCTGGAAGTCGTCGGCCATCGCGCGATCGGACACGAGCGACTTGAGCTCCTTGAGCAGGTTCGGCAGATCGGGATCGGGAGCCGGCTCGGGCGTCTGCGCCACGGCGGGACCCGCGGCGAGCAGCGCGCCCAGCAGGCAAACGGCAGTGAGGGTCTGGACCATGTCGCCCATCGTATCGCGACCCGCCGTCGCGCGCCGGTTCCTGGCGCCCGCTTCACGCCGGTGCGGCGCCGGCCAGCCCGCGTGCCATCCGGGAAACCACTGCACGGATTGGACTCCCCGGGCTGGTTCCGGTACCACACTCGCCCCCGTTCATGACCAAGGCGACCGTACTCATCACCGGGGGAGCCGGTTTCATCGGTTCCCACCTCGGCCAACGGCTGCTGCGCGCCGGCGGGCGCGTGCGCGTGCTCGACAGTCTCGACGCGTTCTACGACGTCGCGATCAAGCGCCGCAACCTCGAGCAGACCGCGGCCGTGCTGCCCGATCGCTTCGAGTTCGTCGAGGGCGACATCCGCGACGCCGCGGTCTGCCGCGAGGCGCTGCGCGACATCGACGTCGTCGTGCACCTGGCGGCGCTCGCGGGCGTGCGTCCGTCGATCCAGGATCCGGTCCGCTACATGGACGTCAACGTCACGGGCACCCAGACGCTGCTGCAGCAGATCCACCGCCCGGAGACCGTGTTCGTGTTCGGCAGCAGCTCGTCGGTCTACGGCGGCAACCGCAAGGTGCCGTTCGCCGAGACGGATCCCGTCGACCACCCGGTCTCGCCGTACGCGGCCAGCAAGAAGGCCGGCGAGGTGCTGTGCCACGCCTGGCACCACCTGCGCGGCAACCCGGTCGCGTGCCTGCGGTTCTTCACGGTCTACGGGCCGCGCCAGCGCCCCGAGATGGCCATCCACCAGTTCGCGCGGCACATCACGAACGGCACCGAGATCCCGTTCTTCGGCGATGGCACGTCGCGGCGCGACTACACCTACGTCGACGACATCGTCGAGGGCGTCGTCGCGGCGATGAACGCGCCGCGGCCGTATGCGATCTACAACCTCGGCGGGGCGGCCGTGACGTCGTTGTCCGAACTCGTGGCACTGCTCGAACGTGCGCTCGGCCGGCCGGCCAGGAGGAAGCAGCTGCCCGACCAGCCCGGCGACGTGCCCGTGACGTTCGCCGACGTCGGCCTCGCCGAGAAGGAACTCGGCTACCGGTGCACGACGCCGATCGCGAGCGGCATCGAGAAGTTCTGCGCCTGGTACGTCGACGAGAAGGCCCGCGGGAGGGTCGCGTGAGCGAACTCGTGCTCGTCACGGGCGGTGCGGGCTTCATCGGCTCGCACGTCTGCGAACACCTCGTGCGCCAGGGGCGGGCGGTCCGTGTGCTCGACGACCTCAGCACGGGCTTCGCGGCCAACCTCGACGGCATGCAGGTCGAGTTGGTGCAGGGCTCCATCGTCGATGCGGCCGCGGTGCGCGGCGCGATGCACGGCGTCACCAGGGTCGTGCACCTCGCCGCGCTGCCGTCGGTGTCGCGATCGCTCGAGGATCCGCTCGCCACGCACCACGCCTGCGCGACGGGCACCGCGAACGTGCTGACGGCGGCGCACGAGGCCAAGGCGCGCGTCGTCTACGCCGGCAGCAGCTCGGCCTACGGCAACCAGGAGGAGCGCTTCAAGCACGAGGGCCTGCGCGAGGACCCGCTGTCGCCGTACGCGGCGGCCAAGCTCGCCGGTGAGCTCTACTGCCGTTCGTTCGCGCGCGTCTTCGGCCTGCCCGTCGTCGTCACGCGCTTCTTCAACGTGTTCGGTCCGCGCCAGACCGCCGACAGTCCGTACTCGGGCGTCGTCGCGGCCTTCTGCCGCGCGCTGCTGGTCGGCAGCGCGCCGCGCATCGACGGCGACGGCCTGCAGTCGCGCGACTTCACCTACGTCGAGGACGTCGTGACCGGCGTGCTGCAGTGCCTCGACGGCACGAGCACGGGCTGCGAGACGGTCAACCTCGCCTACGGCCAGGCCTCGACCGTGCGCGAACTGTACGATCGGCTCGCCGCGACCGCCAAGCAGCGTCTCGGCCTGAGCCAGGTGCCGGAACCGGTCCACGCGCCGCCGCGCAAGGGCGACGTGCGGCATTCGCTGGCCGACGTCTCGCGCGCGAAACGCCTGTTCGGCTTCGCTCCGCGCGTCGGTTTCGCCGAAGGACTCGTTCGAACGTTCGACTGGTACCGGAGCCAATCCGACCGGAGTATCTCATGAAAGGTGTCGTGCTGGCCGGCGGCCTCGGGAGCCGCCTCTATCCGCTGACGAAGATCACCAACAAGCACCTGCTGCCGGTCTTCAACAAGCCGATGATCTACTACCCGATCCAATGTCTCGTGAACGCCGGCATCACGGACATCCTGATCGTGACGGGTGGCAACTCGGCCGGCCACTTCCTGCAGCTGCTGCGCAACGGCTCCGACTTCGGGCTGCGGCGGCTCAGCTACGCCTACCAGGAGGGCGAGGGTGGCATCGCCGACGCGCT
>DASUFY010000239.1:0-22663 GCA_036274315.1 Planctomycetota bacterium | reverse complement strand
GCATCGCGGCGACGGTATCCCCTGGGGCGCCGCGTTCCAGATCCGCGTGCCGCGTCAGGCGCGCAGGTCGCGGATCACGCGCATCATCTCGGCGGTGGTCGCGAGCTTCTGGCGCAGCTTGCCGACCTTCAGGCCCTGCTCCTTCTCGTACGCATCGAGCCGCTGCCAGTCGGCCCAGCTCGCGGCGTCGACGTTGCGCTCGCGCAGCACGGCCTCGACGTCGGCCCGTTCGGGCGCGAGCAGCCTGCCGGCCTCACGATCGGCCTTCATGGCCTCGACGGTCGCCTTGGCGTCGCCGCTGTTGGTGCCGATCAGCCCGGTCGGGCCCCGCTTGCACCAGCCGGCGACGTAGTGACCCACGCGCACGGGGCCGTCGGTGCGCTCGACGACGCGACCGTCGACGTTGGGCACGATGCCCTTCTGCTCGTCGAACGGCACGCCGGGGCACGGCATGCCGCGATAGCCGATCGCCTTGAAGAGCAGGTCCACGGCGAGATCCTCGAACGTGTCGAGCGGCTTGGGCCGCGGCGTGCCGTCGGCGGCGGCGGCGAGTCGCATGTGCTGCACGCGCACCTTCGTGAGCCGGCCGTCGGTGCCGCGCAGTTCGGTCGGGGCGACGAGGAACCGGCAGAACAGCTTCTTCGGATTGCTGCCGGGCCCGGCCGCCGCGCGTTCCTGCAGGAACTTGACGTTTCGATGCTGGCTGCGCGCGGCCTCCTTCTCGAGCCAGGCGGCGCTCAGCGGGTCGAGCGTCGCGTCGGCCGGCGACACGACGACGTCGACATCGGGCAGCTCGGCGATCTCCTCGATCTCCTTCGGCGAGAACGCGGCCTGCGCGGGACCGCGGCGGCCGAGCAGGATCACTTCCTTCACCTGGCTCTCGCGCAGCACGGCCAGCGCGTGGTCGGCGATGTCGGTCTTGGCGAGCTCGTCGGGGTCGGCGAGCAGCACGCGCGCGACGTCCATCGCGACGTTGCCGTTGCCGACGAGCGCGACGCGGCGGGCCCGCGCGAGATCGAAGTGGTGGTCGCGGTGGTCGGGGTGGGCGTTGTACCAGCCGACGAACTCGGTCGCCGAGTGCACGCCGGCGAGGTCCTCGCCGGGCACCGAGAGCTTCTGGTCGCTCTCGCAGCCGAACGCATAGACGATCTGGTGGTAGTGGGCGGCGAGGTCGCTGACCTGCAGGTCGCGGCCGAGCTGCACGTTGCCGAAGAAGCGGAAGCCCGGCTGGGCGGCGATCTTGTCGTAGACCTTGATGACGCCCTTGATGTTCTGGTGGTCGGGTGCGACGCCGCCGCGCACGAGGCCGAACGGCACCGGCAGGCGGTCGAACATGTCGACGCGCGCGTCGCCGGCCTTGAAGAGCGCCTCCGCCGTGTAGAAGGCGGAAGGTCCGGACCCCACCACGGCGATGCGCCACGTGTCGTTGTTCGCTTCGAGCATGGGCGGATCCTAGCGCGCGGCCCCACCTCGGAACCGCTGTGCAGTGCGGCTATTCTGCCGCCGTGCAGCGAGCGCACCGAGCCGCGGATCGACGCTGGAGAGTGCACCGGTGACGGGTGCCGGGGCCGGGCCGCGCGTCGTGCGCTTCTCCTGGCGCGACCTGCCCGAACAGCTCGAGGCCTTCGGCGAGCGCTGGCCCGATGCGCGCGCCGACGAACGCGGCTGGGTCTTCTCGCCGCCGGCGGCCGGGCCGCGCCTGCGCGTGCCGCTCGCGGCGCTGCGCGTGCGGCCCGGCGAGGCGATCGGCGCCTACGCCGCGCGCTTCCACGACCCGCGGGAGCGGCAGCTCGTCGTGCTGCTGCAGGCCGGCGCGGCCGCCATCGGCTACTGGGACGGGGAGGACCTGCTCGACCACAAGGTGCTGCGCCGCTACGTCGTGCGCGGCCGCGGCCGGGCGCAACCGACCCACCTCAGGACGCGCGGCAAGTCCCGCTACGGTTCGCGCCTGCGCCTGCAGAACTGGCGCCGCCTGCTCGCCTGTACGAACGAGCGCCTGCGCCGGTGCTGGGACGAGTTCGGCGCGCCCGAGCGCGTCTTCCACGCGGCGCCCGTGCGGGCCTGGGCCGAACTGTTCCTGAGCGAACCCCCGCCGCCGTTCGCGCGGCACGCCGCCGAACTGCAGCGCGTACCGATGCACGTGCACACGCCGGACTTCGCCGAGCTCAGGCGCGTGCGCGGCTGGTTGCTGCACGGCCGGCTCGAGCTGCCCTAGCCGGCGCACCGGGCAACCGGCGGCGACCGGGCTCGGGGCCGTGCCACCGGTTCTTCGCGCCTCGCCTCCATCCGACGGACCTGCCGTGCCGATGCCGACCCGTAGTCGGAAACCGCAATCGCACCGCATCACACAGAGACGCTTCTCATGGTCCAACGTTCGACGCTTCCTCTGAGCCTGCTTTCCGCCGTCGGCCTGCTGGCCGCGGCCTGTGGCGGCAGCAACGTCAGCAACGCGTCTCCTCGCATCAGCGAGGTGCCGCTGCAGTCCACCGCCGGCGGCACGATGTTCTCGCTCGACGTCGGCGCGTACGTCGCGGATCGCGAAGGGGCGACGTTGACGTATGCCGTCGCGGCCGGCGGCGGCTCGTTCACGGGCTCGAACTACTCCAACATGTTCGAGACGATGGGCGAGTACATCGTCGAGTTCACGGTGTCGGACGGCGACAAGACCGCGGCGGGATCGTTCGGGGTGCGGGTCACGAGCGGCAAGTTCGCGGTCGTGCGCGAGGACGCGAGCGGGCTGCTGCTGCTCGATTCGGCCACCAATGCGTTCGTGCGCGTCACGGGCGCGTCGGTGACGCCCAGCTTCGCGGCCGGACTCTCGGACGGGCGACTCGTCTACCAGCTCGCCGGACCGGCCGGGCAACAGCTCTGGATCTTCGATCCGTTGAAGCGCCTCGCGACGCGGATCGCCGAATCGGCGACGGGGGACGTCGTCTACCGGGCCAAGACCAGCGACAACAAGATCGCCTACACCGCGGGCACGTCTGGCAACGCGACGCTGTTCTTCTACAACCCGGTGTCGGGTCTGTCGCGCGAGATCGCGCAGGGAACCCTGAGCACGCTGACGGTGGCCGTCAACGTCGACGACCTCGTCTTCTACGAGGTCGGTTCGGGTGGCCCCGCGGACGTGCGCTACTACGATCCGGCCGTCGACGAGTCGTTCGCGGTCGGCAGTGCGCCGACCGACGAGCAGATCCTCGCGGTGCTGCCCAACGGGGCGTGTGTGTTCTCGCGCATCGGCGGTGGTGGTGAGACGGACCTCTTCAGCTACCGCGTCGCCACGGGCCTCGTCGAGATCGGCAGCGACATGGCGGCGCTCGACACGCGCAACAAGGTCTACCACGCCTTCGGCACGGCGAGCCAGGTGGTGTTCTCCGCCCAGAACGGCGCCGACAACGAGCTGTTCGCCTGGAACCTTGCGACGGGACAGACGACGGCGATCGCGACCGGCAACTACGACATCTTCGCGGCGATCGGCAGCGGCAACGAGGTCGTCTACCAGCGCGTCGTCAGCGGCACGGAGGTCGACGCGTTCTTCTACGACCTCGACAGCGGCACCACGGCGACCGTGCGCGACGGCGCGGACCTCAGCGTCGTGCGCGGCGTGACGAGCGACGGCACCACGTCGTGGGCGTTCGTGCAGCCGAGCGGCACGCCGTCGAGCATGCTCGCGGTTTCGCTCGTCGGCACGCCGGCGACCCAGACCTTCGCGGCCGGCGCGGAGATCACGTCGACGCTCGGCGTGCTCGCCAACGGCGACGTCGTCGCGGGCCGCGTCGACGGCACCGCGCTGTCGGTCTTCGACGTCTCGGCCGGCACCTGGGCAGCGCCGATCGTCGGCACCGGCCTGGCGTTCGCGGGCCCCGGCATCGACGACGGCGACTTCGTCTACACGCTGACGGCCAGCAGCCAGACGGACCTGTCGATGTGGGACGCTTCGGCGAGCACCTCGGTCGTCGTCAGCGACACGGCCGGCGACGACACGTTCGCCGCCCGCACGCTCGACGGCACGATCCTGTTCACGCGCGTCGTGACGGGCAACACCAACACCGACCTCGTGGTCTGGAACGGCACCGCGGCGACGCGCCTGACCGACGTCGACAGCGCCGGCCTGACGCACGACCACACGGTGCTCGGCACCTACAGCGGCAGCCGCTAGGTCCGGCTCACTTCGGCGCGGCGGGGCGCGCGAAGTCGAGGGGGCGCACCCACAGGTTGCGGTAGCGCACCGGGTCGCCGTGATCCTGCAGCTTGATCGGCCCGGTCGGGCCGTGCGCTTCGTAGCGCGGCAGCGTGCGGTGCGCGGTCATGCCTAGGACCTCCTGGTCGAGTTGCACGAGCACGCCGTTGTGGATCACGGTGACGCGCGCCGGCGACGAGAGCTTGCCGTCGGCGCCGAAGCGCGGTGCGACGAAGATGATGTCGTACGTCTGCCACTCGCCGGGTGCACGGCACGCGTTGACGAGCGGCGGCGTCTGACCGTAGATCGCGGCGGCCTGGCCGTCGGCGTAGGTCGCGTTGTCGTACGAGTCGAGCACCTGGATCTCGTAGCGCCCGAACAGGAAGACGCCGCTGTTGCCGCGCCCCTGCGAGCTGCCCTTCGCGGGTCTGGGCGTCGCCCATTCGACGTGCAGCTGGCAGTCGCCGAACTCCTGCCTGGTCCAGATGTCGCCGGTGCCGTTCACCTGCATCGCACCGTCGACGAGTTCCCACTTCGCCGCGCCGTCCTTGCCGCGGAAGGCGTCGAGGTTGGCGCCATCGAACAGGCGCACCGCGTCGGCCGGCACGCTGGCGGGCGCCGCGGGTGCGGGGCCCGGATCGACGACGGGTGGCCGAGGCCGCCTCGAGTCGTGCACGTGCCAACCGCTCGGCAGCGTGGGCGTGTCGAGGTAGCCAGGTTGTGGCGATGGCTCTTGCTGGAGTCCGGCGAGGGCGGCGCAGGCGATGACGGCGGTGGTGAGGAGCATGGCGGGATGTCGGCGGAGGGAGGGTGCGGCAGGGCGACCGCACGACGATGGCGCACGCCGGCGCCACTTGCCAGCCCGCAGTGCCCGCAGTGGCCGCGTCGAGCGGGTCAGGAGCCGAGCTGGAACTGCACCGCGGGATCGTCGGCGTATGCGTCGTGCTGGCGCCGGTCCCCGAGCAGCCGCTTCGCCTTGCGCGAGATCGTGCCCAGGTGGCGGCGGAAGTCCCGCGGTTGCATGCCGCAGGAGCGGGCCGCGGCGCGCGTGCTGTTGCAGGCGATCGCCGCGTCGAACGCGGCCTGTTGGCGCGGCGTCAGCCGGTCGTGCAGGTGCTCGCGCACCACGTCGACGCCGAGCGAACGCGGGATCCGGTACGGCGCCTGTTGGGCCCGGATCGTTTGGGCGTCGACCGTGCGGGTGCGGAACCATTCCGAACGCAGCAGGGCGCAGGCCGATCGCCTGGCGACGATGCGGAGCCACGCCTCGGGGTGGTGCGGCGGGCATCCCTGGAGCATCGCAAGCGTGAGCAGGTGCAGGGCGCGCTCGCCGGCTTCCTCGGCCAGGAATGGGTTGTGGATCACCTTCGCAGCGGCCCGGTAGGCGACGGGCAGCAGGGCGTGTGGGTCTGGGATCATGGCGTTCCTCCGGAGTTTCGGTTCTCGACACACCTGTGGGTTGCCGATAGCAACAATTTCATGACCCAATGTCAAGTTTCCGGCGCGGCACGCGTCCAAGTTCCGTGTCAAGAAGCCCGCGGCGCGGCGTGCCACACCGCCAAGCACCTGTCCTGACTTCTCTTCCCACGGGCCAGCACCGAGACTGGCTGCGTAGTGCCGCATACGATTGGCGACCTGGACACCCTGCGTGACGGAACTACCCGAAGAAACGATCTCGCGTCCCTTGGCAACGCACCTGGCTGCCCGCCTGCGGGAGCTGCGAGCCCGGCGCGGGTTCACCCAGGATCATGTGGCCAAGAGGCTTGGCTGCCACGAGTCGGCGGTGTCGCGGTGGGAGAGCGGCAGCCGCTTCCCGACCGGCGAGGACCTCGTGGCGCTCGCGGACTTGTTCGAGGTCAGCACGGATGACCTGCTGGGAAGGTCCCGGCAGTATGCGGCCAACGGTTCGGCCCTCGTCGACATGCGGCTGCTCGAGAAGCTGGCCGCGGCGGAGACCACGACCGAGTTCGACCAGCTGATCTCGCAGAACGAGGAGCAGGCGGTCTGGCTGCCGATCCCCGAAGGCGCGGTGCTGATCCCGGTCGCGGAGGCCATGCGGTGGACCCGCAAGGTGGCCGAGAAGCACAAGTCGAGTTCGTTCGTCGACCGGCTCTTCCGGCCGCGGGCCTAGGCGCCCGTTCCGGCCCGCGGCGGCGCGGGTTCGATGCGGCCCAGCCGGCGGCAGACGGCGGCCGTGAACTCCTTCGTGCCGAGTTTGCCGCCGAGGTCGCGCGTGGCGTCGCCGTCGGCGATCGCGAGGCGCACGGCGTCGTCGAGCAAGGTGCCCAGGCCGCGAAAGCCGGCGTGGGTCAGCAGCATCGAGAACGCGAGCAGCGCGGCGGCGGGATTGCAGACGCCCTTGCCGGCGATGTCGGGCGCCGTTCCGCCGGCTGGATCGAACATCGCGAGCGCGGGCAGACCCTGCGCGTCGAACGAGTAGTTGGCACTCGCGCCGAGGCCGATGCTGCCGACCATGCCGCAGGCCATGTCCGAGAGGAAGTCGCCGTACTCGTTCGGCGTCACGACCACGCGGTAGGCTTCGGGGGCGAGCACCAGCTTGTACAACAGCGCGTCGAACAGCTCGCTGCTGTGGGGCACGTCGGGGAAGTCGCTGGCGACGTCGCCGACGATCTCCTCGAACAGGCCGTCGGTGGCGCGCTGGATCGTGTACTTGCTGCTGCTGACGACGCCGCACGACAGGCGTCGTGCCAGGCGGAACGCGAACAGGGCGGCCTCGCGCGACGGCCGCCGCTCGATGACGCGGATCGACACGGCCACGTCGTTGCCGATGCGCCGGCCCGCGTCTTCGTAGGTTCCACCGACGGCGATGCGCACGATGTGCAGGTCGACCTTGCCATCGTGCCGCGACTTGACGCCCGGGATGGTGGCGACCGGACGGTGGATCACCGAGAACCCGCAGCGTTCGCGCAGGATCTTGTTGGGACTCTCCGCCTCGGTCACCGTCGGGTACTTGATGGCGATGCCGTGGTCGCGCATGGCGGCGAGGGCGGCGTCGTAGCAGGCCGCGGCGTTCTTGCGCCGCGATTGCAGACCGAGGTCGACCGGGTGGAAGTGGACCCGGATCGGCAGACTGTCGGCCACGACGTGCACGCTGCTCGAGAGTTCGGCCGAGATGCCGTCGCCGAGCAGTTCGGCCAGGTGGAGGGTTTCGCGATCGGGCATGGCGCGGGCGTTCGTGGCAGGGGGAATCGGAGCGGCCATGGTAAGCGGTGGGTGGTCGCGGAATTCCAACCCGCTCGCCGGCGCGACGTTTGACGGTTCCATCGCGCGGGCCGGTCAGCCACGATGCCCGCGTGACGCAACGATGGCTGACGAGATGGCTGCGCGGTGCGACCGAAGGACCCGCGTGGCCGTTGCCGGCGTTCCTGGCGCTCGCGCTGTCGCTGCGGTTGCCGGCCGTGTTGTGCGCCGATGGCTATCAGTTCGTCGACCAGCAGTTCCAGTACGTCGATCCGGCGTGGCACCTGGCGACCGGGCAGCCCTGGCACCGCACGTGGGAATGGATCGACGGGCTGCGCAGCTGGGTCTACCCGGGCATGCTCGCCGGCATCTTCCGGCTCTGCCTGGCCCTCGGCTTCGAGGAGCCGATGCCGCTCATGCGCGCCGTGCGCGGCGTCGACGCCGTGCTGTCGCTGCTGCCGATGTGGTTGTTCTGGCTCTGCGTGACCCGGTGGCACCACGTCGCCGCGCCGCGCCTGCCGCTGCTGCTGTTCGCGGGATCGGGTTGGTTGGTGGTGACCGGCGTGCAGCCGTCCGGGCCGGCGCTCGGTGCGACGCTGTCGATCGCGGCGGCCCTCGCCGTGCAGGGGCCGCGCTGGTTTCCGCTCCTGGGCGGGCTCTGTCTCGGGCTCGCGTTCTGTTGCCGCTTCCAGGATGCCGTGTACGGCCCGGCCTTGCTCGCGGTGCTGCTCTGGCAGCGGCGCCCGTCCGCGGCGCTGTGCTTCGGGCTCGGCTGCCTGCCCGGCATCGCGCTGCAGGGTTTCGTCGACCTCGCCGCGAACGGGTCGTTCCTCTCGAGCCCGTGGGAGAACATCGCGAGCAACGTGGGGCTCGGCAGCGCCGAGAAGTGGCGACAGCAACCGTGGTGGTTCTATGCCGCCGCCGGCGTCGTGCCGACGATCCTGCTGGTGCCGCCGTGGCTGCGCGTGGCCTGGCAGCGGCTGCGGCTCGGCGGTCGCATGCTGCCCGGTGCGCTGGCCGCGGCCACGCTGCACATCGGCGTGCACAGCTGCCTCGGTCGCAAGGCGCTGCGCTTCGAGTACGGCTCGTTCGCGATGCTGCTGGCGGTGCTGGCCATCGGCCTCGGCGCCGCATCCGCGCAGGGCCGGCTCGTGTTGTGGTACCGCCGTGGGCTCGTGCTCGTGCACGGCGCGCTGTTCGTCTGGGCCTCGTTCTCGTTCGGGAACGCGGGCCCGATCCGTACGGCCCTGGCCCTGCACGACATGCCGGGTCTCGCGGGCGACCTCGTCGTCGTCGACGACGATGCGACGGCACTCGGCGGGTTCTACTACCTGCGACCCGATGCGGACCGCGTGCACCGGGTCCTGCGCCAAGAGCTCGCCGAGTACCTGCGGCAGGCGCCGCCCGTGTCCGGGGGGCTCGTCGTCGCGGTGCGCGAACCGCTCGCCATGGACAGCGTGGCTGCCTTCGGCGAACTCGTCGAAGTGGCCAGGTTCACGGGGCGCTTCGACCTGCGTGCGGCCGAACGCCGCTTCGTCTACCGGTGGCGCTGATCGGTGCGTCGCCGCGGAGTCCGCTCACTTGCCCGACTTGGCCCCTTCTTCCTTCTTCGCCTCGTCCTTGGCCGGAGCGGCCTTCTTCGCCGGCACGGCGGCATCGGCGGTCGTGCGCTTGGTCGTCGTCGTGACCTTCATGTTCATCGACATGTCGCCGCCCATCGGGCTGGCCATGTCGAGGTCCATCGTCGTGACGTTCTTGGCCTCGACGATGAAGCCGTCCTGGCGCGAGACGCGCTGTGAACCGCTCACCTTGCCGTTCTTCACCTTCATGCTCTTCCTCATCTCGTTCATCGGCGAATCGTCGCCTTCTTCGCCCTTCGCGTCGGCCTTCTCGACCGTGCCCACCGCCGTGACCTCGAAGTTGTCGGCGTCGACCTTGGCCAGCGTCAGCTGCAGCTTGCTGCGCATCGGCATGCGGACGCCCTTCTCGTTGTCGGCGTGATCCCAGGTGCCGCCCGTGGCCATCGGCTTGCTGGGTCGCGTGCCGAACGCGCTCTCGACGAACTGGCGGAACGTCGCCTCCGAGGCCGCCTGGGCCATGGCGCCGCCCATGCCGCCGGCGTTCTTCTTCGCGTCCGCGAGCAGTTCGGCCACTCCTTCGAGCGACGCGACCTTGCCGAACGGATCGACCCTGGCCACGAACGACTTGCCGGCCAGCGCGGTCATCGCCTTGGTGATCATGCCCGGGCTCATGCCCATGCCGCCACCCTCGTCGTCGTCGTCGCCCGCGGCCTTCTTGGCCGAGTCGAAGTCGATGTCGCCCATCATCGGGTTGCTCATCGAGCCGTGGATGCGCACGATCTCGGTCTCGACGACGAGATTGCCCTTGTCGTCGACGTCCTTGACCGTGAGGTGCAGCGTGTGCACGGTCGTGTTGCCCATGTCCATCTGCTGGCCGCCCATGTCGATGGCCTGTTCCTGCTTGGCCTCCTGCAACAGCCAGACGGAAGTGCCCTTCTTCGCGGCGATGCGAAGGTCGTGTTCGGTTCCCTGGGCGAGCAGGGGGGTGGTGAGGCAGAGAAGGGAGAGCAGCCGCAGATGGGAGGGGTTGTTCATGTGATGGCGCAGTGTGGCCGGAGAGCGGAAGATTACGTCGCGGCCTGCCGGTTGCGAGCCGCGCGCGGCGTTTTGCGGTGGGCCGGCGCCGTCACGGCACGAAGCGGAAGCCGATGCCACGCACCGTGTGCAGATGGCGCGGCGCGGCGGGGTCCGCCTCGAACAGCTTGCGCAGCCGCAGGATGACGTTGTCCAGCGTGCGCACCGTCAGCGGTGCGGTGCTGCCGAACAGGTGCTCGACGACCACGCGGCGGGAGACCACCGTGTCGGCGTGGCCGGCGAGCAGCTTGAGCAGCTTCGTCTCGGTCGCGGTGAGCTCGACCTGCTCGCCGTTCTGGCACGTCGCCTGCATGGAACGGAAGTCCACGCGGTTGCCGCCGAACTCGAGCGTGTCGCTGCCGGCGGGCGGTGCCGGCCGGCGGCGCAGCAGCGCGTCGACGCGCAGCAGCAGTTCGCGCAGGTTGAACGGCTTGGTCAGGTAGTCGTCGGCGTGCAGCTCGAGGCCGCGGATGCGGTCGTTGTCGGCGGCGCGGGCGCTGAGCACGAGCACCGGTGTCAGGTCGCCGCGCGCACGCAGCTGGCGCAGCACCTCGAAGCCATCGCAGCCCGGCAGCATGACGTCGAGGATCAGCAGGTCGATGCCACCCTTCGCCATGCGTTCGAGCGCGCGCGGTCCGGTCAGCACGTGTTCGGCGTGGTACGACTCGAGCGCGAGGTTGTCGCACAGCATCTCGCCGAGCGCGCGTTCGTCTTCGGCGACGAGGATCCAGCGGCTCATGCTTGCCCCCGCAGCGGCAGGCAGACCGTGAACTCGCTGCCCTTGCCGCGACCTTCGCTGTGGGCCTGCACGGTGCCGCCCTGCGCCAGCGTGAGTTCGCGCACGAGGTGCAGGCCGAGGCCCGTGCCGCCCGTGGCGCTGTCGGTGCCGCGCCAGAACGGCGCGAACGCGTGCGCGAGTTCGTCGGGGTCCATGCCGCGACCGGCGTCGCGCACCTGGATGCGCGCCGTGCCGGCGTGTTCGGCCAGCGTCACGTGCACGGCGCTGCCCGGCGCCGAGAACTTGACGGCGTTGTCGAGCAGGTTGCGCAGCACGAGCTGCATGGCGGCGCCGTCGCGCACGATGGGCATCGTGTCGGGCGCCGCCGCGCGCAGATCGATCTCGGCGGCGAGTGCGCGCGCAGCCATCGCCTCGACGGCCAGGCGCACGTCCTTGGCCAGGTCGCCGAGCTGGGGCCGGGGGATGGTCTTGGCGGTGCGCAGGCCCGCCGCGGTCAGCACGTTGTTGAGGCCTCGTTCGAGCCGTTCGGCCTCGAGCAGGCCCGTGGTCAGATAACGCATGCGCTTCTCCGTTGGCAGTCGATCGTCGCGCAGCGACTCGAGCAGCAGCACGATCGTCGCGAGCGGCGTCTTCAGTTCGTGCGTGGCGCCGGCCAGGAACCGATCCTGCGCGAGCCGCAGGCTCGCTTCGCGCCGCACCGAGGCGACGTAGAGCCAGCCCGACGCCAGCAGGATGCACGCGAACACGGTGCCCTCGCTCGCGAACATCCAGAAGCGCGCCCGCGCCAGGTGCTGCAGCCCCGCGGCGTCCGAAGCGCCCAACGCGTTCGCGGCCGCGACGATGTCCCCGTCGGCGAGTCGTGCGCTGACGGCCTCGAGGTCGCCGCTGGCGTGGATCTGGAAGATCGTCCACCAGACCACGAGGGCGAACGAGAGGCCCAGGATCAGGGCGAACAGGATCGAACTGGGCGAGCGCGGCACGTCGTGACCGGGTGGGGACCGGCGCGGAAGCGGCCGGACGGGCCCTGAGCGTAGTCAATCGCGCGGCGAAGCCGAAGGGCTTGGGTCGGCCCGGCGACCGGCCGCTACGATGCCGCGCGCATGACCGCCGCCCGCCCGCCCAGGCTCCTGCTGTCGCTGCTCGCCGGTGCCGGCTGGCTGCCGGCGCAGGTGGCGCCCTCGCCCGCGCAGCGTTCCTTCCTCGACGCCAACTGCGTCGAATGCCACGGCGGCGACAGCACCAAGGGCAAGCTCGATCTGACGCGCGAGCCCGCCGATCCGGTCCTTGCGCTGTGGCGGTGGAGTCACCTGCGCCAGCGTGTACACGCCGGCGAGATGCCGCCGCCCGACGCCGAGCAGCCGCCGGACGCCGAACGCGAGGCGTTCCTCGCGTCGGTGGCCGCGACGCTGCAGCGCGAGGTGCCGAAGCTGCCTCCGGACCCGGGCCGCGTCACGGTGCGCCGGTTGTCGCGCACGCAGTGGGAGAACGCGGTGCGCGACCTGTTCGGCGTGCGCGTCTCGACCGCGGCCTTCCCCGCCGACGACCTCGGCTACGGCTTCGACTCGATCGGCGACGCGCTGACGTTCTCGACGTTGCACCTCGAACAGTACCTCGCGGCGGCGCGCGAGGTGTCGCTGGCGGTCTTCGACGGCGAGGACCCGGAACGGCCGACCGTGCGCCGCTTCGAGGCCGAAGCCATGCAGCTCGTCGACGGGCCGGGCGCGGGGCTCGATGGCGACATCGCCAACCTCTACACGCGCGCCACGATCGAACAGCGCGTGCGGTTGCCGCGCGACGGCACCTACCGGCTGCGCGTCCTGGCCGGCGCGGACCAGGCCGGCGACGAAGCAGCCCGCATGGCGCTGCGGTTCGACGACCGCGACCTCGAGACGTTCGTGGTCGAGAATCGCCAGGCCAAGGCGTTCGAGCTGACGACCACGCTGCCGGGCGGAGAGCATCGCTTCGCACTCGCCTTCCTCAACGACTTCTACGATCCGAAGAACCCCGACCCCGCGCGCCGCGACCGCAACCTGCACATCGACTGGCTCGAGGTCACGGGGCCCTTGGAGCCGAAGCTCGTGCCGCCGGCCCAGCAGTGGCTGCACGATGCGCTGCCGGCGCGCGGCACGGACGCGGCGCGCGTGCGTGCGCTCGTGCAGCAGCTGCTGCCCGCCGTCTGGCGCCGGCCCGCGACCGACGCCGAACTGGGCCGTGTGCGCCGACTCGCCAGCGACGCGCTGAAGCGCGGCGAACCGCTGGCGACGGCCCTGCGGCTCGTGCTGCAGGCGGCGCTCGCGTCGCCGAACTTCCTGTTCCGCGTCGAGAGCGGTGGCATCGAGGGCCGGGCCGGCGACGTCGTGCCCCTGTCGGGGTCCGCACTCGCGACGCGGCTCTCGTTCTTCCTCTGGAGCAGCACGCCCGATGCGCGCTTGATCGATCTCGCGCGCAAGGGGCGCCTCGGCGACCCCACGACGCTGGCCGAGGAGGCGCAGCGCATGCTCGCCGACGCGCGCGCCGAGTCGCTGGCCACGGACTTCGCCGCGCAGTGGCTCGAGCTGCGCCTGCTGCAGGACCGCACGCCGGACCCGGCGCGGTTCCCGGGCTTCGACGACGGGCTGCGGCAGTCGCTGCGGCGCGAGACGGAGCTGCTGTTCCTGGCCGTGTTGCGCGAGCAACGCGACGTGCGCGACCTGCTCTCGTGCGACTTCACGTACGTCGATGCGCGCCTGGCGCGGTTCTACGGCGTCGAGCTGCCCGCCGCCACCGATGGGGTCACCGCCGAGGGCTTCCATCGCATCGAGTGGTCGGGTGCGCAGCACGATCGCGGCGGTGTGCTCGGCCACGCCAGCGTGCTCGCCGTGACCTCGAACCCGACCCGCACGTCGCCGGTCAAACGCGGCCGGTGGATCCTCGACAACCTGCTCGGCCAGGCGCCGCCGCCGCCGCCGCCGGGCAACGACACGCTGGCGCGGGAAGCGGCGATCGACAGCAGCCGCACGTTCCGCGAACAGCTGGCGCAGCACCGCGAGCGCAAGGCCTGTGCGGTCTGTCACGTGCGCATGGACGTGCTCGGCTTCGCGCTCGAGCGCTTCGACGCGATCGGCCGCTATCGCGAGGCCGACGCCGGCGGCCCGATCGACGCCAGCGGGGCGTTGCCCGACGGCACGCAGCTCGATGGGCTCGCCGACCTCAAGCGTGTGCTCGCGGCGGACCCGGCCTTCGTGACGGCGCTGGCCCACAAGCTGTTCGTCTATGCCGTCGGGCGCGACCTGCGCCCCGTCGATCGCCTGCGGCTCGACGTGCGCGTCGAGCAGTTGCTGGCCCGCGGCCGCGTCACGTTGCCCGATCTCGTGCTGCTCGTCGTCCAGGACGATGCGTTCACGACCCGCGTCGTCGTGCCCGGCGGGTGATGCCCGCGCGCGCCCGTGCCATGGGCGGTTCCCGGTCGGTGCCGAATGCGCTTACGATTCCGCGATCTGCACTTTCGTATCGCACTGAGAAAACCCGATCCAGTTGCCATGGGAAGACGTCGTCTTGGTGTTCTTGCTCTGCTGACCCTGGTCGTGCTGCCCGCTTGTGCCACGACGAACGGCGTGCGTTGGGCCTACGGCATGCCATCGGTCTACGACAAGCCCGATGAGTTCTCGGAGTCCGTCGCCTGCCGCGCGATCTTCGGCGTGCCCGTGATCGTCGGTGGTGCCGTCGCGGATGCCGTGACGTGGCCGCTGCAGCTGCTGTTTGGCGTCTGGCCGACGTGGGGCAGCGACTCGACGCAGATGGATCCGCGGACCAACTGAGGTCCGCGCCACTGGCGCGAGCTGGCCCGGCGGCGTGGATCGGCGATGATCGCGGCATGCGCCGCATCCGCTTCCTCGTCGCCGGCCGCGTGCAGGGCGTCGCGTTCCGCGCCGCGACCGAGTCGGCGGCGCGCCGGCTCGGCCTCGTGGGCTTCGTGCAGAATCGCCGCGACGGCAAGGTCGAGGGCGAGGCCGAGGGTCCCGACGCGGCGCTGACCGAGTTCGCGACCTGGCTATGGAAGGGCTCGCCGTGGTCGCGCGTCGACGAGGTGCAGGTCGACGACCTGCCGGTCGCCGGCAGCGACACCGTCTTCGACGTGCGTCACTGAGGCCCGGGCCGGCCATCATCCGCGTCGGCGTGCTGCTCCCACCGGGTTCGCAGCCCTGGGTTCACGCGTTGCCAGCCGAGGCCGTGGTAACCCGGCCGGCGCATCGCGAAGAGCACGATGGCGAACGTGGCGACGCTCGACGCGACGAACGGCAGCCACGCGGGCACTGCGTCCAGCAGCGTCGTCGCCGAGAGCGCGACGAACAGCCCGGCCCAGAGCAGCTCCAGCCGGCGTGCGACGCGGAAGACGTTGCAGAACAGGAAGAAGTTCGCGGTGACGAAGGCGATGGAGGGGGCGAGTCGCGGTTGCATCGACCACGAGACGACCGTCGCCGCGGCGGCGATGGCGAGCACCAGCGCGTCCGCCGGCGAGAGGCGGAAGCCCGGTTGGAACGCGCCGCGCGCCATCGCCGGTCACCGTGGCGTCGCGGCCAGCGCGCGCAGCGAGGTGCGCAGCCGCTTGTGTGCGTCGAGCAGGCGCACGTAGTCGGATTCGCGCCGGCCGCCCTTGCTGCGCACGACGTCGACGAGGGCCCTGCGTTCGGCGGCCGTCCACTTCGCCACTCCGGGCAGCACGAGCACGAGCGGGCTCCAGCGCATCCACGCGAGCCGCTCGCCCTCGTCCCACTTCTGCCAGCCACGCACGGCGCACAGTTCCGCGGCTTCGTCGGCGCAGATCCGTTCGCCGCGCTCGCGGTCGGCGCCGAAGCGCGCCGCGAGGTGGTCCGTCACGGCCAGGCCGATGTTGGCCAGCGGGAACACGCCGAGGATGTCGTCTCGCTGCCTGCCGGCCGACCAGTAGACGTTGTGCGCGGCGAGCTGCTCGAGCGTGCGGATCGGCGTGCGGTGGCCCTTGCGCCGCCGCATCGCCGCGAGTTCACGTTCCATGCGGGCCAGCACCTGCGGGTCGCGCGCCCGGAAGCCGAGCTTCTGGTAGAACCACCATGCACCGGACTCGAGGCCCTCGGTGTTGCCCTCGCCGCCGAGTTGGTAGGGGTAGATCGTGAACGTGTCCGAGCCGTAGAGCTGCCTCGTCACGCCGAGCACGCGCCCGTAGACGAGCCCCGCCTCACCGCCGCGCCACGTGTCGAACACGTTGTAGGCGATCTCGGAGCTGCCGAAGAGGCCGCTCGTGAGCACGTAGCCGATCGGCACGCCGTTCTTGAGCGTCAGGTAGGCGTAGACGGCCTCGAGCAGCAGGCGGCGCCGCGCCTGCACGCCGACGACGGCGAACTCGAGACCGTCGCCGCAGTCGAAGAGGCGGACGTCGCGCGCATCGCCGTAGGCGAACGCATCGAGGTCGCGGTGCCGCAGCACCATCGCGTCGCGCGCCAGCGTGATGATGCGCTGGCCCGTGGCTTCGTCGACGGGCGTAACCTTCGCGCGCCGCCGCAGCTCCTCGCGCAGGTCCGGGCGTTCCCGGCGCAGCGGCCCCCTCTGGTGGTGCACGGGTCGACCGGCGAGCAGCGCGCGCGTGCGCGACGGCGTGCCCGGTCCCGGCGGCAGCTCGAACTCGAGGTCGAGTTCCTCGAAGAACGTCTCGCTCTCGGCTTCGGTGCGCCCCACGTGCGCACAACGCTGGATCAGGAAGTCCGCGTCGCTCGTGTCGGGGCCGGCGAGCCGCCGCACCCATCGCCGCACGGGCCAGTCGATGTCGTCGAGCCCGGGCGTCTCCGGCCAGGTCGCGAACAACGACAGGCGATCGGCGAGCAGGTCGGCCTTGGCGTAGCCGTCCCAGACGACGCGCAGTGCGCCGCGGAAGCGCTGCGACAGCCAGCGTGCGGTGCCGGCGAAGAACGAGAACCGGATCGACGTGCCCGCGATGCCCGTGTCGGCGAGCTCGCGCCGATGCCGCCGCAGGTCCGCGCGGCGGTCGAACCGGTCGAGCATCGCCGCCACCTGCGCCGAGACCAGTTCGTCATCGGCATGCGCGCGCAGGAAGCAGAGCACCTCGTGCAGGCGCACCACGGCCTTCGCGGTCGGCAACGAGCGCCGCGCGAGCGCGCGCAGCAGGTCGAGCTTCGTCGCGGCGACGCCGCCGCCGAACACCGCCTTCGATCGCTCGAGTTCGGCGAGCACCTGCATGGGTGCGGTCATTCGATGGGTGGCTCCACGGGGCCGGCGACCCTACCGGTCGCGTCGCGGCGTTGCCACGCATCGGGTTGCACGTGGGGTGGGGGAGTCGCCAACGTCCCGAGGATGTAACGCAGTTAAGAAGCGATCGTCGGCGCGGTTCACCCGTACGGGAGCGGTTGCGTTCGTCGTCGGCGGTCGCAGGCACGTTCGGCCTGCTCCCAAGCTCGTGCACCAGACGCCATTCCAAAAGATCCTGTGGATGATCGCCAAGGCGGCTCACGCCGCCGGGGACCGGGCCGACGCGCGCATCCTGATGGGCATGATCGTCGCCATCGACGAGGGCGACTACGCGGGGCTGACGCAGATGACCGTGGCTCTTCGTGCGACCTACCGCAGCCTGCTCGGTCCCGTGCCGAGTGATCGCGTCTCCGACGTCGGAGGCGCCGCGCAGGAGGGGTGACCGCGGGCGCTACGGGCAGATGACGAGGTCGACACCGTTGCTCAATGAGAACGGCACGTCGAACAGCGTCTGGAACGCGACGCGCAGCCCCGTCAGCGGGATCGGTGGGATCGGAATCGGCAAGGCCCCCGTTCCGGTGGCGTTGGTGCCGATCGGCACGAGCGCGATCAGCGAACCCGTGTCGACGAGCACGGTGCCCTGCGGGTAGACCTCCACGTCGCGCGCCAGAGCGAGCACGAGCAGACCCGTCGTCGACGGACCCGCGGCACCCCACGAGAACGTCGCGACACCGCCCGGGCTCGTCGACCCGCTGGCATCGAGCAGCGACGTGTTGGTGCCGCCGAGGCCGAGGCCGTAGCGCTGGAGTCCGCAGATCCCGAACGACTGCTGCGGCGTCGTCGTGCTGTTGCCGCGCAGGTCCGTGGCGGTCAGCGTGTAGTGCACGGTCGCGCCGTTCATGATGACGCCGGGCGGCGGCGTGAGGTCGGCGCGATAGAACAGTCCGCCGAGGAACTTCATCGGGCTGCTGCCCGTGGTCACGCCGCCGAGGTGGCTGATCGACCAGTCCATGGTCGCACTCGCGATCGAGGTCTCGCCGTCGTCGATCGCCGAGTCCTGGATGGTGGCGCGCACGATCCAAGGTCCATCGGGGTTCGTCGCCACGGCGGGCGGTGCTTCGATGTGCACGAAGCGCGGCGGTTGCGTGTCGGCGGGACCGGTTCCGTAGTAGGCGCGGTTGAGGAAGGCCCCCGACTCACCCTGGGCGGTGACGATGTCGAACACGCCGTCGCCGTTGAGGTCGCCGACGGCGACGTCGAGCGTCGAATCGACGAGCGGCGAGAAGCCGTTCGTGCCGGTCGCGCGCGCGAACGAGAACGCGCCGTTGTTGATGTAGAGCTTCTCGCCGTTGGATTGCAGCGAGCCGTTGACGATGTCGAGCAGGCCGTCGTTGTTGGCGTCGACGAACAGCCATTCGTTGTCGTCGTCGCCGTTGCCGCCCGTCAGCGCGGTCGTCATGCTCGTGAAGCTCAGTGTGCCCGACGGGATCAGGTTGTTGCGCAGCACGGTGTCGCTGAGGCCCGACACGGACAGCATCGTCAGGTCGAGGTCGCCGTCGTTGTCGAGGTCGGCCGCCTCGGCTTCGTAGGTCAGGGTGGTGCCCGCCGGCAGCAGCGCCGTCGTCATGGTCAGGAAGTGGCCGGTGCCATCGTTGAAGAAGATCTGCTGGCCCGACGACTTGCCGATGTTGATGACGTCGAGGTCGCCGTCGTTGTCGATGTCGCAGACGACGATGTCCTGTTGGTTCGTCTTGGGCGCCACGGCCACGTGGGTCGCCGTGACGTTCGTGAACACGCCCGTGCCGTCGTTGAGCAGCAGCTTGAGCTGGCCGTTGCTGAGCTCGTCGTTGAAGAACAGGTCGAGGTCGCCGTCCTGGTCGACGTCGCCGTAGGCGCAGCCGGCGGCGGCGATGACGAGCCCGGGCAGCCGCGTCGTCGATTCGTCGGTGAACACGCCCGAGCCGTTGTTGACGTAGACGCGCTGCTGGCTCGGTCCGTTGCACGAGAAGACGAGGTCCTTGTCGCCGTCGCCGTCGATGTCGAAGGCGATCGCGAGCGTGCCCCTGATCGCGAGCGCCGGCAGCCGCGCCGCGGTCTCGTCGACGAGGCCGAGACCCAGGTCGATCTTGTTGATGAGCAGCGTCGGCTGGATGGCCGAACCGGAGCTCGACAGCACGAGGCCGTTGGCGAACACGACGTCGAGGTCGGTGTCGCCGTCGACGTCGACCAGGATCACGCCTTCGGTCATCACGACAGGACCGGTCACGAGGCCGACCTGCTGGGTGTAGAGATACTGAGCCGGCAGGATCGTCGACAGAGCGAGTCCAGCGAGGCCGGAGAGCGGCAGGGTGGGGTTCTTCACGCGGATGGGTGCGGTGGTTGCAGGGCAGGGCAGAGCGGTGCTTCCGCGCGGAAGAGTCTAGCTTCGTGCCCCGCGGGAGGACGCGCGAAACATGCGGCGTTCTCGTTCGGCGCAAGCGCGGACCTGCGCAGCGAAGTCACGGCACGCGCGGGTCCTGGGGCACCAGTGGGGCTGCGCGGAGCGAAGGCCCCGTCGCATGGTGCGCCGGCCGTGAGGACCGACTGCTCGGGTCGTGCTCGGCAGCTCCGTTCGCGTGGTCGTTCGCACGTTCTGCGACGGGACCACCGGGAGGATCTTCGCGAACGTCACCGCCGCTTGCCCTTGTCGCCGACCAGCCCGTAGCCCCTCTGCATGATCGCCCAGCTGCCCGGGCCGAAGTGGGCCTGCGGGTAGTCGATGCCGCCACCCTCGTCGACGTTCATGATCTCGGCCGGGTCGTCGGTGACGTGGCCGAGGCCGGCCAGGTGCCCGACCTCGTGCGCGAGCGTCAGCGCCATCGAGCCCGCGTAGCTGTTGATGAGGGCGCGCACGAGCTCGCTGCGCTTGTCGATGTCGAAGTCGGTGCCGAACCTGTAGGTGCCGTCGAGCAGCTTGCGGTCGGCGGTCGTGATGGCCGGTGCGAGCGCGTTCTTCTGGAAGATCGTGCGGCGGATGAAGAACGTGTAGACGCGGCAGAACGTGCCGAAGGCCTCGCCGCCGGCCTCCGGGTGGTCGCCGCCGAAGCGGGCCAGCCACAGCCGCTGCTTGCGCTTCTCGCGCTCCTTGGCCGACAGGTGCGCGCCGAAGCAGATGCGCAGGCTCTTGCCGTCGACACCCGTGCCGTCCTCGTTGCGCCCGTACTTGGTCGACACGATGGCGAGCACGCGGGCGAAGATCTCCTCCTTGACGAGGTGGTCGAGCAGCGGATCGGCGCCGCGCGTCGACAGCCCGAGCTGCGCCAGGTCCTCGTCAGCCGTCGCGTAGGCGCCGTCGTCGGCCCACACGCAGAGCACCCACTGCGCGCCCTCTTCGAACGCGAATCGTCGCGTGCGCCACGTGCCGAACGGCACTCCGACCTTGGCCTGCGGGGCCGGCGGGCTGGCCGTCGGTCCCGTTGCGTCGCTCGCCTGCGGCAACGCCACGACGACGGGCACGTAGGGACTCAGCGCACCATCCGCGAACGACCACGCGGCGAGCTCCGGCTCGACGGCGTCACCGGCCTTGTCGAACGAGAGCTTGCCCCGCAGCCCCTCGAAGCTCGTCTTGGCGAGCGCACCCTGCACCGCGCCGGGTTCCCGGCTGTCGGCCGCATCGATCGCGCGCGCCAGCGCCGTCACGGCCTCGTAGCCTTCGGCCGCACCGAAGCCCGGCGTGCCGAAGTCGCGCTCGTACTCGACGCGGAACGGCGTGCCGCCCGCGATCGTGCCTGGCGAGCGCCCGTGCACGACGAACAGCGCGCGGCCGAGCTTGCGCACGGGCTCACCCCAGGCGCGCGGCGTCAGCACCACGAGCATCGAGTCGCCGGCCAGCTCCGTGCTCAAGAACTTCGCGACGGCTTCGGGCTCCGCGTCGATGAGCAGCAGCTGCGGCCGCTCCTTCTCGAGCTGCTTCTTGATGGTCTTGCTCGATGCGCCGATGTCGAGTTCCCACACGACTTCGGCCGGCGCCGTCAGGCCGCCCTTGGCGAGCATCTTGCCGAACTCGCGCGACTCCTTGCTCGCGTCGCGCACGAAACCGACCTGCTCCATGCAGAACGTCTTCGCGAGCAGCGCGTCGAAGACCGCGGTGAAGGCCGCCGGCGTGGTCGCGAACGCGGCGCACGGCAGTTTGCCCAACGCGGCCTTGCGCGCGGCATCGGCACGGTACGCATCCGGCGGCGCGACGATGGCGGCCGCGCCCGCGGCCTGCAGGCGCGCGACCGCGGCCGAGACCTCGAGCGGCGTCGTCGCCGCCTCGATCATCAGTTCGATCTTCGCCCCGTCGACGCCGCCCTGCTTGTTGCAGGCTTCGGCCGCGATGCGCGCGCCGCGCACGAACGGCACGTCGGGGGAGTTCGGCTGGTCCACGGCGAGCACGCCGAGGCGCAGCGGCTCTTGTGGCAGCAGGAACGTGGTCGAGGCCAGCAGCAACGCGAGCATGGGTGTTCCTTCGGGGCGGGCGCCGGCGTCGTGGTGGCGCCGCACGAACGTCGCCCCGGAGCTTAGCCAGTGGGTGTAGCACGCCAAAAGGGTTCGCACACGCGAGCATTGAGTCGCGCCGCCTCTGGGGCGGGGCACCCGAGCCGCGACGTCGCAGCGGGCTGGATGGTTCGTCTCGCCGTTGTCGGCTGCCCGCGTTGCGAGGTCGCCCGGGAGCATTGAGTCGCGCCGCCTCTCGGGCGGGGCGACTCACCGCTTCTTGGGCGACTGGAAGATGTGCACGGCCATGCTGTGCACGGCCTCGGCCGCTTCCATGATCGCTTCGGGCAGCGTCGGGTGGGCGTGGATCGTCGTCGCGACGTCCGACACCGTGGCGCCCATCTCGATCGCGAGCGCGGCTTCGGCGACGAGCTCCGTCACCTCGGGGCCGATCATGTGCACGCCGAGCAGCTTGTCGGTCTTCTTGTCGCCGACGACCTTGACCCAGCCCTCCGTCTCGTTGAGCGACATGGCGCGGCCCGAGGCGCCGAACGGGAACCTGCCCTCGACGGGCTCGAAGCCGGCCTTCCGGGCCTCTTCGGCCGTCAGGCCGACCGAGGCGATCTCGGGGTCGGTGAAGATCACCGCCGGGATGCAGGCCGGGTCGTACGCGGCCCCCTTGTCGCCCGCGATCGCCGCGGCGGCGACGAGGCCCTCGTGCGATCCCTTGTGCGCGAGCATCGGCTGGCCGGCGACGTCGCCGACCGCGTAGATGCCGGGCACGTTCGTCATGCGCCGGTGGTCGACCGGTACGAAGCCGCGCTCGTCGACCTTGACGCCGATGGCTTCGAGACCGAGGCCCTTGCCGTTCGGCTTGCGGCCGACGCACGACAGCACGACGTCGCACTCGAACGTCTGCGCCTTGCCGTCGACTTCGGCCGCGACCTCGAGGCCGCCCTTGGTCTTCTTGAAGCCGGTGGCCTTGGTCTTCAGGTGCACCTCGATCTTCTTCTTCTTGAGCGAGCGCCCCATCTCCTTGCTGAGGTCGTCCTCCATGCCGGGCAGCACGCGGTCCATGAACTCGAGCACGCGCACCTCGGTGCCGAGCTTGTGGTAGACGAGGCCGAGCTCGAGGCCGATGTAGCCGCCGCCGATGACGATCAAACGCTCGGGCAGCTGCTTGGGCGCCAGCGCGTGCGTCGACGACCAGAC
>DASUFY010000238.1:0-6232 GCA_036274315.1 Planctomycetota bacterium | reverse complement strand
ACACCGCTTCGCGATGTCGCTGTCGATGCCGCTCGGCGAACCGCCGTTCGACGACCGCACGACGCGCGCCTTCTTCGGCGGGCTCCTGCCCGACGACGAGCTGCGGCGTCGGCTCGCCCGCCACCTCGGCGTCTCGCCGCGCAATGAGTTCGCGCTGCTCGCCGAAGTCGGCCGTGAGTGTGCCGGCGCGATCGCGCTGCTGCCGCCCGACGAAGCGCCCCTCGCGCCGACCGGCGACGTTCGGGTGCTCGGCGACGCCGAGCTCGCAGGCCTGCTGCGCGAGCTTCCGACCAGGCCGCTACTCGTCGGCGACGACGTGCGCCTGTCGCTGGCGGGCGCACAGGACAAGATCGCCGTGCGCGTCGTCGACGGCGGCATCGCGCTGCCGACCGACGGCGGACCGACGACACACATCGTCAAGGTGCCGATCCCCGGCTTCGCCGACACCGTGCCGAACGAGTACTTCTGCATGAAGCTCGCGGCTGCCATCGGGCTCCGGGCACCCCCGGTCGAATGCCGCGAGATCGGCGGCACCGAAGTCCTCGTCGTCCAACGCTTCGACCGCGTGCGCACGGCCGACGGGCGGTTGCGGCGCCTGCACCAGGAGGACTTCTGCCAGGCGACGGCGACTCCCCCGGAGCTCAAGTACCAGGCGGAAGGGGGCCCCGGCTTCACCCAGATGTTCGACCTGCTGACGCGCCACGCGACGCGCGCCGCGGTCGACCGCCTGCGCCTGCTCGACATGGTCGTGTTCCACTTCCTGATCGGGAACGCCGACGCCCACGGCAAGAACTTCTCGCTGCTGCTCGCGCCGGGTTCCGTCTCGCTCGCGCCGGTCTACGACGCGATGTGCACGCTCGTCTATCCGGGCTTGAGCGCGCGCATGGCGATGAAGATCGGTTCGAAGCGTGAGTTCGCCGACGTGCGCCGCGATCACTGGACGGCCTTCGCGAAGGCGGTCGGGCTCTCACCTGGGATCGTCATCGAGCGTCTGCAGCGCACGGCCGAGGCCCTGCCCGTTGCAGCGCGGGTGCTGCAGATTGACGCGCGCCTCGCGCAGTCGGCCACGATCGACGCCGTGTGTGCGTCGATCGACGTGCGCTGCCGGCAGGCGCGGGAAGTCTAGGACCTGCCAGGCTGGGTTCATCACTTCGCGCGTTGAGCGCTCGGCACGGACCACGTCACCAGGCGCAGCACGCTCAGGACACGCTTGCCGCCAGAGCTCCGAGGAACCGGTGGCCCGCGTCAACGCCGGCGCAGCGCGCGGCGCACGCCATCGCGGATGCGCCGCAGTGCCCGTTGATCGTCTGCATCGAGCTGCGCGAAGTCGCTGCTCCAGACGACCTCGATCGCCTCGAGGAACATCGCCCAACCGTCGGTGAGTCCGTTCAGGCAGGCCATGCCTTCGCGCAGACCCGCGGCGGCCGGCGCCCGGCCCGCGGCCTCGAACCTCGCCGCGAGTTCGGTCACGGCCTGGAACAGTTCTTCGTTGGAATGGAAGGAGGCCACGCGGTGCAGGCGGCGAGTATGGCGACGCGAGCGGGTTGCAACCAGACAACGCAGTCGAGCCCGGTGCCCCGCCGGCACGCACCGCGCATCACAGCGCGATGCCCGTCGCTCCGGTCAGACCGATGCCGCCCGGCACGAACACCGCGATCTGCGCCGTCAGGCAGTGGCCGAGCGCACCGAGGCCCGGCGGGATCGGCAGGTGGTAGGACGGCGTGCCGAACGTGCCCGCGACCGTCATCGGCACGATGAGCGAGATCTCCGACATGCCGAGGAAGCCCGGCAGGCCGTAGCCCGGGAACAGCAGCGGCGGCGGCACCGCGATCGGCGCGGCAGCTGGCGGGCCGAGCAGCAGGAACATCGGCGAGCCGACCGGGACCGCGGGCGTGACGACTGCGGCGTGGATCTGGAAGTTCGGGTTGCCGGCGACCTCGACCACCGGCAGCGGGATGGTGTTCTCCAGCGTCGGGCGGATGGCCGCGAGTGCGGGTTGGCCGGACGGGGCGACGGCGAGGCCCAGCTGGGCCGTGGCCGCGGTGCCGAGCAGCAGGGACGTGAGCAGGGTGCGGATGGCGTTCATGGTTCGGTTCCTGGAAGGGGTGTTGGGTCGCCCGGCGGGAATCGCCGGTCGCGACACCCCTCACCAGCGGTGGGCCGCGCCGGAAGCCAAGGCGGGATCTGCCGCGCCGCGGACGATTCGGTGAGACTCGTTCGGGCGGCGTGCCCGACGTGCGGCCTTCGACTGACCCGATGCGGGCGGCGCGGTAGATTGCGCCATCATGTTCGCGCGCACCTCTGCCATCGTCGCCGTTCTCGGCGTCTCGGCATCGCTCACCGCCCAGGGTACGCCGTTCGTGCGTGTGCACGACGACGTCATCCGGCTCTGCCCAACGCCACTCGCCTCCCCACCACCAGCGTCGTCGACGCTGCTCCAAGGGCTCGCCCCGTGCGCGACGCTGCCGGTCGCGTGGCACGGCCAGGCCGTGCCCGGCGGCGGCACGCTGAGTCCGATCGCGCCGGGCAACCCCGCGTGCGTCAATCGCGACGGCGCGTTTGCGTTCATCGCCCAGGTCAACGGCAGCTCGCGCAACCAGGGTGTGTTCGTCGTCGACGCGGCCGGGCTGCGCGCCATCGCGATGGGCTGCGGCCAGGGCGGCGGCTCGGGAGTACCCGGCACCTGCGGCGATCCGGCACCGGGCGGCGGCACGTTCGCCGGCTTCTTCGGCGGCACCGTGTTCGCGCCGCCGATCAACGACTTCGGCGACGTGTTGTTCTTCGCGGACGTCGTCAACGGCACGACGAGCCGCGGCCTGTTCCTCTACATCGCGGCGGCCGCTTCGATCGTCAAGGTCGCTGGCGTCGGCGATCCGTCGCCACTCGGCGGCACCTTCGGCGCGATCGGCCCGGGCTCGCTGAACAACCACCGCGTCGTCGCGTTCCTCGCCTCGCCGCCCGGCACCACCAACTCCGACCTGTTCCAGTGGGATGCGATCAGCGGCGTGGTCACGAAGATCGCCGCCGCCGGCGATCCCTCCCCGGGTGGCGGAGCGTTCGCGCTGCTCGGCACCGAAGCGTTCGGCTTCGCCGACGGCACCAACGTGCCCGCCGGACCGGTGCCGGCGCTCAACGACTGCGGCGTGATCGCCTTCCGCGCCATCGTCAACTTCGGCCCCAATGGCCGCGGCATCATCGTGCGCACGAACGGCGTCGACGCGTGGTACGTGCGGACCGGCGACCCGACGCCGGCCGGCGGCACCTTCACCGACATGCAGGCGGCCGCCTTGAACGGCAGCAGCCAGATCGCCTTCCTCGCCGACTACAACGCCGGTGGGCCCACCACGGGCTGGTTCGTCGGCAGCCAGGGCAACCTGCGCGCGGCGTTGTCCTTCTTCGATCCCGTCGACGGCGGGCAGTGCCTCGGCCTCGCCTACTCGCGCAATCCGATGACGCCGCTCGACGACCAGGGCAACCTCGTGTTGTGGTGCAACCTGTCGAGCACGAGCGACGTCGACCGCCTCGTCGTCAGCGCCGCCGATGGTTCGCTGACGGTGCTGGCGCGGCGCGGCGATCCGACGCCGCTCGGCGGCATCTACACCGGCATGAACGCGTGGCCGACGCTGACGAGCACCGGCCGTGCGACGCTGTCGGTCTACACTCCCGGCGCACCGGGGATCTTCAACGCGCACTTCGCCACGGTCGCCTGCGGCCCCGCGATCGCGGCGAGCCAGTGCACGCCGATCGGCGGCGCGGTGCGCATCGACGACTACGGCCCGAGCGGCGGCGTCTACGTGATGGCCGGCTCGACCGCGACGACGAACGTGCCGCTGGCGCCCTGGGGCACGCTGCTGATCGGTCCGGCGCCGCTGGTCGTGCTCGCGGGCCCGACGGCGTATCCGGGCACTTCCGGGCCGAGCACGGTGTACCTGGCGATCCCACCGAACCCGCTGTTCCAGGGTCTGTCGCTGCACTTCCAGACGCTGGCGTTTGCGTCACCGACCGACCTGCTGACGAACCGCGCGTCGACGCTGCTGCAGTGAAGGCGGCGGGACACGGCGCTCGTCCGAGCGGCGGCCGCCGTTCGAACGAAGGCAGCGCCGTCCGCCCCGCCTACTGCAGCCGCTCGCGCAGCGCCTTCGCGCCGGCGTGACCGGGCTCGACCGCGAGCGCCTGTTCGACGAGGCGCAGTGCACCCGCGCGGTCGCCGGCCTGTTCCGCGAGTTCGGCCAACGCCACACGCGCGTCGGCGAAGCGCGGTTCCGTGCGTTCGAAGCCCTCGAGGATGGCGCGCGCGTCGCGCTGGCGGCCGACGTCGAGCAGCGCGATCGCGTGCAGGTAGCGCACCGCCGTGTCGCGCGGCGCGTCGTGCGCCGCCGCTTCGAGGTGCGGCAGCGCCTCGGCCGCGCGGCCGAGCCGGACCAGGATCGCGCCGAGCTGGATGCGCGCCGGGGTGCTCGAAGGATCGCGTCGCAGCACCTGTTCGAACTCCGCGCACGCGAGCTCGTCCTGGCCCGCGTTGGCGAGCGCGAGCGCGAGGTTGAAGTGCGCCTGCACGTAGGCCGGATCGAGGCGCACCGCTTCGCGCAGGCTCAGGATCGCTTCGGGCAGCCGACCTCGCTGCATCAGGGCGGCGCCGAGGTTGTTGTGCGGCACGGCGTCGGGCGTGCGCGCCGAGGCGATCGCGAGGCGGAACTCGTCGATCGCGCGGTCGAGGTCGCCGAGCATGCGGAACGCGTCGCCGCGCTGGAAGTGCCACTGCCCGGGGTCGGGTTCGTAGTCGACGAGGCGCACGTGCGCGAGTGCCAACAGCACGAGCCAGGCGGCGCACCAACGCGCGAGGCCGCGCCAGCGCCGTTCGCGTTGCAGCGTGAACGCGGTGCGCACGGCGTAGGCGGCGCCGAGCAGCAGCAGCGGCAGGATCGGCATGCGGTAGCGGCCGGCGACGAAGAACGGCAGGTGCGAGGCGAAGTCGACGAGCACGATCGCGGCGAGCAGCACCACGAGGTCGCTGCGGTGGTCGCGCGGCGCGCGGCGCAGGTCGCGCCAGAGCATCAGGGTACCGATCACGGCGAGCGACAGCACCCACGGGAACGTCGGCAGCCAGCGCAGCACCGCCGAGTGTTGCCGCGCGACCTCGAGTTCGCGGTTGTTGGCGACCTCGACCGGGCCCCAGAACAGCGCGGTCTTCTTCAGGGCCAGCGCGAGCACCGCGCCGGGATGCGCCGCGGCGAAGTCGAGTGCGCGGCGCGCGAAGAAGCGCGAGACCTCGGACGCCGCGAGCGGCCGGCCCTCGAGCCGTTCGACGCCGCGCACGATCGCGGGCTGGTCGAAGCACGTCCAACCCTGCACGGGTGCGAGGTCGCCGAGGATCGGGATGCGCGCCGTGTGGCCGTCGGCCTGTTCGTTGTTGCCGATGTAGAGGTTGACGCCGCCGTTGCTCGTGAGCACGACGAAGTCATGGGCTGTGACCGCGTTGCGGATCGTCGCGGGCGCGATGGCCGCGAACACGCCGAGCGGCAGGCCGAGCAGCACCGAACGCATGCGGCCCTGGCCGGGCCGTCGCCGCGCGACCCACAGCGCCCAGAGCCAGACCACGGGCACGAGTGCGAGCGCGTTGGGTCGCGCCAGCGCCGACAGTCCCAGCAGCAGACCTCCGGCTGTGCCGAGCAGCAAGCTGCCGCGGTGCCACCAGCGATGCCAGACCAGGGCCGAAGCGAGCCCGAGCGTGACCAGCAGCACGGGCGCCAGCAGCTCGCCTTCGAAGTAGAGCAGCGTCCACGTGCAGGCCATGCCCGCGGCCGCGAGCAGGCCGACTGCTCGGTCGAACAGCGCGCGACCCAGAGCGAACGCGAGCCACACGTTGGCGAGGCCGAGCAGCATCTGCACCGCACGCGCACCGAGCGGGCTGCCGCCGGTGATCGCGTACACGAGTGCGAGGAAGAACGGGTAGCCGGGCGGGCGGAAGTAGGGCGTCGTCTGGATCTGCGGGTCGGCGAAGAACCGCGGCGGCGACCAGTCGCCGCTGACGAGCGCGCGGGCCCAGTGGTCGTGGAAGGCCGCGTCGAGTGCGGGCGCCGCGAGTTCGGGGGAACTCGCGATCTCACGCAGGTAGAGGCCGCGCAGCAGCGCGCCGACCAGCAGGATGGCGAACAGCGCCCGGCCCGTGCGCTGCGCTCGCGGCGGTCCGGCTCGGGCGTGGGGTTCGTTGTGGGCCATCGAGCGGCGCGCG
>DASUFY010000237.1:0-36237 GCA_036274315.1 Planctomycetota bacterium | reverse complement strand
ATCGAGACGAGCAGCGACCGGCGGGCAGCGACTGATGGGAGATGGGCCGCGAAAGGGTAGCTCGCGTCCGGAGTGCGGGAATCGGAAATGGCGGCTTTCGCCGGCGCGTTGCCAACGGTGGCTCGGGGCGCGGCGACCGCGCTACTTGCCGGCCTGCTGGCCGAGCACCTCGCCCGTCGCGAACAGCTGCTGCCGCGTCAGTTCGCAGCGTCGCGCACTGACCGGTGCCGCGAGGATCTTGCCGTCGGCGACCGTGGCGATGCGCAGGTCGAAGCACCAAGGCGCCTGCCGGAAGACCAGCGAGTGCAGCGTGCCGAAGCGGCTGTTGCCGCGCTGCACCGATTCGAGAATCTGCCAGGCCTCTTCGATGCTGACCTGCTTGTCACCCGTGCCGCAGCACTGGTCCAGGCCGGCGTGCAGGCGCGTCGCGCGGTCGAGGCTGTCCTTGCTCGCCGGCCGGCCGTCCTGGCGGCTCGTGAAGTGATTGGTCACGACCGATGCGCCGCTCACGCTCTCGCGCACGCACTGCCTGACGTCGGTCTCGAAGACGGCCACGGGCGCGCCATCGGTCGGGCACTGCGGCAACACGACGCGCGTCAGGTAGCCGGCCGGCGGACTCGTGTACGAGAGCAGGTCCTTCGCCTTGGAGAACGCGGCCTCGGCGTCGCCGCGCGGCACGAGCTGCAGGATCGCGCGCGCCGCGACCGCGGTCGGCCACGAGTCGGACTCGGGCGTCATCGAGATCCTGGCCGAACCGACGTGCAGGAACACCGCCACGCCGTCGCTGCTGACCCCCGTGACGGTGCCGACGTAACCCGGCCACGCGACCGACGCGACGGCGCGCCCGTCGGCGAAGTGCTGCACGACGAGCATCGTGTGCTCGAGCAGGTGCGGGCCCGTGTAGGGCCAGTCGAAATTGCGCGCCGTCAGCACGCCGCCGCCAACCACCTGGTCGCCCCACAACGTGAACCCGCTGCAGCCCATGAGGCCGAACACGTCGAGCGCATTGGCGACGAGCAGGTCCTGCAGGTCGAACGCCCGCTCGAGTTCGGGCATGTCGAGGTCGACCTTGGCCGCGACGAGGCCTTCGTACATCGCCTCGATCTCGGCCCGCACGTCGTCGGGGTAGCCGATCGTGCGCTTGACGGCGTCGCGGGCCTGCCGCAACAGCGGCGCCTTGCGCGCGAAACGCGCCGTGAACTCGGCGATCGCGACGGCCGCGATGTCTTGGGCCAGCAGGAACCCGTGCGCATAACCACGTTCGGCCGGCGTGCCCCACACACGCAGCAGCTTGACGCCGGCGTGCTGCTCGACGCGGCCGTGCACGGCGCGCGCGGTCGCGACCGCGGCCGGCGCCTGGGCGACGGCGAACGCGGGCAGGCAGGCGAGCAGGAACCACGGCAACGAACGTCGGGCGAACGGCATGCGGCACACTGTGCCGCGCGGCCTCACCGCTGCCAACCTCCGCGTCATGGTCGGCGGCGCGCCGTGCGCTCGAGGCGGGCCCCGGCGCTCGAGAAGCTCGCCTCGTCGGCGTGCTCGTGCACCGCGAGTCCCCCGGCACCGAACGGATCGGCGAGCTGCGGCAACGACTCGCGCCGATGGAACGCGACGGCCAGGCGCAGCAGGCGCAGCCCCGCCAGACCGTGGCGCGCCTGCTCCTCGAGTTCGACGCTGTTGGTCAGCAGGGCATCGTGCAGATCGGCGTTGTTCGCGCGGTCCTCGGCGACCGCCGCCTCGAGGCGCGGCTTGCGGGCGGGCCAGGTCTCGAACGCCGGCGTCGCGCTCTCGAAGCGCTGCACGAGGTCGACGAGGTCCGCGACGCGTGCCATGCCCGATCGGCGCACGGAGAACCCGTGGCGCCAGGCCTGCAGCGGGCTCGCCATGCCGAGGTCCCACGCCGTGACCTGCTCGTTGTCGCGCAGCATGCGCACGAGGTGCAACGCGCACCGCGACAGCAGGTGGGCCTCGACGTGCAGCGCGGCATCGGCCTGCGCCAGCGCCGTGTCGACGCGCGCGAGCAGCGCGGCATCGGCCGCGCCGAGCAGCGCGTCGTCGAAGGCGCACGCGGCGCGCTCGACGAGCAACGCGCCGATCGCCTGGGTCAACGGCAGCTCGCTGCTCGTGAGGTCGGTGCCGCACGCGACCGCGTCGAGCAGGCAGCACACGGCGCCCGCAGCGTCGCCGCGCCGGTTGCGATCCCGCGCGGCCAGCAGCAGCGCATCGATCGGCCCGAAGATGTCCAGGAAGTCGAGCGACGAGCCCTCCGCTGCGCGCGGCCCCTGCCGGTGCGCGGCATCGCGCAGCACCTGCACCGCGGGCTCGAGATCGGCCAGCACCTGCCGATCGGCGGCGGTCGGCACGGCCGCCTCACCCTCGGCCTCGGCGAGCTCGCGCAGGCGCGCCTCGTGCGCCCGGAAGTCCCCGGCGAGCCGGTTGGCTTCGATGTAGCCGGCGAACGACGAGCCCGGTGCAACCTCGCCCTGCAGCACCGGACACTCGGGAATGGCCTGCCACTGCGCCTCGCGCTCGGCGGCCCAGCGCAGGGCCAGCTGCCACCCGTCGGGACTCGCGGTCAGGCTGCCCACGACCATCACGGCGAGCACGACGACCACGACCAGGATCCAGCGCACGATCGACACGAGGCCTCCGACTCCGACCGCCGCACCTTCTTCCACGATCTCGCCGGTCGCCGCGATGTCGCTTGCCCCGCGCGCTGCGATCCGTATCCCAGGTCGCATGCCAGCCCTTCCGCCGCCCCTGGCCGGCGCGCCGCGCGCACGCCGCCGTCTCGCCCTGCACTGGTGGATCCTCATCGCGATGGGCCTCGGCGTGCTCGCCGGGCTGCTCGCCGTGGTCGCCGGCGCCGACGACTTCGTCAGCGTGTGGGTCAAGCCGCTGGGCACGGTGTTCTTGAACCTGCTCAAGATGATCGCCGTGCCGCTCGTGCTGTTCTCGCTGGTCGCGGGCGTCGCCGGCCTCGACGACACGAGCCGCCTGTCGCGCATCGGCGGCAAGACGATCGGGCTCTACCTCGGCACGACCGCGATCGCGATCACGATCGGCCTCGTCGTCGTCAACATCGTGCGCCCCGGCAGCCGGCTGTCGCCCGAGGTGCGGCAGAGCATCCAGGAGAGCCTCGTCGGCAAGTTCGGTGCGCAGGCCCACGAGAAGGTCAGCGCCGCGAACGCCGTCGACATCGGCCAGCAGCTCGTCGACATCGTGCCGACCAACCCGTTCGCGGCGCTCGCCGAGGCGCAGATGCTGCAGATCGTGTTCTTCGCGCTGCTGCTCGGCATCGGGCTCACGCGGCTGCGCCGCGAGGCCGCCGCCCCGGTCGTCTCGGTGTTCCAGACGCTGTCGGACGCCGTCATCGAGATCGTGCACCTCATCATGAAGATCGCACCGATCGGCGTGTTCGCGCTGTTGTGCAGCGTCGTGACGCAGCTCGGCCAGGACTCGGCGCAGCTCGGCGAACTGATGGCGGCGCTGCTCGTCTACATGGCGACGGTCGTGATCGCGCTGCTGCTGCACCTGCTGATCGTCTACACGTTCCTGCTCGAGGTGGTCGCCAAGGTGCCCATGCGGCGCTTCCTGCGGGCCCTCGCACCGGCGCAGCTGCTGGCGTTCAGCAGCAGCTCGTCGGCGGCGACGCTGCCGGTCACCATCGAGTGCGTCGAAGAGGGCGTCGGCGTGCACGAGGAGGTGTCCAGCTTCGTGCTGCCGCTCGGCGCCACGGTCAACATGGACGGCACGGGGCTCTACCAGGGTGTCGCAGCCGTCTTCATCGCGACGCTCTACAACATGGACCTCACGCTCGGCCAGCAGATGGGCATCGTGCTGACCGCCTCGCTCGCGTCGATCGGCACCGCGGCCGTGCCCGGCGTCGGCATCGTCATGCTGACGATCGTGCTGCAGCAGATCCACGTGCCGGCCGAGGGCATCGCGATCATCCTCGGCGTCGACCGGCCGCTCGACATGTGCCGCACGGTGCTCAACGTCACGGGCGACGCGACGGTGGCCACCACGGTGGCCGCGAGCGAAGGCCTGCTCGATCGCGGCAAGCTGTCGTGACCCGACAGGCCTACTTCGCGCCGCGGTAGATGTCCTGCACGGACTTCAGCAGCTGCAGCGCCTCGGCCTTCGGCCGCTGGAACGCATTGCGGCCCATGATGGAGCCGAACGCGCCGCCGTCGGCGAGCCCCTTGATCTCGGCCAGCACGTCGGCGGTGCCCTTGGCCTCGCCGCCCGAGAAGATGACGATGCGGCGGCCGCCGAACGCCGACTGCACGACGTGGCGCGTGCGCTCGGCGAGCGTGCCGATGGCGATCTTCTCGGCTTCGTAGACCTTGCGCGCCGCGTCCTGCTCGATGTGTTCGGTCGGCGGCTTGACCTTGAGGATGTGGGCGCCGAGCTGGGCCGCGATCTGCGCGGCGTAGGCGCAGACGTCGATCGCGGTCTCGCCCTTCTTGCTGAGGCCGCTGCCGCGCGGGTAGCTCCAGACGACGACGACGAGGCCCGCCTCCTTGGCCTGCTCGGCGATCTCGCGCAGCTCCATGTACATCGCGTCGCGCTGGTTGCTGCCCGGGTAGATCGTGAAGCCGACCGCGGCGCAGCCGAGCCGCAGCGCGTCCTGCACCGAGCCGGTCACCGCTGGCTTGGGATCCGCGCTGCTGTAGAGCGAGTCGCTGTTGTTGAGCTTGAGGATCAGCGGGATGCGGCCCGCGAACTTGCGCGCGCCGGCCTCGAGGAAGCCGAGCGGCGCCGCGTAGGCGTTGCAGCCCGCGTCGAGCGCGAGCTGGAAGTGGTAGTGCGGGTCGTAGCCGGGCGCGTTCTTCGCGAACGAACGCGCCGGGCCGTGCTCGAAGCCCTGGTCGACGGGCAGGATCACGAACTTGCCGGTGCCGGCCAGCGCACCCGTGTCCATCATCCAGCGCAGGTTCTTGAGGACGCCGGGGTTGTCGGATTCGTACCAGCCGAGGATTTCATCGACGCGCGTGCTCATGGGATTCGTTGCTGCGGACCGGCGATCAGGCCGGCCGGCATGGGGGAGAGCCGGGGATTGTGTGCCGGCGCCCCGCCGATGCAAGCGCCGATGCAGGCGCTGGGAGCCGGGCACCGGGGCCCTCGCCGCCCTACTTGATCTTGAGCCCTTCCTTCTGGCTGCCGGTCGTGAACTCCCAGACGAACGCCAGATCGACGTTCTGGTAGGTGAACCTGACCCGCGCCTGGTAGCGCTTGTTGGCTTCGAGGTGCTCCTTCGGGAGCGCGAAGACCGTGTCCCGGATCTCGACGCGCTTGTTGAGCGGCACGGTCGGGGTGTGCACCCAGATCGGCACCTCCTTGGCGCTGTTGCCGCCGCAGCGATCCAGCCAGACCTGCAGCTCCTTCGAGACGGTCGGGCTGGCGATGCAGAGGTTCTGGGTCGGCATGCGGCCGTGCGTCTTGCACTCGAAGAGCTTGATCTCGCACTTCGCGATCTGCCCCGCGAGCTCGCGCTGGAACTGCACGCTGATCGGGAACCCGGTCTTCGTGATGTCCTGCTGGTCCTCGGGCTGGTCCTCGAGCGGGTTCGGGAACTCGCGGCCGTGGAACGCGCGCGGCACGCCCTCCATGTCGTTGGCCGGGAAGCAGATCAGCTTCGGCGCTTCGTTGGGATCGTAGGGCTCCTCGAGCGAACCCATGTCGAGCGTCGCGACGGTCCAACCGTTCTCGTACACGAACGAATAGCCGAAGCGCTTGATGTTGTGTTCGAGCAGCGGGAAGCGGTGGTACGGCGTGCCGATCCAGCCGTCGACCGAGTCGCGCGCGAAGTCCATGCCGCCGAGCGCGTTGACGAACACGATCACCGAGCTCATGCCGGCGCGCTGGCCGCGCGGCGTGAAGTCCGGGTCGGCGGGGGCCTCCTCGTGCGCCTCGGGCCACTTCATGTGCGTGTCGGTGTGGTGGGTCAGGTACTTCGAGTGCGCTTCGCACGCAGCCGAGGTCTCGGCGTCGAGTTCGCACGGCGGCAGGCCCTGGAACGCACCGCCCTTGCAGACCTCGGGGAACGGCAGGTTCTCGCCCTCCTTGGGGCTCGGCCACGTGAACGCGATCTGCGAGCCGCGCACCGCGTTGAGCCGGTCGAGCACCGCGAGCTCCTCCTTGCTCGGCCGCTCGGGCAGCAGCGGCGGGCCGTAGCCGGTGCCGGCGGCGACGCCGGAGTCGCCGCGCGCCCACTCGCGCCACTCGTCCTCGAGGTCGGCGAGCTTGCGGCCGAGCGCTTTCTCGGCGATCGCATTGACCTCCTCGAGCGTAGGGATCTTCTCGCTCGGCAGCGCCAGGTAGTAGTCGATCCAGCGGTCGGGGCAGGCCGCCATCAGGAACGTCGTGAAGCTCCAGGTCTTGAGCCGGCAGTCGTTGCGGAAGCGCGACAGCTGCTCGCGCGGCACCTGATCGGCCGCCCAGTCGGTGTGTGCGGTCGCCTGGTCGCGGATCGCACGCAGCCACCAGTTCGTCGTCTCGGGCAGGTTGAGCTCGCGCGAGCCCTGCGTGCCCTCGGGCAGCGCGCCGAAGCGCGTGATGGAGGTCGACTGCAGGTACCAGCAAACGGCGTGCACGATGCCCTCGCTCATGCCGGCGTTGCCGCCGGTGCCGAGCCCGTACTTGAACGTCGTGCCGATCATCGAGTCGTGGACCTGCACCGGCGCGAGCTTCGTCTCCAGCATGGCGATGCCCTTCTCGGTGTGCCAGTCGTTGTTGACGAACCGCATCGCCTCGTCGATGTCCTTGGCCCCCTTCCAGACGTGCGGGTTGGCCTTGAGGAACTCCTCGCGCTCCTTGCGGGTCCAGAGGAACACGTGGAAGGAGAACGGGCGCGTCGCGTTCTCGACGAACTGGATCTGCTTGGCCTTCTTCTCGCCGATCACCGCGATGCCGAAGTCGAGTGCGCGCTCGCCCCACTTGACCGCGTTGCTGGCGTTCTCCTGGCTGCCGCGCGTCCAGACCGTGAAGTGCGCGGACTTCGCGCCGTGGATGTCGAAGTTCGGCTTCCTCATCCACTCGGGCACAGCGTCGGACAGCGCGACGAGCTCCTTCGGCATCTGCTCGAGCGGCAGTTCCTCGACGGGGTAGTCCTTGCGCGCGATCTCGATCGCGGTGGTCTCGATCTCCTTCATCTTCTGGGCGAAGGCGATCTGGTTCGGCGTGCCGTAGAAGCCGGGACCCTTCTCGAGGCCGAGTGCGACGTTGGCCTCCTCGTCCAGGGCGTTGTAGTAGACCGCCTTCTGCAGGTGGTACGTGGCGCGGACGAGGTTGCCCGCCGCCTTGAGCTTGAGGCCGAGCTTCTTGTGCAGCTCGCTGAGCCGCATGCAGACCTTGTACCAGTCGTCCATGGTCCGGAAGCGGTTCTCGTAGGTCGCCTTGTCGACCCAGCGCGTGCGCTTCTCCTCGGGCTTGAGGATCCACTCGCCGTTCTTCTTCTCGAAGTCGAGCGCCGAGCGCGCCTGCGCGTCGTCGGGCTGGTAGCCGATGATGAGATCGTAGGCCTGCTTGGCACGCTGGCCGACCTTGCGGGTCTTGGCGCCGCTCGCGAACGTCGACAGGGTGCGCACGCACTGCTTGACGAGGTCCTGCTCTTCCTGGGCGAAGGCGTCCTGGGCGGCCGCCGGGCGCAGGCCCAGGGCGAGGGCGAAGAGGCAGAAGAGAAGGTGGAGGCGTGGGGTCGAAGTCATCGTGGAGCGGTCCAGGTGCCGGAAGCGGTCGAACAGTCTACGAACTCCGGGGCGCCGAGGCAGCTGCGAAGCACCCAGAACCGGCGATGCTGATCTTGCCGCCGCGTTGTCGGGAGAGGTGCCTCGAACGGTTACCGATGCCGCATCGATCGCTGCTCAGGATCCGCAGACCACCACGGGTCCGAGGAACCACGTCGTCAGCAGGACCACCGGCGGGTAGTAGCGCGCGATGCGCGTCACTTGCGCGAGACGCGCTCGGGGCACGATCGAGGCGAGCAGCAGGCTCGTCAGGAACCAGAACACGAAGTCGACCGCGCAAGTGCCGGCACCTTCGATGTACGGGCCCGAGTAGCCGGGGGGTTCGTGGCCACCGATGATGGATGGCTGCGCCGAGGCCGACCGCACGCGGCCCACCACGACCAGGAACGGCCACCCCGCGGTCAGCAGGTCTTCTTCACCCCCGCTGAGAGTGCGGTGCTGCACGCACACGAGTCCGAGGCAGAGTCCGAGGCTGCCACCGGCGGTGGCCAACGCGATGCGGTGACCCAGGTCGGACCAATGGACCCTCCATCGCGGCTCATGCGCCAAGACCCACGCTGCGAGCCAGATCGCCGCGATGCCGAGCATGCCGCGCGAGTCGAGCGACAACACGGCCGTGAACGTCGCCGCCGCAAGCACGCACGGCATGTGCGCGGATCGCGCCTGCGGACGTTCGCGACGATCGGGTTCGGTCACGGCACTTCAGGGGTTGTTGTCGGTGCCGAGCGGCAGGAAGCCCAGCACGAGCAGCGGCAGCACGGCGCCGAGCAGACCGGAAGCAAGGAGCAGGCTCGGCAGGTGTCGCGGCGGCAGCCGGACCATCAGCACGGCGGCGAGCAGCACGGCGAGCACGAAGTTGTCGACACAGTGGTTTGCTTCGTAGAGGTGCGGCGGGCCACAACCCGGAGGCGGCAGGAACGCCCCGACGAAGTTGGTCTCGATCGGGCCGTGTTCCTTCGATGCCAGGCCGACGAAGGCTCGCCGCGGGAAGCCGGCAGTCACGAAGTCGGCGCGCCAACCGATGTCGTTGCGTTCGAACGTGGCCAGCAGGCCGAGCCACATCGTGACCCAACCGGCCCCCGTCGCGAGCGCGATGCGGCGACCCAGGTCGGACCACGCGGCGACGCAGCGCGGACTGTGGGCCGCGTACCAGACGACACACCACACGAGCAGCACGCGCACCATCGCGCGCGAATCGAACGCGATCACGGTCGCGAGCGTCATCGCCGCGAGCAGCATGGCGACACCTGGGTGCCGGCCTACGGCGGCGGCGGGAACGGGGCTCGCGGACTCGGTCATGGTGGCACGCGCAGCGCGGGTCGTGCTACACGATAGCGAACGTTGCGGCACGGTTGGGTCGGACCTTCGACGAAGGTCGACCGTCAGGGCAGCACCAGGTACGAGGACCCAGGCGCTGCGCCCCGGCGATGGAGGTCTGGTTGACTCACGTGAGACTCTGGCTCGCGGATCCGGGCGCGCGGCGGCGACCAGCAGGGACTCCTGTTCGGCGAAGCTGCGATCCCCGCCGGTGCGGCTGGTACCGTCGCGGCGCGGCTCGCGCTGCGCCGCTGAGCGACGAGCGCGGCCGACCCGCGCGCGCTACAGCCCCAACGTCAGCACGATGGCGTTCGACGCCACCAGCCCCAGCGGCGTCAGCGGCGGGCTGTAGCTGATCGCCTGCCCGACCAGCACGAAGCCGATCAGGCTCGCGTTGTTCGGGATCATCTCGGCCTGCTGCACGCTCGAGCCCGGCGACCCGTACAGCGTCGCGATCGGCGCGAGCACGTGCGCGAAGCAGCCGGGCATGCCGGCCGCGGTCAGGTCGATCGGCGGCGCCGCCTGCGTCACCGAACGCATCAGCGCGGCGAAGCCCGAGCCGGCCGGGATGCCGGTGATCTGCCACTCGATCATCGTGCCGAGGATCGGACGGTCGCTGACGCCGAGGCCGATGCCCGAGAACGAGCCCGAGCACAACGTGAACGGCACCGACAGCGTCGCCGACAAATCGCGGCTGCCGGGATCCTGCACCACCGCACCGGGCGACCAGCCGACGACGTAGCCGTTGCCGGCGACCGTCATCGAGGTCCACAGCATGCGCACGGTGCCGTTCGGCAGGAACTGGTACTGGAACGTGCTCGTGAGGCTGTTGCCGAAGTGCGGGACGTTGGACCACGTGACGAGCACCTGCGACGGACTCGAATCGACGAGCACGTTGCCCGAGGCGTTGGGCAGGAAGTCGTGCCAGGCCGCGGCCCAGCGCGGCAGGCCGGCCAGGAACGCACTCGCCGACGGCGTGAACGCGGTGCCGTTGCCGTTGACCGGCGAGATGAAGCCGTTCGAACAGACGACGAGCTGGTTGGTCGAACCGCCCGGGTACGGCAGGCTGAACGGCAACACCACGGTGGCCTGGGAGTCGTCGGTGAGCCCCAGCGAGGGCCCGGTCGGCGGCACGAACGCGGCCGGCGTCTCCTGCGCCGTGTAGGTGCCGCCAGAGAGCGTCAGCGTCATCGAGCGGCCGCCGAGGTCGAACCCACCGGCGCCGAACTCCTCGTAGATCGTGCTCGCGCACTCGCCGCAGCTCGTGCCGACCGTCTGCACCGTCGCGGCCGGGATGCCGCTCGGCACCTGGCTCGCGACCTGCACCGACAGCATGCCGGGGCCGACGCGCGCCTCGTCGATGTCGACGAAGCCGAACGACGGCGCCACCGAGCAGTCGAACCAGCAGTTGTAGATCGTGTTCCAGTCGAGCGGGTTCGTCGCGCTGGCCGTGAACGCGATCTCGGTCGCCGTGCGCGAGTAGGTCCAGTCGTCGAGCGGGTCGGCGTCGATGTCGCGGAAGCCGGGGTTCTGCACCGTCGCCGCCGCGTCGACCGGGATGCGCAGCGAGGCGCCGCCGCGGTTGTTGTCGATGTTGTGCACCGCGAACTCGTAGTGCCACATGCCCCCCACCGGTCCCGTGACCTTGACGCCGACCTCGAAGCGGCCGTCGTCGTTGCCGTTGCCGCCGATGTCGGTCGTCGCACCCGACCAGCGCGTGAGCACGGAGCCGAACGCCGACGGCCCGATCGTGCCGACGCTCCAGCTGCCGCCGGTGCCCGTGATCGACACGGGCCGCGTGCGCAGGTTGTTGGCGCGGTTCGCCACCGGTTCGCCTTTGATCACGAGGTGCACCTCGGCGTAGTACGAGGCGCCGGCGAGCAGTTCGCTCTCGCGCACGACGATGCGGTTCTTGACCGGGCCGAAGGCGCTGACCATCGACGAGGTCAGCGAACGCACGCCATCCATCGCGGCGGCGCCGCCGACCGACGGATCGCCGCGGTCGAAGTAGCTGCCGACCGGGTTCCAGGAGCCGAGCCACGGGTCGATCTCCTCGTTCGGGCCGAGCGCGTACTGCCCGGCGTTGGTGCCGCTGCCGTAGGTGTCCGAACAGCCGACGAAGAAGAACGGGCCGCCGGTCGACGTGCACGGCGCGCACGGGCCGCTGCTGAAGTTGAACGGGGTCGGCGAGTGCTTGCTGTGGCCGCGGTCCGAGATCTGCACCATGCGGCCACCGCTCTCGCGCGCCAGCAGGAACGCGATCTTCGGGTAGGTGTCGATCATGAGCCCACCCGACGTCGACGCCCACGGGATGTTCACCGTGCCCGAGTTGCAGTGCGAGTGGCCGACCATGAAGCCGGCTTCGCCGTTCGGGTAGGCCGCCCCCTGCCGCCCGTAGTAGGCGATGTCGGTGACTTCGTAGACTTGGGCATCCATGCCCGGGACGGCGTTGCTCTGGCAGACGGCGGGAGCGGCGAGCAACGCGACGACGAGTGGCCGTGCGATCATGGCGATGTCATGGCCGACCTGGGCTCCGGCGTCAAGCCGTGCTGCGCGATCGCCGCTGCGCTCAGCACCGGCGCGTCGCCATGATCGCTCGTCCTACCGCATCTGCACGTAGGTGCCGCCCGAGTCCTTCGCCAGCCACTCGAGCACCTCGAGGTTGCCGCCGATCGCGATCGTGTTCACCTTGATCTGGCGGTGCTTGTTCCAGAACGCGACGTCCTCGCGGATGCGGTACGGATCGAGCACCTCGCCGTTGGTCGGTTCGCCGTCGGACATGATGAAGATCGTGTCGACGTCCTTGTCGTCGAAGGCCATCTTGACCGTGTCGTAGAGATTGGTCGCGCCGCTGGCGCCGAGCCGGTCGACCCATTCGAGCGCCTCGGCCCGGCTCTGGGCCGTGTTGGCGCCCACACCTTCCTTCTGCCAGCGCACGGCGCTGCTCGAGAACGCGAAGATGTTGAACAGCGCACCCTCCTCCATGTTCTTGATCGCCTGCGTCAGCTCCTGCTTGGCGATGTCGATGCGCGCCGCCGGCCGCTTGCCGATGAAGCGGCCGTACATCGATTCGAGCATCGAGCCCGAGGTGTCGATGATGAAGATCACGCGGTGCGACTCGACCTTGATGCCGAAGAACTTGGCCGTGCTGCGCGTGCGCTCCGTGAGCCGCCGCCGCTCGCGCGCGTCGGCGGCCTTGTCGAGCTCCTTCTCGGTGGCGACCGTGAACGTCGCACCCGACTCGGCCCACCAGCCCTGCCACTTGACCGCGTCCTCGTCGAACGCCTGGGCCGTGAGCTGCCACAGCACGTCGGCGATGCGCGTCTTGAGGCGGCCCGTCTCCTTGCCGAGCCGCTCGATGAGCTTCGGCACGGAGTCCTTGTCCTTCATGAGCGCGAGCGCCTCGGCCGCCGCGAAGCGCGTCGACCAGTCGTCGTGATCGAGCGCCGTCGTCAGCGTCGGCGTGTACTTCTTGATGCGCGCGATGCCGATGCGCTCGATCGCCGTGTTGCGCACCTCGCGATCGGGGCTCGTGCAGAACTCGACGAGCTCCTTGATCCACGCGCTGGCGCTGCCTTCGATGTCGCTGATCGCCTCGATCGCGATGCGCTGATCGCCGGGGTTCTTGTTCTTGGTCAGCATGGTGCGCAGGTCCGGCAGCGACTCCCGGTCGCGCCGGCTGCCGAGCACCTTGCCCGCCGCGCGACGCACCTCGAGCGCGTCGTCGTTGAGGCATTTGCGGATCGCGGTCAGCACCTTGGGGTCGGCGACCTTCTCGGTGGCGAGCAGCGCGAACACCTTCTCGTGCGGCTTGCCCTTGCCGATCTGCTTGCTGACCTTCTTGTTGGTCGCCTCGTCGTTGAAGCCGCTGACCAGCGACGCCAGCTCGAGGCGCAGGTCCTCGGGCGTCTGCGCGTCGGGCTTGCGCGCGAGGTCGAGGAACTTCGGCACCGCCTTGGTGCCCTGCCGTTCGGCGAAGATGCGCGCCGCCTCGGCGCGGTCGGCGCCCGGGAAGTCGACGCGGTCGAGCAGCCACTCGGCCATCTCCGCGGTGCGGTTCATCGACTGCTTCTGCATCCAGGCGAGGCACGCGCGCCGGATCTTGGGGTCCTGTTCGCGCTTGAGCGCCTCGACGAGGTCGTCCTCGCTGACGAACGGCAGCACGCCCTGCACCGCGAGCAGGCGGATCGAGTTGAGCTCGTTCGCGGCGATGTTGCCCTTCTTGTCCTTGCGCTGCTCCTGCTTGACGTTCCACAGGAAGCGATACCAGCTCGCGTCGTCGGCCGTCGCCATCTTGATGTGCTCGCGCAGCGCCGGCTCGCGCACCGAGTCGGGCGCCTCGGAATCGACGAGCTGGCGCAGGAAGGTCTTGCCGATCACGGGCGACTGGCCGAGCCCCTTGATCGCCATGAGCCGCAGGTCCTCGTCCTCCTCGGTCCCGGCGATGCTGGCGAGCTTGGCCATCGCGGGCTGTTCGGCCTCGTTCACGCCGGCGAACTGCGCGAGCCCGCGCACGATCTCGCGCCGCATCAACAGCGTCGTGCAGACGTCGTGGGCCTTGACCAGGCCTTCGGCGGCTTCGCGCGTGCGCGAGCCGGCGATCTTCTCGATCAGCGTGATGTCGGCGTCGTCCTTGTTGCGCAGCAGGTCGTTGATCCAGGCCGTGACGCCATCCTGCGCGCGCGCGGCGACGGTGAACAGCAGGAGCATCAGGCAGCAGCGAATGTACGACACAGGAACCTCGTCGGACGGACTGTACGAATCGTGCGGTGGCACGAGGGTCCGGGGCCCGGACCGCGCTCGGGGCACCGAACGTTGCACCGCGCACCGATCGTCGAGGGCTCGGTGCCGGCAGTCAAGGCGCGGCCGGGCCCGGCGATCGGCCATCGAGGGCGGCCGCGGCGAAGTCGTGCCGACTTCGCCTAAGCTTGGCTCGGGCGGCTCGCCCGCAATCCACGCAAGTCCACGATGACCGCCGAGTCGTTCTACCTCACGGCCGTGCTGACGCTGGCACTCGTCTCGTTCTACCTGCACCGGCTGCGTCCCGACGTGACCGCACTGCTCGTGATGCTGTCGCTGCTGATCCCGTGGCGCCCGACGACCGAAGGGCTGCGCGCGGTGCTCACGCCCAAGGAGGCCTTCCACGGTTTCGGCAGCCCGGCCCTGCTCATGGTCGCGGCCATGTTCGTGCTGTCCGCGGCGATGGTGCGCACGGGTGCGGCGCAGCTGATCGGCGGCCGGCTGCTCTCGGCGAGCGCCACGAGCGAGCTGCGCTTCCAGATGACCGTGCTGGGTCTCGTCACCGCATTCAGCGCGGTCGTCAACGACACGACGACCGTGCTCGTCTGGATGCCGCCGGTCATGGCGATCTGCCGCGAACGGGGCTTCGCGCCGTCGCGCGTGCTCATGCTGCTCGCGTTCGCTTCGCTGCTCGGCGGCCAATGCACGCTGATCGGCACTCGCAGCAACGTGATCCTCTCCGACTACCTTCGCGAACGCACGGGCACGGGGCTCGGCTTCTTCGCCTTCACACCGATCGCGCTCGCCGTCTTCGCTGCCTGCTCCGGCTGGTTCCTGCTGGTCGGCCGACGGTTCCTGCCGAAGGCGATCAGCCGACCGACGCTCGAGGGGCGTTACGAGATCGCCGAGTTCATGACGGAGACGATGACGGAGCCCGACTCGGTTCTCGTCGGCAAGACGCTCATGGACCTCGACATGCCGGGCCGCGACGTGACGGTTCTGCAGGTGATCCGCAACGAGGAGTTCCTGCCGCCGAGCCCATGGCTGCGCGTGCAGGCCAACGACGTGCTCGTCATCCAGGGCCGCATCACGGCGATCACCGCGGCGCTCGCCAGCGGGCTGCGCGTCAAGGAAGAGCTGCGGCTCGACGACAAGACGCTGCGTTCGGCCGACCTTCGCATGGTCGAGGCGATCCTGCCGCCCGACAGCCAGCTGCTGCACCGCAGCCTGCGCGACCTCGACTTCCACCACCGCTACGGTGTCAGCCCGCTCGCGATCAGCCGCGCTGGCCGCTCGCTCTGCGAACGGCCCCTGGCCGAACCGCTGCGCGGGGGCGACTCGTTGCTGCTGGTCGGCCACGAGGCCGAACTGCAGCGCCTGCGCCTCGACCCGAACCTGGTCATGCTCGAGACCCGGCCCCTGCCCGTCGGCGGACGGGCCCGGGCGATCCTCGTGCTCACGATCATGGCCGTCATGGTGTTCGCCAGCGCGCTGGGATTGCTGCCGCCCGCGGTCGCCATCCCGATGGCGGCGATGGCGACCGTGCTGACCGGCTGCGTCGGCATGCGTTCGGCCTACGAAGGCATGGACCTGCAGGCGCTGGTCATCGTCGGCGCGATGATCCCGTTCGGCGAGGCGCTGCAGAAGACGGGCACGGCATCGTGGCTCGCGCAGGCGGCGGCCGGCCATTTCGCGGACGGCTCGCCCCGGCTGCTGTTGGCCGTCTTGTTGTTGTTCGCCGTGGTGCTGACCCAGATCATCGAGAATGCCGCGGTCGCCGTGGTGCTGGCCCCGCTCGCCTACGAGCTCGCCGTGGCCAGCGGCTGCGAGCCGGCGCCCTTCCTGCTCGGCGTGGCGATCTGCGTGTCCGCCGCCTTCGTGACACCGATGGCGCACGAGTCGACCATCCTGGTCATGGGACCCGGGCGCTATCGGTTCCGCGACTACGTCGTGCTCGGCGGGCCATTCGCGGTGCTCACCTGGCTCGTGACGAGCCTGGTGCTGCCGCTGTTGTGGCCGCTGCGCGCCTAGGTCAGCCCCCGTGCGAAGGACCGCGGTGCCAGCGGCGGTTCGTCAAATCTGACGCCGGCCCACCCGCGCGCCCGTGCCTCTGGTAAAGTCGGGAAGATCCCCCTCTGGAGAGAGTCTTCTGGACTCTTGCACGCGGCGCAGTCACCCCAGCTCGCTCGCCACATGTACCATCGTCGATCCCGCGCCACTCCTGCTCTCGTGACCCTCGCGACGTTGGCCGCCTGCACGACCGACAGCTACGTCGCCGATGCCGACGACGAAGTGGCGCACACGCTGCGCCACGCGACCGAGCAGGTGCTCGGCGGCCGCGACAGCTGGGTCGTGCAGCCGGCGCTCGCGGCACCGCCGCCCGTCGTCGAGCAGCCCACGGAACCCGGTGTCGCCCCCCCACCCGAACCGCCGCCGCCGGTGCCCGCGACCACCGGGCCCGTCGACGTGCTCGACCTGCAGGCCGCGCTGGCTATCGCCGTCGCCCAGAACCGCGACTACCTGAGCCGGCGCGAATCGCTGTACCGCGAAGGTCTGTCGATCACGCTGACGCGTTTCCAGTTCGGCCCGCAGTTCGAGGCCGCCGTGACCTACCTCTGGCCGCGTGGACAAGGAGGCTTCGAGTCCCAGCGCTCCGGCACCACGTTCTCCGGTTCGCAGATCCTGCCGACCGGCGGCAGGTTCGGTGTCACGGCGGCCGTCGACGCCGACTGGCCCCACGACCGCGGCGGCACTGACGATCCGATGTTCGGCAGCAACGTCGGCGTCTCGCTGACGCAGCCGCTGTTGCGCGGCGCCGGCTACGAGGTCTCGCACGAGGCGTTGACGCAGGGTGAGCGTTCGCTCGTCTACTCGATCCGCGACTTCGAACTGTACCGCGAGAACTTCACGATCCAGGTCTCGCAGCGCTTCTTCGCGCTCGCGAGCCAGCGCAAGACGCTCGCCAACGAGGACGCGAACTACGCCAGCGCGCTGTTCGATCGCCAGAAGGCCGAGGCACTGCAACAGGTCGGCCGCAGCGCCGAGCTCGACGTGTTCCGCGCGCGGCGACAGGAGATCGAGGCCAAGGATCGGGTCATCAATCTGCGAGCGGCCTACGACCGCGCCGTCGACGAGTTCAAGATCCTGCTCGGCGTGCCGACGACGGCGTCGATCGACATCGCCGACATCGAACCCCCCTACGAACCGGCGCGCTTCGAGGTCAGTTCGGCGATCGCCGCGGCCCTGCACAACCGGCTCGACCTGATCACCCAGCGCCAGAGCCTCGAGGACTCCGAACGCTCGCTGCGCATCGCCGAGAACAACCTGCTGCCCGATCTCACCCTGAATGCCAACTACGGCCTGACCGGCGTCGACGACCGGCTCGATGGCGCGGTGCCAGACAGCTGGGGCTCGTCGGTCGGGCTCTCGTTCGAGATCCCGCTGCAGCGCAAGTCGCAGCGCAACTCGTACCGCTCGGCCCTGATCAGCCTCGAACAGGCCCGCCGCGACCTGAAGCTGCGCGAGGAACAGCTCGAACTCGACATCCGCGACGCCGTGCGCAACCTGCGCAGCCTCGAGGAGCGCATCGTGCTCCAGGAGGGGCAGATCAAGCAGGAGAAGCGGGCCGTGACCGTGACCGAGATCCGCTACGAGTCGGGCACGGTCGAGAACCGCGACCTGCTCGAAGCGAAACAGGCCTACACCGATGCGCAGAACGCCCTGATCCAACTCAAGGTCGAACACTTCGTGGCGCGGCTGAACCTGCTCAAGGACATGGGCGTGTTCTTCGTCGACGACAAGGGGATGTGGCGATGAACAAGATCCTGCTCACCACGGTCGTCGGACTCGGCGGCGGCGCGCTGTTCTGGTTCTGGCCGTCGCACGACGCCGCCGCCGCTCCCACACCCGAACGCGACCTCTACACGGTGCGGCGCGCGGACCTGGAGATCTCGCTGACCGAGAACGGCACGATGGTCGCCAAGGAGTCGCAGAAGGTCACCTCGAAGATCAAGGGCGAGAGCAAGATCCTGTTCCTCGTCGAGGAGGGCAAGCAGGTCGAGCAGGACGAAGTCGTCTGCAAGATCGATCCGACGCAGGCCCAGAGCCAGCTCGAACAGGTCCAGCTCGAGATCCTGCAGACCGAGGCCAACCTCAAGACGGCGCGCACCGAACTGGACATCCAGACGGTCGAGAACGTCGCCACGTTGACCAAGGCCAAGACGGCGCTCGACCGCGCCCAGAAGGAGATCGAGAAGTACCGCGATGGCCAGGCGCCGCAGGAGCGCAGCAAGCTCGAGGTGGCGCTCAAGGACGCCGAGACGGCGTTCAACCGCGCCGAGAAGAACCTCGAGGACAGCAAGAAGCTGTTCGAACAGAACTACATCAAGAAGTCCGAGGTCGAAGACCACCAGATCGCCTACGACCGGGCCGTCGTGCAGAAGAAGGGGGCCCAGTCCGACCTGAACATGTTCGACAAGTACACGTTCCCGATGGCGATCACGGATCTCGACACGAAGCTCGCCGACGCCGAGCGCGAGGTGTCGACGGCCGAGAAGCGCGGCGAGTCGACGCTGGGCCAGAAGAGCGTCAACGTGCAGCAGGTCGAGAAGCGGCTCAAGGTCCAGCAGCAGCAGCTCAAGGAGCGGCAGGAGGACCTCGAGAACATGACGCTCAAGGCACCCTGCCCCGGCATCGTCGTCTACGGCAACCCGCACGAGCCGTGGTACCGCGACCGCGTCAAGGTCGGCGGCCAGATCTACGGCAACTTCACCGTCATGACGATCCCCGACCTGCGCGTCATGCAGGTGAAGCTGCAGATCCACGAGGCCGACATCAGCAAGCTCAAGGTCGGCCAGAAGGCGACCGTGACGACCGATTCGTACCCGGGCCTGCAGCTCGCCGGCGAGGTCACCAAGATCGCGTCGGTCGCCAGTTCGAACAGCGACTGGGGCGGCCAGTCCGAGGTCAAGAAGTTCGACGTCGAGGTGACGCTGCCGGCCGGCGACGTGCAGATGCGCCCCGGCATCAGCGCCAAGGTCCAGATCCACATCGAGACGCGCGAGAAGGCGCTGTTCGTGCCGCTGCAGAGCGTGTTCGCCGAAGACGGCGTGCACTACTGCCACGTCGCGACCGGCGAGGGCCCGGCGCGCCGCAAGGTCCAGGTCGGCACGAGCAACGACACATACATCGAGGTGCTCGACGGCCTCGCGGACGGCGAGAAGGTGCTGCTCTACAACCCGTCGCTGCCGGGCACGGGCTCGTCGCCGTCGGACGCGGACACCGGCGGCACCAAGGAGACCGAGGCGAAGCCGGGCAAGGAAGCGGCGGCGGCCGCGAACTCCCCGGGCGCCTCGCCGAAGTCCGGCTCGTGAGCTCCACCTCGGCCAGCCCGGTGCTCGCGCTGCGGGGCATCCACAAGACCTACGGGACCGAGCAGAACCCACTGCCCGTGCTGCGGTCGCTCGACCTGCGTGTGGTGACGGGCGAGTTCGTCGCGGTCGTCGGCGCGTCGGGCTCGGGCAAGTCCACCCTGCTCAACATCATCGGCTGCCTCGACCGCCCGACCTCGGGCTCCTACCACCTCGTCGACGAAGACGTCTCGACGCTCGACGACCTGCGCCTGTCGCACGTGCGCAAGACGAAGATCGGGTTCGTCTTCCAGTCGTTCCACCTCGTGCAGCACCTGACGGTCGAGGAGAACGTCGAGCTGCCGCTGTTCTACGCCCGCCTGCCGCGCCGCGCGCGGCGCGAGCGTTCACGCGCGATCCTCGATCGCGTCGGCCTCGGCCACCGCCGCACGCACGTGCCGAGCGAGCTGTCCGGCGGCGAGTGCCAGCGCACCGCGGTCGCGCGCGCCCTCATCAACGACCCGTCGCTGATCCTCGCCGACGAACCGACCGGCAACCTCGACTCGGTCACCTCGGCCGAGATCATGAAGCTGTTCGTCGAGCTGCACGCGAGCGGCCGCACGATCCTCATGATCACGCACGACCCCGGCGTCGCCGCCGTCGCGCAACGTCGCATCCTCATGCGCGACGGGCGAATCGAGCGCGACGAACAGTCGGGACCGACCGCCGCGAGCGCACCGGAGGCATCGTGTTCTCCGAACTGATCGTCGAAGCGCTGCGCAACCTCATGCGCCACAAGCTGCGCTCGCTGCTGACGGCGCTCGGCATCATCTTCGGCATCGCCTCCGTCGTGTCGATGGTCTCGGCCGGCGAAGGCGCGCGCCGCGAGATCCTCGCGCAGATCCGCGAACTCGGCACCAACAACGTCATCGTCAACGCCCAGAAACCGCCGGCCGAGCAGAACACCAAGAAGGCCGAGGGCAACTACCTGCTCACCTACGGCCTCACGTTCCACGACCTGCAGCAGATCCGCAACACGCTGCCGCCGATCACCGACGCGCTGCCCGTGCACGACGTCAAGGACTGGATCTGGTTCAAGAGCCGCCGCGTCGAGGCCAAGATCCGCGGCGTCACGCCGCGCTACTTCGACCGCCTGCAGCTGATCCCGATCCTCGGCCGCATCCTCGACCAGCAGGACGCCCAGGATCGCAACCGCGTCTGCGTCGTGCGCGCGCGCGTGCTGCAGGAAGCGCGCTACACGGGCGACCCGCTCAAGCTCGACCTCAAGATCGGCAGCGAGTACTACCGCGTCGTCGGCGTGCTGCCCGACTTCACGTCGAAGAACCCCGACCGAGCGATCCTCGGCCTCGACGACCGCGCGCTCGAGGTCTACGTGCCGTTCGAGACCGTCGTCGACCGGCTCGGCCTGACCAAGAGCACGTTCGACTCGGGCTCGTGGGAGATGACGCGCGTCGAGCTGCACCAGATCGTCTGCACGGTCGACAGCGAGGACAACGTCACGTCGGCCGCGCGCGGCATCCAGACGATCCTGGCCAGGTTCCACGATCGCCGGGACTACCAGGTCACGGTGCCGATCGAGCTGCTGCAGTCGCGCGCCAAGACGCAGCGCACGTTCGACATCGTGCTGCCCGTCATCGCCGGCATCGCGCTGCTCGTCGGCGGCATCGGCATCCTCAACATCATGCTGGCCAGCGTCACCGAACGGACCCGCGAGATCGGCATCCGGCGCGCGATCGGCGCCTCGCGCTTCGACATCACGCTGCAGTTCCTCATCGAGACCGTGACGCTGGCGCTCGTCGGCGGCGTGCTCGGCGTGCTGCTCGGCGTGCTCGGCAGCAAGCTCATCGAGCAGGTCACGGAATGGAAGCCCGTGATCACGTTCGGCGCCGTCGCCGTCGCGCTCGGCATCTCCTGCCTGACCGGCATCGTGTTCGGCATCTACCCGGCGCACCGCGCCGCGACCATGGATCCCGTGCGCGCGTTGCGGCACGAGTGACGCTCGACACCGCGAGCCGCCTTCAAAAGCGGCCCGTCAGCATCACCGAGAGCTCGTCGCCACCGCGCTCGCCGTCGCGCACGACGTCGAAGTTGTGGGCGTAGCCGACCTGCAGCTGCGTGCGCCCGACGAAACCCGAGGCGAGCCGGACCGACAGCGCGGTCAGCGTGTCGTCGCTGCGTTCGCGCCCGGTCGCGGTCGGGCGGTCGCGGTCGAGCCACGCGATCGTCGCGCCGAGGTCGAGGTGCGCGAAGAACGCCAGCTCGCGCCGGTAGCCGAGCGAACCGATCAGGTAGTGTTCGGGATAGAACTCGGAGAACGCGGCGCCCGGCAACCACGGCCGCGCCGTCGTCTCGTACTCGGTGCCGCGCAGGTCCGGGCCACCGCCGACGCGCTGCGCCGAGTAGCGGTCGAGGCCGTCGCCGAGACCGCCGTGCACCGACGCATAGACGCGGTTCCGCTCCTGGCCGACCGCTAACAGCCCCGGCACGCCCGTGATGCCGAACGCGTACGCGGTGACCTCGGCGTAGGTCTGGTTGCCATCGTGCAGCTCCGTGCCCGGCAGCCCCCACGGCTCGCTCTGCACGCGGTGGCCGAGCACGGCGTCGGCGCCGAACGCGAGGCCCTCGTGCGCGAGCTCGAGCAGGTTGCGCTCGATGTCGTCGTAGCGCACGATCCCGCGCAACCGCAGCTCGGGCGTGGAGTCGGGCACCTGGTAGGCCGCATCGGTGCGATCGCCGCGGGCGAAGTAGAGCACGCCCGGCTCGAACAGCACGTCGCCGGCGAACATGTTGTCGTTCTGCGGGCCGACCTGGCGGCGCGACCCCACGCCGATGCCGGCGCGCACGTAGCCCCAGTAGATCTTCTCGCCGTCGGCGACGACGCCATCGACGAGTTCGCCCGACGTCCAGGGCGGCGTGTAGTTCTCGAACGTCACGATCAGGTCGCTGCCATGCGCATCCGTCTGCACCCAGGTCACCTGGTCGTAGATCACGGCCAGCGTCGCGCGCAGCAGGCTCTCCTGGTCGGGACGTTCCCAGAAGTACAACGAGCCGAACGGCACCGACTCGCTGTCGTCGGCATCGAAGGCCGCGTCGACGCCGATCTGCCAGACGGCGACCGAACGCCGGTCGCGCGCGGCGATGTCGATCGGCCAGCCGAACACCGTGCCGCGCACGCCTTCACCCGAACGCGGCGTGCGATACGGAACGGCGGGATCGTCGAGCGAACGCAGCGGCTGCTGCGGCGGTGCGGTCGGCTGCTGTGCTCTCAGCAGCGCACCCATCGTGGTGGCGACGATCCAGATCCGGTGTCTGCACATGTCGGTCGCTGGCGGGGTCGTGCGCGGTCGCGAGCATGCGACAGCGCGGACCCGCCGCTTTCCACCACCAGGGCAGGGTGCCGCCAAACTCGCTGCCGGAGCTGGACTCGGATGCGGCGCTCGCCGAACGTGTCGCCATGCCGTGTCCGAAGCCCCCACGCGCGGGCCTGCTGCCGCTGCTCACCGCGTCCCTGTTGGCGCAGGCACCGGTGCCGTTGCCGGGTGGCACCGGCACGCTGACGCCGGCGCCGGCGTGGACCGTGCTGCACACCGCCGAGCTCGCCGCCTCGGGCCGCGACACGGACCCGACGGCGGAGCCCGGGGCCACGCTGCTGCGCACGGCCATCACCGAGGTGCAGGCGCAGCAGCGCACCGAGCAGCACGTGTTCTTCCACGCACCGGGTGCGGTCCCGGGCTCGTTGCGGCTCGTCGACGCGTTCTCGTCGGCGGGTGGTGCGGGCACCGACGACCTCGTGACGGCCGCGCGCGCCGACACGATCCGCAAGGTGCTCGAACCGACGCTGGCCGCGCCCGGCGCGAAGGTCACCTACCTCGGCCACGCCGATGCGGACCTCTACCACGTCCCGAGCCTCGTGCTGCGCTTCGAGGTCGCGCGCGGCGACGTGCGCTGGCAGCTGCAGCACCACGTCGTGCCCGCCGGCGAACGCGTGCAGTACTTCGAGACCTGGCACCTCGCCGGCGACACCGACGCGCCGGCCGCGATCGCGGCGCTGCTCGCGACGTTCGACGGAGCCCGCGAGCAGCCCGGGGACCCGATCCTGCGCAACATGCTGATCGGCGGCGGCGCCGGCGCGCTGGCCGGTGTGCTGACGGCGTTGTGGCGGCGGCGGCGGCTGCAGCGCGCGATGGCGTCGCACGACGCGGCGCAGGGCTAGCGCGCGATGACCGGGGAGTCAGGCGGATCGTTCTTCCTGGGCGACCCGTCTCGTGGCACGCTTGGCGGCGTGATGGGCAACCAGGGCAAGGTTGCGGCGCGGGGCGCGGGTGCGATGCGGGCGACCATGGGCGGCAGCCTGCCTCGGGGCCTTTCGGCTGAGGCCCAATCCATCACCACGTGATCTACCACCCGCCCCACGTCTCGCCCCGCATGTGTGCACAGGACAGCGTGTTGTTCGCCTGCCACCAGCCAATGCAGGCGATCGAAGAACGGGACTGGCTCGAGATCGTCATCCGCCACGATGCCCACGACGACATCCGTCGCCGGCTCGACGAGTACGGGGTGTTCGACCGACACCTGTTCCCCGACCTCGACGGGATCGCGAAGTGGCTGCGCTATCGGGTCTTTGAGAGCCGGGGTACCGTGTAGCCATGCTCCGAGTCGACGTGAAGCCGGACTTGCTGCGCTGGGCGCGCGAGCGCTCCGGCCTCGGCATCGACACGCTGACCCGCCGGTTCCCGAAGCTCGACACCTGGGAAAGCGGCGACGCCAAGCCGACGTTCAAGCAGCTCGAGCAGTTCGCCCACGCGACCCACACGCCGATCGGCTTCCTGTTCCTGCAGACCCCACCGGTCGAGCACTTCCCCATCCCCGACTTCCGCACGAAGCCCGGACCGCGGCGCGATCGACCGAGCCCCGACCTGCTCGAGACCATCTACCTCTGCCAGCACCGCCAGGACTGGTACCGCGACTTCGCCCGCACCCGAGCAGCGGCACCACTCGCCTTCGTCGCTTCGGCGAACCGCTCCGACGACCTCGTCGCCGTCGCCGCCCGCATGCGCCGGACGCTCGGGTTCGAACTCGAGGAACAGCAGAAAGCGCGCAACTCGGAAGCCGCGCTCGGGCTGCTCGCCGAACGCGCGGACGCGATCGGAGTCCTGGTGATGGTGAGCGGCATCGTCGGCAGCAACACGCATCGCGCGCTCGACCCAGACGAGTTCCGAGGCTTCGCCTTGGCGGATCCCCTGGCGCCGCTCGTGTTCGTCAACGGCGCCGACTCCAAGGCTGCGCAGATGTTCACGCTGGCCCATGAACTGGCGCACATCTGGCTCGGCGAGACCGCGGTCTCGGACGTTGACCTCGCCGAAGCCCCCCAGCACGCGATCGAACGTTGGTGCAACCAGCTGGCGGCCGAGCTCCTCGTGCCCCTCGAGGTCGTGCGTGCCGAACACAACCAGAAGGCCGGCCTGCTCGATGAGGCTCAGCGGCTCGCACGGCGCTTCAAGGTCAGCACGCTGGTGATCCTGCGCCGCATCCGTGACACCGGCGCCATCAGCCGGGAGCGTTTCTGGGCCGCCTACCAAGCCGATCTGGCGCGTCTCCTGGCGCTGCCCAAGGCGGCCAGGTCCGGCGGCGACTTCTTCGCGACCTTGGGGGTGCGCGTCGGCAAGTCCCTCGCTCACGCCCTCGTCGCCAGCGCATTGGAGAGCACGACGACGTTCACGGAGGCGTTGCGCCTGCTGGGCATCAAGAAGCTCTCGACCTTCGACTCGTTGGCCAAGCGCCTGGGAGTCGACAGGTCGTGAGCTACCTGCTCGACGCCAACGTGCTGATGGCGGCGAAGAGGCTGCACTACGGGTTCGACTTCTGTCCAGCGTTCTGGGACTGGCTCGTCCAACAGAACGAAACCGGTACGGTGTTCAGCATCCAGCGCGTGGGCATCGAAGTGAACACCGGCGCCGACGAGCTGTCCGACTGGGCCGCCGCCCGCGGCCCTGCCTTCTTCCTGCCGCCCGACTCGGCGATGTTGGCGAGCTTCGGTCAGGTCAGCACGTGGGCGATGGGCCAGAGCTACACGCCACGCGCGGTCGAGCTGTTCTCACAGGGCGCCGACAGTTACCTCGTGGCTCACGCCCTGGCGCATCGCATGACGGTCGTCACGCACGAGAAGCCGGAGAACTCGAAGAACATCGTGAAGATCCCCAACGCGTGCGTCGCCCACGGAGTCGCCTGCGTCAACCCGTTCGAGATGCTGCGCCGCGAACGCGCGCGGTTCGTGCTCGGAGCCAGCGCATGAGTCGACAGACCAACGAACGCGCGTTCGAGACCCACGTCGAACAGATGCTCGCCAACGTCGGCTGGCGAACCGGCACGAATGCGGAGTGGTCCGTCGAGCACGCGCTGTTCGCGCCGCGGGTGTTCGCGTTCCTCGAAGAGATGCAGCCCAAGCTGTGGACCGAGATGCGCGCGCTGCATGGCACCGAGCTCGAGAAGTTGCTGCTCGGCGTGCTGGCCAAGGAACTCGACCACAAGGGAGCGATGCACGTCTTGCGCCACGGCTTCGCGCTCGCCAACCCGCTCGACAAGTTCGAACTCGGGATCCGCAAGCTGATCGAGGACCTGATGATCGAGCGCATGGGCGAGAACGACAAGATCGTGATCCGCTACATGGCGGACACGGAGTTCCAGGGCGCCGCATTCCCGGTGTTGGCGCGCGAGATCTTCCGCACGATCCATCGAGACCGCTTGCCCGCCGAGCCGCAGTAGCCCCGCGCCTCGCGGAACGGCGCAAGCGGGAGTCTCATGCCGTTCAGGGTCAACCTCGTGCGTGTGCCTTCGACGGGTTCGGGCCCGCGCCTTGGAACACGATCTGGTGGGTACCAGAGGATCTGGATCGGCAGCTCGCCGCTCGCCGCCGAGCAGGGGGAAGTGGGTTGGCTTGGCGTGGCTCGGAGCGCCAGCGCTCGACGAGTGACCGAGGCCGCCCGGCGTCATGCGCTCGCGGTCACGGCGCCTCGCCGGCCCATCCAAGAACAGGCGCCCGCTAGACTGGTCCGCCAGCCGAGCCCCGCAACCCGGTACCCCCCCATGCGCACCCTCCTGACAGCGGCGTGTCTCGCCGCCGCCGCTTGTTCGTCGCCGGCTCCGGCACCCGGCGATGCTTCGGCCCCGCTCGCACACGCGGCACGCGAGCCCGTGCGCGTACGGGACGCGAGCGATCGCGAGCGTGCCGCGGGCGAGGTCGACGCCGATCGCGAACTCGAACACGAACTCGAGCACGAACACGAACACGAGCCCGAACGCGAAGCCGACGGCGAGTCGCCCGACGAGCCCGGCGAGGCGATGTTGTGGCGCCTGCTGCGGTGGCGCGACGAGAACGGCGTCTTCGACCCGCGCGACGTCGACCGCGCGCGCGCCGAGCGCGACGCCAACGCGGCCTTCCACGACGCGATCGACAACGCCGGCATCGGCCGCTACGGCTGGGTCGAACGCGGGCCGAACAACATCGGCGGCCGCACACGCAGCCTCGTCGTCAACCCCACCAACGCCAGCGAGATGTGGGCCGGTTCGGTCGGCGGCGGCGTCTGGCACAGCACGAACGCCGGGTCGAGCTGGCAGCCGCTGTTCGACCATCTCGGCAACCTCGCGGTCTGCAGCCTCGCGCTCGTGCCCGGCACGCCGGTCACGCTCTACGCGGGCACCGGCGAGGGCTTCTACAACAGCGACGGGCTCGTCGGCAAGGGCATCTACGAGTCGACCGACGGCGGGCTCACGTTCACGCAGCTGCCGAGCACCGCGTCCTGGCAGTACACGAACCGCATCGCCGTGTCACCGAGCAGCGCGACCACGCTGCTCGCCGCGACGCGTTCGCCGGGCGGCATCCAACGCAGCACGAACGGCGGCAGCACGTGGTCGCAGGTTCGCAGCGCGACCGCCTGCATGCAGGTGCTGTTCGATCCCAACGACGGCAACAAGTGCGTGGCCGACGTGTACGAGAGCGGCGTGCACCGCGTCGTCTACTCGACCAACGGCGGCGCCTCGTGGAGCAACGCCGCGACGGGCCTGATCAGCCAGTCCGGCACCAGCGGCCGCATCGAGCTGTGTTACGCCGCGAGCGTCGCCGACATGGTCTACGCCTCGTGCGGCACCGGCGGTGGGCTCATCTGGCGCAGCACCAACGGCGGCGTCGACTGGGTGCAGCAGACGACCGGCACCGGTTCGGGCGCGGCCTGGTACTACAACTCGCTGTGGGTCGATCCGACCGACGCCAACTTCCTCGTGACCGGGGCCTACCACCTCTACAAGTCGACCGACGGCGGCGTCACGCTGACGCGCATCAGCAACGGCTACCTGAACACGAGCCAGCCGCACCCCGACCAGCACGCGCTCGTCGCCGACCCCGGCTTCAACGGCAGCTCGAACCGGCGCGTCTACGCGACCAACGACGGCGGCGTCTACGTCGCCGCCGACATCCGCACGGCGTCGCAGTCGAGCGGCTGGTCGCGCCGGGAGCAGAGCTACCGCGCGAGCCAGTTCTACGGCGCCGCCGGCGACGGCACGTCGGGGCGCATCACGGGCGGCACCCAGGACAACGGCCACCTGACGCTGCAGGTGGGCAGCAACACGGCCTCGCTGACCTTCGGCGGCGACGGCGGCTTCGCGGCGATCGACTGGCAGAGCGCCAACTACATCTACGGCGAGTACGTCTACGCGCAGGTGCACCGTTCGACGAACAGCGGCAGCTCGGCGAGCTACATCGACGGCGGCATCAGCGAGGCGGGCAGCTCCGCCAACTTCATCGCCCCGCTGCTGCTCGACCCCAACGACCCGCGGCGCCTGTTCGTCGGCGCGGCGAGCCTGTGGCTGACCACGAACGCGCGCGCCGGCAGCGTCGTCTGGAACGCGATCAAACCCGCCGTCGGCTCGAACATCTCGGCGATCGCGGTCGCCAACGGCAACCCGGACGTCGTCTGGATCGGTCACAACGACGGGCGCGTCTACAAGACCGCCAACGGCACGGCGGCGAGCCCGACCTGGACCGCCGTCGACGACAACGGCCCGAGCAATCCGCTGCCCAACCGCTACATCCAGCGCATCGTCATCGACCGCACCGACAGCAACACGGTCTTCGTCGGCCTCGGCGGCTTCGCGGGCGACAACCTCAGGAAGACCGGCAACGGTGGCACGACGTGGGTGGACCTGACGGGCACCGGCGCGACCGGCCTGCCCTCGGCACCCGTCAACGGCATCGCGCAACATCCGCTGCTCGGCGACCATCTCTACGTCGGCACCGAGGTCGGCATCTTCGCGAGCGACGACGGCGGGGTCACGTGGTCGACGAGCAACGACGGGCCGGCCGACGTGTCGGTCGAGGAGGTCGTGTTCCTGCACGGCTCGACGACGCTGCTCGCGGCGACGCACGGCCGCGGCCTGTGGACGATCGAGATCCGCGAGCCCGTGGTCGCGCAGCTGGGACCCGGCTGTCCCGGCACGAACGGCGTGCCGGTGCTGACGGCCTCGCCGCCGCGCCTCGGCGAGGACCTGACGCTGACCTGTTCGAGCCTGCTGCCGAACCAGTTCGGCATCTTCGTGCTCGGCTTCTCGAGCACGATCGGTCTCGGCCTGCCGCTGCCGCTCGAACTCAGCGTGCTCGGCATGCCGAACTGTTATGCGCGCTGCAGCCTCGACCTGACGGTCGCGCAGCTGAACACGGGCGGCACCATGCAGACGGTGCTGTCGCTGCCGAGCGCGACGTCGGCGCTCGGGTCGACGTTCTACGCGCAGGTCCTGGCCCAGGATCCCGGCATCAACGCGTTCGGCGCGGTCACGAGCAACGGCATCGCGATCACGGTCGGCAACTGATCGGCGCAGGGTCGAGCGCCCGGTGGTGAGCGCCCGGTGTCGAGCGCCCGTGTCGAGCGCGCTACGGCACGAGGCCGTTCTCGTCCTTGGGCCGTTCCACCGCCTCGAACAGCACTCCCTCGCGGCGCTCGCCCTGTTCCTTCTTGGCGTCGCGCTTGTCGGCGTTGCGCGCGAGGCGCTCCGCCTGCTTGGCCTGGCGCTTGGCCTGCTTGTCGCGCTCGCGGGCGCGCTTCTCGAACGTCTGGGGAGTGCGGTTTCTAGCCATGAAGGACCTCGACTCGGACCTCGGGGCGCATTGCGCAAGTCCGACCAGGACCCAGGCTGCGAGCACCTGCAGGGTATCGCATGCGGCCCGCACGAGGCAAGCATCCGTTGGCGACGTCGGGCCGCCGTGCCGGCGAACGCGGCCGAACCGCCCATGCCAACTCGACCACGGACGGTCCGGACCTCGGGTCGCCGTCGCGGCGACCGTTCGGCACCGCGGCGGTGCGCACCGGCTCGCCCCCGTTCGGCCGCCGCCCGCTAGCGGGCGCAGACCTCGAACCGGTAGTCGAGCCGCCGCAACACCGCGTCGCGGTGGGTCGTCAGCTCGGCCGAACGGCCCGCCGCGACGTTGACCACGCCGTAGCGGAAGCTCTGGCCGTCGTCGGCCGAGGCGAAGTCCGTGAGCAGTTCGCCGGTGTGGACCTCGTTCCAGACCAGCGCCTGCGGCGACAGCCGGCACGCGGCGGCGATGTCGCCGGCGTCGGGCGCCCGCACGACGCGCACGGGATCGAAGACCCTGAGCGGATAGCTCGCCGCGCACGCGAACGTGCCCGCGCCGCGGCGCAGGTTCGGCGCGCGACCACACGCGAGGTCGAGCGCGATCCGGTAGCCGTTGCAGCCGTCGACCTTCTCGTAGAAGTCGGCGAACTGGCCGCACAGGCGCGGGTTGATCTCGACGAGGCCGATGTGGTCGGTGACGCGATCCCAGAAGAACTCGCAGTTGAACATGGTCCAGCGCAGCGAGAACGCGCGGGCGACGCGGCACGCGGCGTCTTCGAGCCGGCGGCAGACCGACGCCGGCAGCACCGAGGGGTACTCGAAGCCGACGAAGCTGCCCGTGCGCTCGTCGCGCAGCGAGTCGACGACGCCGATCGCGTGCACGTCGCGGTCGGTCGCGTAGCCCTCGACGGTGACGAGCTGGCCGCGCAGCAGGGCTTCGGCGACGAAGACGGTGCCGTCGATGCCGGGACCCAGGTAGCGCGCGACGAGCCGGCAGTAGATGCGCAGGTAGTCGCGCCGGTAGCGCGCGACCAGCGGATCGCGCAGGAAGGCCCGCAGCTGCGTCGCGTCCTCGACGCGGCGCGCGAGCACGGAGAAGCACCCCTTGGCCGGCTTGACGTAGCACGGGAACGGCACCACGACGTCGACGCCGTCGAGGTGGTCGGGATCGAGCACCTGGAACGCCGGCGTCTCGAGCGGCAGCTGCACCGCCTGCACGGCGCGCGCGAGGCCCTTGTGGGCGGCGCGCATGATCGACGCGGGATGGCTGGCCGGCAGCCCGAGGGCGGTGCCGATGGCCGCGGCGACCGCGATGCCCGGGTAGTCCGACGAGCTGAACACGCCGTCGGTGGACCCGGCGAAGCTGCGCACGGCCGCGTCGATGCAGCCGAGCACGTCGAAGTCGTTCGCGCAGTCGGCGTCGTCGGGCGCCTCGAGCACGAGCTCGAACTCCTCCGCCCAGAGCTCCGGCCGCGCCAGCAGTTGCTGGCGGTCCCATGCCGTCGGGAACATGACACGCACGCGCTGCACCCGCCCATTGCAGCAGAACGGCAGCTGAATGGCGACGATCCGTCGTCGGCCCTAGGCTGTCGCGCGTGCCGGACCTGCACGTCGTCGAACGCTTCCCGCACGACATCGTCGATGTCGAACACGTCGCCGTGCGCGTGCGCGACGGCGTGCGGCTCGCAGCGCGGCTGTGGCTGCCGGCCATGTCCGGGCAGACGCCCGTGCCTGCCGTGCTCGAGGTCATCCCGTACCGCAAGCGCGACGGCACGCGCGTGCGCGACGAACCGATGCATCGCTGGTTCGCGGGCCACGGCTACGCCGCGGTGCGCGTCGACGTGCGCGGCACCGGCGACTCCGAGGGTGTGCTCGCGGACGAGTACACCGAGCAGGAACAGCTCGATGCGCTCGATGTGCTGCAGTGGATCGCCGCGCAGCCGTGGTGCAACGGCAGGATCGGCATGATCGGCAAGTCGTGGGGCGGGTTCGGCGCGCTGCAGGTCGCGGCTCGCCGCCCGCCGCAGCTCTGCGCCGTGATCGTGGTCTGCGCCAGCGACGACCGCTACGCCGACGACGCCCACTACATGGGCGGCTGCCTGCTCAACGAGAACCTGCTGTGGGGCTCGATGCTCATGGCGCTGTGTGCGCAGCCGCCCGACCCCGAACTGGCCGGCCCCGCCTGGCGCGAGCTGTGGCTTGCCCGCATCGCGGCGATCGCGCCGTTCCCGGCTCGCTGGCTGCGTCACCCGGACCGCGACGACTACTGGCGCCACGGTTCGATCTGCGAGGACTTCGGCGCCGTGCGCGTGCCGGTCTGGGCCATCAGCGGCTGGGCCGACGGCTACAGCAACGCCGTGCTGCGGCTGCTCGCCGGCCTGTCGTGTCCGCGCCACGGCCTGATCGGGCCGTGGGCGCACGTCTACCCGCACGAAGGCGTGCCGGGGCCCGCGATCGGCTTCCTGCAGGAGGCCGTGCGCTTCTGGGACCGCTGGCTGCGCGGCATCGAGAACGGCATCGAAGACGCGCCGCGGCTGCGGGCCTGGCAGCAGCACAGCGCGCGACCGGCACCCGGCTGGCCCGATCGTGCCGGGCGATGGATCGCCGAGCGCGAATGGCCGAGCCCGTCGATCGTGCCGCGCCGCTTCGTGTTCAGCAAGGGTGGGCTCGTGCCGGCCGGCGGCGCCGAGGCCGAGCGCGCCTTCGTGCACGGCTCGGCCCAGCACACGGGTGCGGCGGCCGGTGCCTGGTGCGCGTTCGGCATCGAGGGCGAACATCCCGACGACCAGCGCGCCGACGACGCGCGTTCGTCGTGCTTCGACTCGGCGCCGCTGGCCGTCGAACTGCCGCTGCTCGGCGCCCCGGTCGTGCGCCTCTCGGTCGCCGTCGACCGACCCGCCGCGTTCCTGTGCGTGCGGCTCTGCGAGGTGTTCCCGGACGGCACCTCCGCGCGCGTCAGCTTCGGCCTCGCGAACCTCGCGCACCGCGCCTCGCACGCGGCCGCCGAAGCCATGCCGATCGGCGTGCCGCAGCCGGTCGAGGTGCGACTCAACGACCTCGCGCACGTCTTCGCGGCCGGCAACCGCATCCGGCTGGCCATCTCGACCGCGTACTGGCCGATGGTCTGGCCCTCGCCCGAGGCCGCGACCATGACGTTGTCGCCGGCGGGCTGCGAACTGCTGCTGCCCGAGCGGCCGCCGCGGGCCGACGACGACCTGCTGCCGCCGTTCGCAGAGCCGAGCGCCGGCCCGGCGCCGCCGTTCACGGACCTGCACGAGGGCGGCGTGCGGCGGCACACGGCCGAGGATCCGGGCACGGGTGTGCTCTGCCTCGAGACGGAGCTCGACTTCGGGCCCGACGGCGAACCGTCGCTGCGGCGCTTCTACGACATCGACCTCGAGACCGGCCACGGCATGCGCGAGCGCTTCTGCATCCATCCCGACGACCCGCTGTCGGCGTGCATCGACGTGTGGCACCGGACCATCTCGCGGCGCGGCACCTTCTGCGCGCGCGTCGATCTGCACACCCGGCTCCACGCCGACGCCGGTGCGTTCCACTTCGAGGCCGATCTCGTCGCGCACGAGGGTGCGACCGAGGTGGCGCGCCGGCAGTGGCGCGAGGCCGTGCCGCGACGGCTGCTGTAGGCGCCGGCGGCCCTCAGACCAGGGCTCGCGAACGGCGCTTGCGCAGCACTGCCGGCAGGCGGCGCTTGCGCGGCCGCCGGCGCAGCATGGCTGCCGCCTGGGCCGCGGGCACCGCGCGGCTGATCAGGAAGCCCTGGATCTCGTCGCAGCCGAGCTGCTCGAGGAAGCGGCGCTGCCTGCGGGTCTCGACGCCCTCGACGACCACACGCAGGCCGAGCACCTTGGCCATCGCGACGATCGAGCCGACCAGCGCCGCGTCGGCCGGGTTGCCGTCGGCACCCTGGATGAACGAGCGGTCGATCTTGAGCGTGTCGATCGGCATGCGCCGCAGGTAGCTCAGCGACGAGTAGCCGGTGCCGAAGTCGTCGAGCGACAGACCGACGCCGAGTTCGCGCACGCGGTGCATCAGGGCGACCGCGGCCTCCTCGTCCTTGAGCAGCGAACTCTCGGTGATCTCGAGCTCGAGCAGGCTCGGCTCGAGGCCCGTCTCGGCCAGCAGCTCGGCCACCTTGGCGACGAAGTCGTCGCGGTGTTCCATCTGGCGCGCCGAGACGTTGACGGCGATGCGTACCTGCGGCAGGCCCTCCGCCTGCCAGGCGAGACACTGTTCGACGGCCCTGCGCAGCACCCAGTCGCCGATCGGCACGATCGCGCCCGTCTCCTCGGCCAGCGGCACGAACTCGTCGGGCGACACGACCTCCAGACCCGCGGCGCGCCAACGCAGCAGCGCCTCCATGCCCGTGATCTGGTTGGTCTCGAGGTCGAGCTTGGGCTGGAAGAACAGCTCGAACTCGTCGTTCTCGAGCGCGCGCCGCAGCTTGTTCTCGAGCGCGAGCCGCCGCGCGGCGATCTCCTCCATCGAGTCGGCGTAGAACTCGTAGCCGCGACCGCCGCGGGTCTTGGCGTGGAACATCGCCATGTCGGAGTCGCGCAGCAGAGTCTCCGCGTCGTGCGCGTCGTCGGGCGCCATCGCGATGCCGAGGCTCGCGCTGACCGTGACCTCGTGGCCGGTGACGTCGAACGGGCTCGACAACGCCGCGATGATGCGATCGGCGAGGCCCGCCACCTGGTCGCGATCGGCGATGTCGGTGACCATGAGCGTGAACTCGTCGCCGCCGAGCCGGGCCAGCATGGCCGCGCCGTCGAAGCGCGATCCCGGCGCGACCACGTCCTCGATGCAGGTGTGCAGGCGACTGGCGACCTCGAGCAGCAGCGAGTCGCCGGCGCTGTGGCCGAGCGTGTCGTTGACGTTCTTGAACCGATCCAGATCGAGGAACATCACGGCGATCTGCGAGGTCTGGCTGCGCGCGAGCTCGAGCGCGGCCGCCAGCCGCTGCTTGAGCAGGCGCCGATTCGGCAGACCCGTGAGGCTGTCGTGGTAGGCGAGGTGGCTGATCTGGTTCTCGAAGACCGCGCGGTCGCGCATGTTGCGCTGCAGGCTGTCGAGCATCAGATTGAACGATCGTGCGACGTCGCCGACCTCGTCGTTGCGGCCCTCGTCGAGGCGCGTGCCGAGTTCGCCGGCGCCGATGCGGTCGGTGGCGCTCTGGATGGCGCGGATCGGCCGCACGAGGTTGCGAGCCAGCAGGATGCTCGCGGCGAGCGCCAGCGCGAGCCCCAGCATGCCGCCGGCCAGCAGGTTGCCGCGCGAACGCTGCAGGGCCTGGTCCTCGAGATCGAACGGGGCCTCGACGCGCAGCTGCAGATCGCCGATCGGTGCCAGCGCGAACGACAGCTGCTCGGCCGACGACGCCGGCCCCAGCGCGACGTTGGCGCGACACAGTCTCGACCACGCCGCACGTTCCTCGGGCCGCACCCGTTCGACGGCGACGAGGCTGCCGCGCCGTCGCGTGCCGTCGCGGATCGGGATGTAGGCCACCGCATGCGGCTCGTCGTGCCACCGCACGACCGTCGTCAGCGGCCGATCGCGCGCGGCCGCGCGCGACGACGGTGCGGCGCGCAGCACCGCGGCCCGCAGCCCGACGTCGCCCGATGCGGCGATCTCGCGGTCCTCGGCGTCGAGGAACAGGATCGCCGCCGCATCGTGCACGGGCCGCAGCTGCTCGGCGAAGTACGCGAGCGTCGGCTGGTGTCCGGCTTCGACGTTGGCGAGGAACTGCGGACTCGAGGCCAGCGCGCGGTAGCGATCGCTCTGGGTCGTGAGCCGTTCGTCGACGAGCTGCTTGACGATCTCGCCGGCGCGCCGCAGGCGCACGCGCGCCGCGTTGCGCAGGTCGGCCGACAGCGAACTGTCCTGCATGAGCACCGACAGCGCGGTCGACGTCGTCGCGACCGCCACGAGCACGAGCAGGATGCGGGTGCCGAGCGTGACGCGCAGCGTGCCGCGGCGCCAACGGCGCACCCAGGTGCCGATTCGCCGCCGGCAGCGCGCCACCTTGTGCCGCAACACGATCATCGCGGATCGGCGGCCACCCGGATCGTGAGCTGGCAGTGTTCGTGCAGCGAGCAGTAGACGTGCACGACACCCGGGTGCGCGAACGAGACCGTGGCGCCGGCTCCGGGCCGCAGGAAGCCGAGATCGAACGTGTTGGGCGCCGACGAGGAGAACAGGCCGTGGCAGATGGCGTCGTGGTTGACGAAGCGGAGCTGCTGGCCGACCGCGACGTCGATCGTCGCCGGCTCGTGCGCCGAGCCGATCACGTGCGTCACCGGCGCGAGCGTCGGCGGCTCACTGACGAATTGGATCGCGGGCTCCAACAGCGGGCTCGGTGCCGGCGGCGCCAGCTCGAGATCGGCTGCCAGCGAGACGGCCGCCACCGCGGCCGGTTCGGCCGGTTCGGTGGAGCCCTCGCGAGCGCTCGTGGTCGGGGCCACGCAGCCGGCCAGTAGCGATAGCAACCAGACGCCGCCCGGCCGCCAGTTCGTGCCCGTCGTCATGATCTGAGTCCGGGCGCGGAACGTGCCGCAACGGCGCTTCCGAGACCCGCATTGGTCCGAGTGGCATATCGGGATGGCCGAGCACGCCCTTGAGTGCGCGCGCGGAAACCCGCGCGGGTCCGCGCCTGTTGGCGCGCCGCGTTCGCGGCGGCTCGCGCCGGGCGCCCTCGCGGCTACATTGCCCGGCGGGGTTTTCCCTGCCAACGTTCCCAATGGAGGAACCGACGGCAAGCCCAGCGCAGCGCGTCGAAACCGCCGCTGCGACCCCGAACTCGGCAGCCAATCGGGGAATGGGAGCACGCTATCCGCTTTCTCGCGGTGCCGCAAGGTGTCACGGGGAATCTTGCGCCGCACCGACACACTGTCAGGAACCGCACCGCGACCGCCTGCCAGCAG
>DASUFY010000236.1:0-30809 GCA_036274315.1 Planctomycetota bacterium | reverse complement strand
GGCGCCGGGCAGCGCGCAGCTGCGGCCCGCGCCGGGACCGCTCGCCGGTGGCCCCGACAACCTGCGCGTCTGCGGCGATTGGACGGCGACCGGCCTGCCGTCGACGCTCGAGGGCGCGGCGCGTTCGGCGGTGAGCATGCTAGCGCGCGAACCTGCGCCGGCGACCGTCGTCTGATCGCGATGGCGGGGTTCGTGCGCCGCCGATCCGCCCTCAGAAGGTCAGGATCGCGCGCATGGAGAACACGAACGCCGCATCGCCGTCGACCGCGGCCGGCTCGGGGACCGGGCCGGCGCGCGAGCTCATCGGTGCGGCTCGGCGGCTGATTGCCTGCGCGCGAGCGGCGGCGGGCATCGGGCGACCATGTTGGCGCGGTCTCGGCCAGCGACTAGCCGAGCGCTTCGTCGATCATCGCCACGACGCGTTCGAGCACGTCGCGCAGTCGGCGGCGTTCGGCGTCGAGGTCGCGGACCAGGTCCACGAGCTGGTCGAGGCTGTGTCCGTCGTCGGGCCGGCGCGCGACCCTGTCGGCGGCCACCGAATCGACCTGCCGCAGCCGGAGCGGCGGCGCTGCTTCGCTCGAGGGTGCCTGCTTGCGCGCCTTCTTGCTGCCGCGCGGCTTCACGGGCACGAGGCCCAGCAGCGCCTTGGCGCGGCCGTACATGATCGGTGCGACCTTGTGTCCGAGGTCCGTCGCGCGGTCGCGCAGCGTTGCGTAGACGAGCGTGGGGTCGGCGCGCAGTTGCTGCACGAGGAACTCGAACGCCGGGGAGCCGCCGCGCGTCGGCCTGGGCTTCGCCGCGGCGACTTCGCGCTCGACGCCGTCCGTCGACGGCGAGCTCATCGACGCTTCGCGCGGCGGTTGCGTGGGTGTTCCGTCATGGTGCGCATCGCCATGGTGCGCATCGCGCAGCGCGGGCAGACCCAGTTGCCGGCGCGCCCGGCCGTACTGGATCGGTTGCAGTGAGACGCCGGCGCGCGCGGCGAGGTCGCGCACGGTCGGATAGTCCAGATGCGGGTCGCTGCGGAGCTGGTCGACGGCGAAGGCTTCGCCGGACGGTCGCGGTTCGGGCATGAGCATTGGGTGGGAGCGCGGGCGACGAGAAGGGTTCTTCCGGAGAGAGGAACGCCAAGACGCACTGTTTGGAAGGGCCGGGCCCTGGTTTCAGCAAACGGCTGTTCCGTGAAGGCCCGGAGCTTCGATGCGGTGGCTGGTTGGTCGATCCAGGGACCCGCACACCTCACTCGACGTGGATGTGCCGGCCGCCGTTCTCCTCGGCCATCGGCTTCAGGAAGTCCGTGTCGTTCTTGTCGCCGAAGGTGATGCAGTTGATCGTGATCTTGCGCAGCTGGTTGGCCTCGCGCACGCGGCGGCGGATCTCGTCCTTGTCGACGACGGCGCCCGCCGTCGGCGCGCCATCGGAGATCACGCACAGCGTGTCGAAGCCGGCCGAGTAGTACTTGTCGAACAGCGCGCGGCCGGCGAAGTCCAGGGCCTTGTCCATCGCGCCATAGAGGTTGGTCGGGCCGTTGGGGCGCAGGCTGTCGAGGAAGTTGCCGAGCAGGTCGTCGCGGGTCTCGTCGTCGAGCTTGACCAGGGCCGGCCGGCCGCCCTCCTGTCGCCACACGCGCACGCCTTCGCTGAACACCACGAGGTTGACGAGCGCGCCGTCGGGCAGCGACATGATGAGCTTCTTGAGCTCGCGCACGACGATCTCCGCCTTCGTCGTCGGCGTGCCCGGCGCGGCGCCCGTCGTCGTCGATTGCAGCTGCACCGGCTCCGCCATCGAACCGCTGAAGTCGAGCACGAACAGGATGCGGTCCGAATCGATCTCGAGGTTGAAGAACTTCTGGTACTTGTCGGCGGCGGCCGAGGCCGGTGCTCTGCTGCCCGCCAGTGCGACCGTGAAGCCCGCGCCCTCGCGGGCCCAGAACTCCTTCCACGGCGCGATGCTGCCGCGCACGACCGTCTGGCCGGTCAGGCCCTCGAGCAGCTTGTGCAGGCGCAGATCCATCGCCCACGGATCCTTCTTGCGGGTCAGCTCGGCTTCGAGCCCGCGGATCAGCGCCGGCACGACCGGCTTGCACTTCTGGATCGCCAACGCGAACGCGGCGGCGCTGCGCACCTGCCAGATCTGGTCGCGCACGAGCAGGTCCTCGAGCTTGCCGAGTTCGAGGTCGCGCAGCTTGAGCACCTCGCCGGTCGGCACCTGGCCGAGCGATTCGTCGACGTGCGGCTGCATGGCCGTGCCGATCGCGTTCGCGGCGGCGATGCGCACGTTGGGTTCGGTGTCGTGCAGCAGCTCGATCAGGGTCGGCACGAGTTCGAGCGTGGCGTCCCTGGCCATCGCGTTGACGGCCTTCACACGCAGCTCCGTCGGCATCGAGCGGCAGGCGCGCAGCAGTTCGAGCTGGGCCTCGACGCTCTCGTGGCCGCCGAGGATGCGCAGCACGGCGGCGGCGTTGATCTGGTCCTGGTTCTTCTTGTTGGCGCGGATGCCGGGCGCGTTCAGCATCTGCAGCAGCCACGGCAGGATGCCGTCGCCCGTCATCTTGCGCAGGTGCGCGCTGGCCATCGTCTGGATGCGCCACGGCTGCAGCTCGCGCTGGTAGTCGATGAGCTCGGTCGACGAGGTGGCACCGGGCGGCTTCGGCTCGATGCTCGCGGCCTCGAACAGCATCTTGGCGGCGGCGAGCGTGTTCCAGGCCGCGAGCTTCGCCATCTGCGCGTCGATCTTCGCGATCGCCTCCTCGTCCGAACGGTCTTCCTTGACGAGCCGCACCGCGCCCGCCTTGTAGTCCTGCAGCCAGGCAGAGAAGGCCTGGATGTCGCTCGCCAGCACCGGGTCTTCGCCCGCCTCGGGAGCGGGCGGGGTCTTCTGGCCCGGCAGGCCGGCGGCCAGCGCGGCGAGCATCGGGGCCAGCAGGAGCGTGCGGTGCAGAACGGACATGGCTGCACGCATACGCGCCGGGGCGGTGCGGGGAAAGCCCCGGCTGCCGGGCCGGCCGGAATGGGTCGGCAGCCCGGACTTCCGCATCGTGCACGACGCCGCCATGATGCGCAGCCGATGCGGAACTTCGGCGGCGAGCACTGATGGCGCATTCCGGCGCGGCCGAGCCGGGCGCATCGCTGCGCACGCCGATGCTGTGGGGCGTCGTCTTCGGCGGTCTCACCGTGGTTGCGCCGCTCGGCTTCTGGTGGCTCGACCAGGCGACCGTGCACGCGCTCTCGATCTCGCTGATCACCGCGGTCTACATCGGCTTCGCCGTCGCCGACGGGCGCCCCAAGGTGCTCGTCGTCGAGACGATCGTCGCGGCGCTGTTCGTCGTGCTCGCCGCCGCCGCGGTGACCGAGACCGCGTGGCTGCTCGTCGTCGCCTACTTCGCGCACGGCGTCAAGGACCTCTGGCAGCACCGCACCCAGTTCGTGGCCAACACCCGCTGGTGGCCGCCGTTCTGCGTGACCGTCGACTGGCTCGTCGCCGCGGTCCTCGTCGTCGAGATCGCCGCGGGCGTGGCGTTCCGCTCGCAGCCGTGATCTTGCGATCACCGGGCCCGCTGCGTCCCGGCTACCCGCCGGCTTGCTTCGTCGCGCGCGGGTCGTCGACGCGCCCGGCGAACAGCACGAGGCCGGTGCGCGTGTCGCGCAGCACGAAGGCGAACGGCCGGTCGGCGACGAACAGCTTCGGTTCACCACGGGGCGCGGCGGCACCGGCCTTCAACACCATCGCGGTCGCGGCCGCGGCTTCGGCACCGTTCTCGTCGACGTCGATCCAGGTGCGGTGCACGAGGTCGTCGACGACGAGCTGCTTCTGGGGGTCCATGGCCGAGAAGTCGGCTGCGCCAGGCGCGAACGCGTCGTGCATGCCGAGGGCAATGAGCGGCTCGCGCAGGAAATGGCCAGCGGCGACGCGGAAGCGCGGCAGGCTCACGCGCACCTGTTGCCAGCCGATCGCCTGCTCGTGGCCGCGCGTGAGCAGCGTGTGTTCGGCCGAGGCCAGGGACTGCCCGGCGCACGGCAGCATCGCCTCGAAGCAGATGTGTGCTGCGGCGAACGGCATCGACAGGAACTGCCAGTCGGCGGCCTCTGCGTACTGGAAGCTCTCGGCGATCCGCATCATCGGCACGTCGGCGCTCGTGCCGTCGGCGAGGTGGAACGCCGCGTCCTGCGTGGCAGCCTTGCTGAACGGGTGCTCCCAGGCGGCCTTGAACCAGAGCGCGTTCGTCAGCACCACGCGCGTCGACTCGTCGAGCAACCCCGGCGGGATCAGGTCGCGGATGCGATCGTGCGTCGCCTCGGCGACGTGCGCATTGATCGTCTGGCGCGCGGCGTCCGGGGCGGCAGCGAAGTCGACGGATCGGCGATCGGCGCCGAACGAGCCGTGCAGCAGCGCGACGTAGCTGTCGACGAGGGCATGGCCCTTCTGCACCCAGAGGTCGTTGGCCAGGTACAACGCTGCGGGTTCGCTGCGAGCCTGGTTTCGACCCGCGACGACGCCCGATTGCTCGAGCAGCTGCGACGCGGCGGTCGACAGACGTTCGTCGCGCAGGTCGACCGGCAGGTGCAGCACGTTGGCGATCTCGGCGGCGGTCAGGCCCCTGGCGCCGGGCAGCAGCATGAGCAACGCGATCGAGATGCTGGCCGGGGAGCAGGTGCGCGCGTTCTCGGGGAGCTTGGCGACCAGGTCGGCGGCGAACGCGTTGCAGCAACGGGCCAGGCGCAGGCAGTCTTCGGCAGGCGCCTGCGCGGTGGCGGTCGCGGCAGCGAGGACGAGCGAGAAGAGCAGACGGGCGGAGGTGGGTGCTGGCATCGTGGTCGGTCGAGGGGGAGCCGAGGAGGAAGTCGTGCTCCGACGCGCTGCGACCGCCCCGGTTCCGCCGAGTTCGTTTCTCCGTGCCATGGAAGGCTCGCCGCCGCGGGCAGTCATCACCCCAGCAAGGTGCGCAGTGCCGGCCCGATCTCCGGGTGCTCGAACAGGAAGCCGGACGAGGTCAGGGCACCGGGGATCGCACGCTGGCTCGACAGCAGCGCGTCCGCCATCTCGCCGAACAGCACGCGCAGCGCGAACGCAGGCACCGGCAACACGGCCGGCCGGTGCAGCGCGCGAGCCAGAGCCTGCGTGAATTCGCGGTTGCGCACCGGGTTCGGCGCCACCGCGAGCACGGGCCCGGGGAGCGCTTGGTGGGCGAGCACCCAGGACACCGCGCGCACGAGGTCGTGACGCGTGATCCAGCTCATCCATTGGCGGCCGTGGCCGAGCCGGCCGCCGAGGCCGAGCCGGAACGGCAGCAGCATCTTGCGCAGCGCGCCGCCGCTGCCGTCGAGCACCACGCCGATGCGCAGGTTGACCACGCGCATGCCGGCTGCGCGGGCGGGTTCGGTGCCGGCCTCCCAGGCTGCGGCCACATCGGCGAGGAAGCCGCTGCCGCGCGGACTCCGTTCGTCGAGCACCAGCTCGCCGCGGTCGCCGTAGATGCCCGTCGCCGAGGCGCCGACGAACACGGCCGGCCGGTGGGGCAGCGCCGCGAGAGCGCGGCACAGCGCCTCGGTCGCGGGCCCGCGGCTCGCGGCGATGCGCTGCTTCCTGGCGGCCGACCAGCGGCCGCCGGCCACGTTCTCGCCGGCGAGGTGCACGACCGCATCGACGGCCCCGAGGGCCTCGCGATCGAGCGCACCCGTGCCGGGGTTCCAGGCAACCTGCCCCGCGCTCTGCGCCTCGCCGCGCACGAGCGCAAGCACTTCGTGTCCCGCGGCGGTCAGATGGGACGCGAGCGCTCGGCCGACGAAGCCCGACGCCCCCGTGATCGCGATGCGTTTGGTCGGCATGTTGCACAGGTTGACCGAACGTTTGCCCGGCGCCAAGCGGGGGCCGCGCCGCGGCCCATCGCGGCGTGCGGACCTCAGCCACCGTCGAGCACGAACCAATCGACCGCCGAGCGCCAGGCCCGGCCCCCGTGCCGGCATTCGAGGTAGTAGTAGAAGCGATCGACGTGGATCCATCGCCGCAACTCGAACGACACCACACTCAGGTCGAGCAACGGCCTCAGCCGGCCATCGACGAAGGGGATGCGCAGGGGGCACCAGCCGTTCATGAGCACGATCGCGGCCGACCCGGACTCCGCGTCCGCCGGAACACTCGACCACAGTGGCCGCTCGAGCAGCTCGCCGAACGTCAACCTGGCGCCGCGCAGCGGTGACGACAACGGTGCACCGGGCACGGGTGCGATGACCTGCAGCGCGGTCGCAAGCGCGGTCTCGGCGCTCGTCGGAACGAGCGTTGCCGAGAACCCGACAATGCCCTTGCCGATCGCGCCGCGGATCAAGAAGTCGAAGTCTTCACTGAGGTCGACCTCCGCGAACCAATCGTGCACCCCGCGCTGAGCCCGGCCGATCTGCACCACGCCGGTGTCTTCGCCTCGCTGCGCGCCGAGCCACGTCAGTTCGCCGCCAGCGAACGGCGCCGCGCTCGCGACGCGAACGCCGGCGATCGGCCACGGGGATGCCGCCCCTCCCTGGACCAGGAACGTGCCGTCGGCGCCAGGTAGAAGTTCGATCGGGCCGGTCTCCTGCGGCGATGGCACGAGCGCCAGCTGACCCTGCGTGAATCGCGTCGACCAGTAGCACAGCCTGGCCCCGTGCTGCCACATGGTTCGCATCGGCCCGACCTCGCGCTCGAGCAGCCACCGGACCCCGACGCCGTGGAACGAATGGCACAACGAGACGAACGGATGATCCGCCGAGGCCAGCGGCGTCTCGACGATCGGAAAGGCCATCTCGGGCTCGAGGAACGGGTGTTCGCATTCGTGATTCTTCGCGAACAACAGGACCAGCGGTTGTTCGACGGTGGCTCGACTGCCGGCCGCATCGATCTGTTCGCGCAGGACGCGCATGTGCGCCCACGACTTCACGTACTCCGCCTGCAGCGCTCGGGTGCCGATCGCCAGGTCGACCACCGCGAGCCCGAGCAGAGCAGTTCCCACGCAACGAAACCAGCGTGGACCGCCGTTGCCGCCGAGCACCGTTCCGACGACCAGGGCGACGCCGACGAACGACATCAGGACGATGCGACCGCCCCAGAAGTTCGCCGTGATCGGCAGCCATTGCGCGGGCAGGAAGCCCAGCAGCATCCAGACGACGCCGAGCGCGATGAAGCGGCGATTGCCCGGCCAGAACCAGCCCAGAAGGACCACCCAACCGACCAGCAGACCTGTGGTCACGGCCGTGGTCGCTGGCAGGTGGCTGCCGAACGGCGCCACACACGCACGCAACTTGGCGGCCTGCAGCGCGAGCCAGATCGAGGCGGTGCCGTGCGCGGCCGCCGGCGCCTCGCTGCCGACCAGGATTCCCAGCGTGCACCACCGCCATCCCAGATACAGGATCCACAAGGGCGCCAGCCGCAGGTGCAGCCACAACCGCGTCCGCAGAGACACGCGGTTGCCGCGCTCGGCGAGGTCGAGCAACAGGAACCAGACGGCGAGCAGGATGCCTGGCTCCTTGCTCAGCAGTGCGAGCACCGACGCGACCACGGTGCCGAACAAGTGGCGGCGCCTGCCATGTCGCAGGTAGTTGACGAACCCGATGCAGGCCCAGGCACTCGCCATCAGCACCATGAAGTCGGCCCGCGTGCACATCCAGCAGATCGGCTCGTGCGCCGCGGGATGAGCCGCCAGCAACAGCGCCCCGGCAAAGGCCGCCGCGCGGCCGGCGAGCATGCCGAACAGAACCCCGCACGACATGACGGTGAGCGCGAACGCGACGACGCACGAGGTGTGGAACACCCACTCCGCCCCGTTGCCGGCCCAATACTCGACGGCCAGCGACAGCGTCACCAGAGGCCGGTAGAAGGCAAAGCTGCCAAACGCCCACGGCCCGACGAAGTCGTCGTAGACGCGATGCCAGTGCAGTTCGGGCCCGGACGGACCCGGCTGAACCAGGTACCCCATGAGCGCCAGGTCGTCGGACAGCAGGCCACCGTCGCAAGCCGGCCAATAGAGCCAGATGGAGAACAGCGCCGGCAGCAGCGCAGCGAGCATGAGGCCGCGAGTCCGTGGCGACGGAGGCACTCCGGGCGAGGGTTCGGTGACGAAGCGGCGCAAACGCGAAGAGTCTAGGCGCAGCTGCGTGGACCGCGACGTGTGTTCGCACCTTCTGCGGCCCCCCCTGGACAGGTTCGGCGAGCAACGGTGAAGTGGCTCGCACGACGACGGACACCACCCGGACGCTCGCCCATCCCGGATCGTGCCATGTCGTCCAAGCCAACGGTCGCCACGAAGAAGCGCGTGCTGATCGTCAACGCCTACCTCGACGATGCGCGGCGTCCGACCCGGCGGCCCACGACCGTGCTGAAAGCGATGGGGCCCGTGGTGCTCGCCGGCGCGTTCGCGCGCGAACGGTGCGAGGTGCGGCTCTGGGACGAACAGTCCAGCGGGCCGCTCGAGGACCCGGCGGTGCTCGGCTGGCCCGACATGCTGGTGCTGACGGGCTTGACCGCGGCCTTCGATCGATTCCTGCACCTCTCGGCCTACGCGCGATCGCGCAACCCGGCGGTCGTCGTCGTCGCCGGTGGACCCGCGATCCGCGCGCTGCCCGACTTCAGCCGGCAGTTCTTCGACTGGTGTTGCCACGGCGACGTCGAAGAGATGCTCGATGTGGTCACCACCGTGTTCGGCGCCGACCATGCCGATCCCGAGATGGTGCCCCGGTACGACCTCGCCTACTGGCTCAAGTCGTTCGGGCACGTCGAGTCGACGCGCTACTGCAACTTCGCGTGCACGTTCTGCTCGCTGACGGGTGAGCGTCGCAAGTACGTGCGCTACGACCTCGCGGCGCTGCGGCGCCAGATCGAGGCCGGCGGCCGGCGGCGCTTCCTGTTGTTCATCGACAACAACTTCTACGGCAACGACCGCCAGCACTTCCTCGCCCGCCTCGAACTGATCGGCGACATGCACCGGCAGGGTTGGTTCGGCGGCTTCGGCGCGCTGGTCACGAGCGACTTCTTCCTGCGCGAGGACAACCTCGAACTCGCGCGCGCCGCCGGCTGCGAGGTGCTGTTCTGCGGGCTGGAGTCGTTCGACGCCGGCTCGCTCGATCGTTTCCACAAGGCGCAGAACAAGGTCCTCCCGCAGGTGGAGCTGATCCGCAACTGCCTCGAGCACGGCATCCTGCTCGTCTATGGGCTGATCGCCGACGTCAGCTCGCGTTCGTTGGCCAGCATCCGCGACGAACTGGAGTTCGTGACGAGCTGCACCGAGATCACGCTGCCGTCCTTCGTCGTGCTGCCGATCCCGTTCCCGGGCACGCCGTTCTTCCGCGACCTGGCGCAGGCGGGCCGATTGCTGCCGGGCACGCGGCTGCGCGATCTCGACGGCACGACGCTTTGCCTGCAACCGATGGATCCCATCGACGAGGTCGGCGAGTTCGTGCGCGACCTGCAGAGCCTGCGCGGCTATCGCCGGAACGTGATGCGCCACGCGGTCGGGTTCGCGAAGCGCTACCGCCGCACGCTCAACGCGCGCCAGCTGCTCGTCGCGTTGGCGCGCGACATGGCGCTGAGCGGGTTGCCATCGCTCGTGCGCGCTGGGGCGGCGCCGTTGCGTGCGGTGCTGGGCCGGCGCGATCTCGTGCGCACGCACGTCAGCACGACCGAGAAGATCGACCGGCTGTACACGCCGGCGTTCCCGGTGCACGCGCGGTTCCGTTCGTGGTTCGAGCCGACGACGATCGTCGATGTGCAGGGTCGCCTGGTGCCGGAACTCGCGAGTCAATTGCTGGGCTCGAGTCCGCAGTCGAAGGCGTTGCGCGACGTCGGCGCCTGACCGCGAGCAGGGGCGTCACCGGGCGCCCGGCTTCAGGAGAGCCGCTTGGGCGGGCGCGGTGGGCGCAAGCGGTACCAGAAGATCGTGCCCAGGATCTTGTAGCCGGCGCGCACGGTGCCGCTCACGGTGCCGCTGATCTTGCTCGCGCCGATGCGCGGGCGGTAGCGAACCGGCAGTTCGAGCACGCGCAGGCCGGCGAGCTTCGCGCGCAGCTGCATCTCCACGGTCCAGCCGAAGTCGCGGTCCTGCATGCCGAGCGCGAGCAAGGCCGGGCGCCGGACCACGCGGAACGGACCGAGGTCCGTACAGCGGATGCCGAAGCAGAGGCGCATGAGCACGGTCGCGAGGCGGTTGCCGAAGCGTGCCTGCGGCAGCAGCGCACGGCGCGACTCGGCGTGCACCATGCGCGAACCGATGACGAGGTCCGCGTCGCCGCACAGCACCGGCGGCAACAGACGCCGCAGGTCTTCGGGGTAGTCCGAATGGTCGCCGTCGAGGAACACCAGCACGTCGCTGTCCGGCGTCGCGGCGATGCCCGCGAGGCAGGCCGAGCCGTAGCCGCGTCGCGGTTCGTGCACGACGCGGGCACCACCGGCCAGGGCGACCTCGACCGTGCGATCGACGCTGCCGTTGTCGACGACGACGATCTCGGCGACGAGATCGCGCGGGATCTCCGCCAACACCGCCGGCAGCGCCCGCTCTTCGTCGATGGCGGGGATCACCACCGCGACGCGCGCATCGGCGGCAAGCGCGTTCGACAAGGGTGGCGCGGGCATGGCCGGGTCCTGGCTGCTCAAGCGGCGGACTCGGGTGGCAGTGGCGGCAGGTGCCCCGCCGCGATCGCGCGGCGCAGGTCCAACTCGGTGTCGCAGTCGGCGAGGGTCGGCCCGAGCTGGCTTCTCAATCCAGCGTCGGCGAGCTCCGCGCGCAGCAGGGCGAGCGTGTTCGAGGTCGACCACGGTACCTTGGTTCGCTCGAGCACGTCGGCAGTCGCCGCCACGCCGGTGGCGATCGACCAGAAGCCGCCGTCGACCGCGGGTCCGAACGCGGCGATGGTCGACAACGCGGCGACGGCGCGCAGCGCGTCGGCATCGAGGCCCGGGCAATCGCTGCCGATCACGATCGTCGACGGTGCGCGTTCGCGACCCGCGCGCAGCGCGGCAGCGATGCGCACACCGAGCTCACCCTCGGGCTGCGGCACGCACTCGAAGCGCTCGAGGCCGCTGCCCGCGAACGCCGCCGGGTCGCCCGCCGTCGCCAGCAGCACCGGGCCAGGCCATGCGTTCGCCGCCGCTGCGGTCACCGCCAACAGCTGCCGGTAGACCTGCAAGGCGCGGGGCCCGCCGATGCTGCTCGCGAGTCGCATCTTGACGCGACCGGGCTCGGGCGCCTTCGCCATGACGACGAGGCTGTGCATCAGTTCACGAGCGTGCCCGTGCAGCTCGACCCACAACCGGCCGTGCAGGCGAGGCAATGCGACGCCATCGGCACGGGCCCCTGCTCGACATCGGCCGGTCGCACGTGCCACAGACGGCGGCCATCGTCGACGCCACCGAGCGGCAGGTCGAGGGCGAGGTTGAAGTCGCAGTCGTAGAGGCGCCCTTCGTGGTCGACGCTGAGCGTCGAGCGGCACATGAGGTGATCGAGCGTCGTCGCGTTGAACGAACGCCAGAGCAGGTCTTCGTAGCTCTCGAGTTGCCCGGTGCGCTGCAGCGACTGCCGGAAGCGCGTGATCGGCACGTTGGTCAGACACCAGAGTTCGTGGAAGTGCACGCCCCAGTCGGCCAGCAGTCGTTCCTTGTAACTGGCCTGCAGCGCCTGTTGCTCGGGCGGCAAGGATGGACCGCCCGGGTTGTAGACGAGGTGCAGCGGCAGCTCGGGCCGGTGGCCGTAGCCGTGCGCGTTGAGTTGCCGCAGGCCCGCGATCGAACGCGTGTACGTGCCGCGGCCGCGCTGCTTGTCGACGTTCTCCTGCAGATAGCACGGCATGCTGGCGACGACGACGACGCGGTGCTCGGCCAGGAACGCGGCGAGGTCCTGTTGGCCGGGCTCGTCGAGCACGGCGAGATTGCAGCGATCCATGACGACGCAACCCGCCGCGCGCGCAGCGGCGACGAGTTCGCGGAAACCGGGAATCAACTCGGGCGCGCCGCCCGTGAGATCGACGGTCCGCGGCCGGTGCTCGCGGATCCAGGCGATCACGCGCTCGCGCACGGCCGCCGACATGCGCTCGGTGCGCGCGGGGCTCGATTCGACGTGGCAGTGCGCACAGGCGATGTTGCAGTGGCGACCGAGGTTGAGCTGCAGCGTCGCCAGGCGGCCACGGCGCACGGGTTCTCGCCAGGGCAGTGCGCGAACGGTGGTCGGCGAGGTTGGCGGGGGGGGCATGGTGGGATCCGGCGCAAAATCACGATCCTACATTCGATCGGGCGCGGCAGGGTGCCTCTTGCAGCTCGTCAGGGGGCCTGCGGCTACGATCTGGAGCGGAGGAACCATGCAAGGCACCCCGATGCCGCCGGCTCGGCCACCAGACGACGAAGCGCCACGTCCGCACGCCATCGGCCCCTATCGAGTGGTCGAGACTCTGGGCGAAGGCGGGATGGGCACTGTCTACCTCGCCGAACAACGAGAACCCGTCCACCGCCGGGTCGCCGTCAAGGTGATCAAGCTCGGCATGGACAGCAAGGCGGTCGTGCGCCGCTTCGAACTGGAACGGCAGGCCCTGGCAGTGATGACCCACGACGGAATCGCCAAGGTGTTCGATTGTGGCACGACCGAGCGCGGGCAGCCGTACTTCGCGATGGAGTACGTCAAAGGCACGCCGATCACGGACTACTGCGACCGGCATCGGCTGGGACTCCCCGACCGTCTGGCCCTGTTCCAGCAAGTCTGCGGAGCAGTGCAGCACGCACACCAGAAGGGTGTCATGCACCGCGACTTGAAGCCCTCCAACATCCTGGTCACCGAAGACCAAGGCCAACCCGGCATCAAGATCATCGATTTCGGATTGGCACGTGCCACCGACCAGATCGGCCTGCGGCGGTCGATGTTCACCGAGATGGGTGTGGTGGTGGGAACACCCGAGTACATGTCGCCGGAGCAGGCTGACCCGACCGCGGCAGACATCGACACCCGCACTGACATCTACGCGCTCGGCGTGATCTTGTACGAACTGTTGACCGGTACGCTGCCGTTCTCGGCCCACCAACTGTTGACCGCCGGCCTGCTGGAGATGCAGCGCATCCTGCGGGAAGTCGACCCGAAGAAGCCGAGCTCGAAGCTCGCGGAGCTCGACAGGGCCAGCATCGAGGCAATCGCGGCGCAACGGCGCACCAGTGAGCGCACTCTCGGCAAGGTCCTGCAGCAGGACCTCGATTGGATCGTGCTCAAGGCGATGGAGAAGGACCGCACTCACCGCTACGAGTCGGCGTCCGACATGATGGCCGACGTCGCGCGGTACCTGGCGCACGAACCGGTTGCCGCGGGACCACCAGGCATCGGCTACCGGCTGAAGAAGGTCGCGCGCCGCTACCGCGGCCAGGTGGCCGCCGTTTCGGGCGTGTTCGTGACGGCGGTCGCGGGCGCCGCCGTCGCGCTGGCCTACGCCTTCGAATCCAACGCGCAGACGGAGCAAGCCCGCGAACAACGCCACCGCGCCGACGAAAATGCGCGCCAGCTCTCGGCCAAGGTGCAGGACTTCGAGATGCTGGCCGCTGCCGTGCTCCACAACCGGCTGATCACCGCGGAGCACGACCTCTACCCGACCTGGCCCGAGCAAATCCCGGCGATGGAGGCTTGGCTGCGCGACTCCAGCAAGCTGCTGGCGATGCTGCCGCAGATCGAGACCACGGTGCGCGAGCTGCAGGCCCGGGCGCGGTCGGCGATCACTGCCGCGGACCCTGATCGCGCTGCAAAGGAGGGGGCCACGCAGTCCGGGGAAGGCAGCCTTGCGCACGAATCCGAGCGGTTCCTGCTCGACACCCTGGCCGGCCTGCTCGGCAAGATCGAGCAGTTGGACATCGCCGCGCGGCCGAACGTGCAGCGCCGTCTCGCCTGGGCCAAGTACCTGCGCGAACTCCGCGCTGGTCACCCCCGAGCACGCGTGACCTGGGCGGCAGCCACCGCGGCCATTGCCCGCGCCGACGGTGTGGTGGCGTCAGAGCTCTACCGGCAGCATCCGATCGACTTGTCCCCCCAAACGGCCCTGGTGCCCATCGGCATGAATCCGATCACCAGGTTGTGGGAGTTCTACGAGCTGCGTTCGGCGTGGGACGGAACGTGCGACCCGGCCGCGCTCGAGATCCCGGTTCACCGTCCCGATGGATCGATCGAGGTTGGGCCCGAAACCGGCATCGTGTTCGTGTTGTTGCCCGGTGCAACGTTCACGATGGGTGCGCAGAAGACCGATCCGGATGCCGCCAACTTCGACCCACAGGCAAGGCGCGACGAAACGCCTCACGACGTCACGCTGGCGCCGTTCTTCCTCGCGCGTCACGAGCTGACCCAGGGACAATGGTTGAGGCTGACGGAGGGCGAGCTACCGAGTCGCTACGCTCCCGGCGCGAACATGCCGCCGCGGATCTCGGCACCGACGCTCGCGCACCCGGTCGAGAACGTGGATTGGCCGGCGGCGGACGGGCTCATGTCGCGCACCGGGCTGTCGCTGCCCACCGAGGCGCAGTGGGAGTATGGATGTCGGGCCGGCACCACTACGCCCTGGTGTTGCGGGGACGTGCCCGAGCAGCTGCGTGACTACGCCAATGTCGCGGATGCCACTGCCAAGCCGGGGCGGGTGTGGGTCTGCGAGACCTGGTCGGACGGCTACGTGATCCACGCGCCGGTCGGTTCGTTCGCCGCCAATGCCTTTGGCCTGTACGACGTGCACGGCAATGTGTCGGAATGGTGCCGCGATGGCTACGGCTCCTACTCGGACCCTGGGCGGCCCGGCGATGACCTGCGATCGCGGTCGGTGGACGGATTCCGGGTCTGGCGCGGCGGCTGCTTCGCTGCCCCCAGCGCGTACGCGCGGGCCGCCCTGCGCGGCAAGGACGTCGAGGCGACGCGCCAGTTCGAGTGCGGTCTGCGGGCGGCCAGGCACCTCCAGCCGTGATGCCGCGCGGCCTGCGGGTGAGCACCGGCGCCGCCGTCTCGAGCGTGCGGGCCTGCAGCGCAGGGGCTGCACCGGCTCGGCCGACGAAGCCCCGCGCAACGGAGATCGCGAGGCCGCATGGCGGGCATTTCGCACGGGTTGCGCGAACGTCTGCCCACCGTCGAGCAGGACCCGATTCCGCACAGCCGCCGCACGCTTGCTAGACTCGGCGCCGATGGTGGCCTCTCGAACCAGCCTGGGCAGTCTCGTGCTGCTGTTCGGATTCCAGGCGGCCGCCTCGTGCCAGGACGAGCTGCGGGAACGCGTCAACCGCGCGCTCGAGGAGGCGCGCCCGGCCCTCATGGACCACCTGCGGGCGGTGGGCCGCGAGACGGTGCGTCCGGGCGAACTGGCGCTGATCCTGCTCGCCGCCATCCACGACGGCGTCGACGCCGACGATCCGGTCTTCGTCAAGGCGGCGCAGAAGCTCGCCAAGGCGAAGATCGACGAGACCTACGACGCGGCGCTGCGCCTCATGGTGTGCGAGGCGTCGATGTCGTTCCCCGACCGGCTCGAACTGGCCCGCGCCGACGCGAAGGAGCTGCTCTCGCATCGCGACTCGAGCGGTGCGTTCAGCTATCGCGACAAGGCCAACACCTGGGATCTGAGCAACACGCAGTACGCCGCGCTCGGCCTGCGCGCCGCGAAGGCGATGGGCGTGAAGATCGACGGCTCCATCTGGGCGAAGATGGCGCAGCAGGTCGGCGAGCAGCAGGATTCGTACGGCGGCTTCGGCTACTCGACGGCGATGCGGCGCGGTCCCGATGCCTACGCGTCGATGACGGCCGCCGGGATCGCGGTGCTCGCGATCTGCCGGCAGGCGCTCGGCGAGGACGGTCGCGGCAACACGAACATCGACAAGCACATCTCGCGCGGTTGGCAGTGGTTCGCCAGCAACTCGGGCGTGCTCGGTTCGCCGAACGAGCGCTGGGCCTACTACTTCCACTACGGGCTCGAACGCGCGGCGATCCTCTGCGACGTCGAGGCCATCGACGGCATGGACTGGTATGCCAAGGGCGCCACGATGTTCGTCGACGCGCAGCTCCCCGGTGGCGGGTGGCGCAGCAACTTCGACGGCTACCCGGGCAACTCGCTCGAACGCGGCCGCGGCAACCTCGTGCCGACCGCGTTCGCGATCCTGTTCCTGCGGCGCAAGTTCCAGAAGGTCACGGGCCCGATCACGCCGCACGTCGTGACGCTGGCCGCGGTCGGACCGAAGTCGAAGCAGCCGGACATCGACGCCTGCGCCGACGAACTGGTCCGGCGCGGCATGGAGGCGATGCCGGATCTGCTGTGGGCGCTGCGCAGCGACATCGTGCAGCAGCGGCACGCGGCGGCGGCGGCGCTGACGAAGATCGCCGGGGAGTCGTTCGGCTTCGAACCTTTGCGCGACGCCGATGCCAACCGCGACGCCGTGCGCAAGGCCGAGCTCTGGTACCTGCGCCACCGCTGAGATCGTGCTGATCCGGGCGGCGCGTCAGCGCGGCGATGCCGAGGGCCACGCGAGCACGTCGTAGGCGCGCCGGGCCGGGTCGGCGTCCGCCTCGTAGATCGCGATCACCTCGTCGCCGGCCGCACCGTCGACGTTGGCCGCGAGCAGTTTGTCGAGGTGCCACACCGCCGGATCGCGCAGCGCGACCGCCGCAGCGACCTTGCTCTCGCCGGTCAGGGCCGCGGCGCGCTGGTCGAGCAGGCCCGACACGAGGCCGAACATGCGATCGAGATCGAAGATCGTGTCGGGGTTCTCGAACAGCAACTCGCGCAGCAGCTTGCGGCCCTCCTTCGAGCCGAGCGACGGCGCCGTCGACTGCGCGTACAGCTCGAGCGTCTTGCCGTCCTCGGACACGAGCGCGAGATCCGTCGGGGTCGCCGACACGAAGGCGCCGCGCACGCCCTGGCGCGCCTTGCCGAGGATGTCCATGAAGCGCTGCACGAGCTCCTCCTGGCGGCTCAGCAGCGACAGCAGCGGCGGGATGCGCAGGGTGACCGTGCGGCGCCAGGTCGGCTTGTTCTCGAAGGCGCCCTGCACGCTGCGATAGCCGACCGCCTTGATGTCGATGTCGATCGACTGCACGAGGCCGAGCAGGATCGATCCGATGCCGGGCAGCTGCACCTGGAACGCGAGCAGGTCGCTCTTCTGGTCCTCGTCGAGGTCGACGAGCAGGAACGCGCTCACGTCGTCGGCGACGGCCTGGGTGCGCGCCTTCACGAACTGCGGCCCCGCGGTCGACGAGAGGAACGTCCACAGCTTGCGCCGGTGCGCGATGACGAAGTCCGGGATGCCGTCGCCGTCGATGTCGCCGCGCTGCAGCATCTGCCGGTCGCCGAGCACGAGCGTCGAACCGGGCGCGACGACCGCGCCGGGGGTGCTGTCCTGGAACTGCGTCAGGTCGACCTCGATCGGTGGCGCGAAGCCGCCTCCCGCCTGCTGCAGGTGGAACGCGTGCTGCATGCCGTTGTGCGTGACGAGGTCGGGCCTGGCGTCGCCGTTGAGATCCTCGGTCTCGATCTGCGGCACGACGAGTCCACCCTCGTGTTCGTCGTCGAGCTGGCCGTTGCTCGCGTCGAGCGTGACCTCGACCGGCAGCGGCAGCAGCGGCAGCGCGCGGAACGCGGCGCTGCCCTCGACCGGCGCCTCCTGCAGGAACGGCAGGCAGCCCTGCAGCGTCGGCAGCAACAGGTCGAGGCGCCCGTCCCGGTCGAGGTCCTGCACGAACGGCGCCTGCTGCGGCACGTCGACGCGGATCGTGAAGCGCGCGCGGCGCGCGAGCGAACGCGGCTCCCGCGTGCCGTTCGCGTCGGGCCACGGCAACCAGACCGTGCCGCCCGGATCGGCGACGACGATCTCGGTTCCCGGGGACGGATCGATGTCGCGGCACGCGACCAGCGAGTGGCCGGGATCGCGCAGGCGCAGCGTGCCGGTCGGCACGAGGCCCTGCGCGTCGCGCCAGCCGTGCCGCTGCACTTCGCCGGTGCGCGTGACGAGCACGAGTTCCGCGCGACCGTCGCCGTCGGTGTCGGCGACGAGTTCGAACGCGACCCCCGTGGTCGGTTCGAGCGTGCCCAGCACGCGTCCGGCCGGCGGTGTCGATTCCTGCGCCGGCGAGCAGGCCGCCGCCAGCGCCGCGGCGAGCGCGAGGCGCCTCATCGCCACCTCACGTGCAGCAGTTCGTGTCGATCGAGCACGAGCAGCGCGTCGGTCGCGCCCGGCAGCAGACGCGGCATGGCCTCGTCGCCGACCGGCACCTGCCATGCCGGTGGATCGAGCCGCAGCCGCTCGCCGTCGCGCTGCAGCGGCCGCAGCTGCACGCGGTCTTCGCTGCGCAGCAGCAGCGCGCCGGCGGCGCCTTGCAAGCCAGGCAGCACGCGCACGAACGTGCGCTGCTTTCTGCCGCGCGGCGCCGGCAGCTGCAGCTGTTGGATGAGCACACCGGGCGTGACGAAGCGCGCACCGTCGTTGCGATAGATGTTGAGCTGCGCCTCGAGCGAGGTCGGCGCGCCGCCCGTGAGGCCGCGCAGCAGATCGGTGCGCACCGTGATCGCGACCAGGTCGAGACGCCCGTCCCCGTCGGCGTCGACGAGCTGCGGCGGCCGCGCGAGCGTCTGCAGGCGCAGGCGGCTCTCGGGCTTGTCGGGCCAGGGATCGGCGAGGTCGCGCTGGTGGAACCGGTCGACGCGCACCTCGATCTCGTCGTTGCGCCGCGCCGACGTCGTCAACAGCAGGTCGGGGCGCCGATCGCCATCGAGCAGGGCGAGCTGCACGTCGAACGCCGGATCGAACAGCATCAGGCGGTCCGCGGGCATCGGCAGCGCCAGCGCCGTGGCCGCGGTCGCGAGCTGCCCGCCGGAGCCGTTGTGCCACCACCACAGCGTCTGGTTGCGCAGGGCCACGCCGTCGAGCACGCCGTCGCCGTCGAGGTCGACGAGCTCGGTCAGCGCCGCGCGCGATCGCATCTGCACGAGCGGTCGCCGATCGAAGCCGTCGTCGTCGCGGTCGCCGAGGTCGAAGCGCAGCTGCAGCTCGCCGCGCCCCAAGCGGGCCGGACCGCCGCCCGCCGGCGACAGCGGCGTGCGCCGTTCGGGCTGCGACCAGATCGCCGGCGGCGCCCACGTGGTGCCACGTTCGCCGCGGCGCTGCAGCAGCACGCGCGCGCCGTCGGGTTCGGGCAGCACGAAGTCGTCGCGGCCGTCCCGGTCGACGTCCTGCACGACATCGGCCAGGGCGAGCACGTCTTCGTCGTCGGGTGCGCGCCAGACGAGTGCGTGCGAGAACAGCGGTTCGTAGTGCTTGCCGTTGGCATCGCCAGGCACCACGGCGACGGCGCGATCGGCGGTGAACAGCACGAGCTCGCGGCCCGGGTGCGCATCGACGTCGGCATAGGCGAAGGCGATGACGTCGCGCTCGACCTGGTACGGCGGCAGCGAGGGCTCGGCGCCGAACGCGGGTGTGCCGGCCGCCGCGAGGTGCACACGCAGCTCGCGCCGGTGGGCGGCCGGATCGGCGCAGACGAGCACGAGGTCCGTGCGCCCGTCGGCGTCGACGTCGACGGCGAGCACGTCGCGGATCTCGAGCGCCTTGGGCAGCTGGATCGCCGCGACCTCGGGGTTCGCCTGGGCCGTCGCAACCGCCGTCGGGCCGAGCGCCAGTGCGAGAGCTCGTGCGAGAGCTCGTGCGAGCGCGACGGTGGCGAGCCTCATGGATCGACCTCGAGCAGGCGGTCCGAGTCGCCGGCCCCGAAGGCGATGAACCACAGCAGCCGGAAGCGCCACGCCGCCGCCGTGCTGCGGTAGTTGACGAGGCCGAGCAGCAGCGAGAACTCGGCGCTGCCGCGGTCCGCGGTGTAGCTGAGCAGCAGCGGCAGCGTCACTTCGGTGACGTCGACGTTGCGCTGCGACAGCAGTGCGGTCGTGTGGTGGGCGACGCCGTCGCGCACGTAGTCGAGCTCGACGTGCTCGCGCTCGGGATCGCGCAGCACGGTGAGCACGTCCTGCGGATGCGCCACGGCGCGCGCGTCGATGGCCACGAGCAGGTCGCCGAAGCGCAGGCCGGCGGCGCGCCAGGGGCTCGCGCGCGACAGGCCGATGACGACCGCCCCGCCGCCGGGACCGAGGTCGGCCGCGCGCGCCTCGACCTCGGTCGCGGTGCGCAGCACGACCCCGACGCGCAGTTCCTCGCGGAAGCGTTCGGTCGGCAAGCGGGCGGCGGCGCGCTGGCGCGCGACGAGCTGCAGCTCGCTGCGGGCCTCGCGGCCGCCGCGATCGACGAACAACACGACCTTGGTGCCCGGCGGGTTGTCGAGCTCGATCTGGCGCCACTCGCTCGGTCGCGCCAGCGCGCGCGGCGCGGCATCTCCGACCGTGGCCTCGAGCAGCACGTCGTCGACCTGCAGCCCGGCCGCGGCCGCGGGCGAGTTCTCGACCACCTGCGTGACGCGCAGCGTGCTCGGCGCGTCGAGCTTGGCCGCGAGCGTGTCGCGCGCGTCGTCGACGTAGAGGCCCGAGAAGCTGCCGGCCGGCAGCTGCAGCCGCTGCGCTTCGTCGTCGGGCTCGGCGCGCAGGTCGAGCGGTTCCTCCATGTCGGCCAGGCCCGGCGCCTGCTGCGGCAGGTCGGGTGACAGCGAGCAGCTGGCCAGCAGCGAGCAGCAGGCGACGAACAGGGTCTGGCGCATGGGCGGCATCGGGTGTCGTTCGCAGGTGGAACGGCCACCGTAGCCGATGAGCCGGCGCGAATCGTCACCGCGGCGTGCGGCCCGGAGCCGCTCGAGCGGTTCCGCAGCCTGCTGCAGCATCGGGCGGCCGGCCGGCAGCGCCGCCGCGCCGCGCGCAGTCGACACGGGCGAGACTTTTTCGGCGCGTACACGGGATGGGTGTGCCATCGCGGTCAGCAGCAGGGCGGTTCATCCGTCGGACCTCACGGCACTCTGGACGCGATGGCTCCTGTTCCCATGGACGACAGCACCAACGAGACGCAACCCGACGAGCCGCAGCGGGCCATCGTGCACCCATCGCCAGATGGGTACCGCGCGATCGGCGCGCCGCGCCCGGAGCAGCTCGACCGGATGCTCGCGGCGACCGAGGATGCCGAAGCCCTGACGCGCCTGCAGAGCTTCGCGGCGGCACACGAGGACGTCGCGCGCCACTGCAACCTCGCGTTCGAGGAGTTCGCGCGCCTGGCCGTGTTCCGCCTGCGCGTCGAACGCAAGCTCGGCGCCACGCTGATGCAAGTCGTGCGTCGCGGTGGGCATCGACCAAGGTCAACCAGGTTGACCTCGCTCGCGAGTGGACGCCTGCCGGCTGGGCTCAGCAAGCAGATGGCGGCGAAGTACCGGCAGCTGGCGCGCATCGACGAGCAGGTCTTCGATGCCTATCTGCGGCAGGCGCGCGAACAGCGGCGAGTGCCGAGCGCGAACGGTGCGCGGGCCTTTGCCGTGCGGCGCTCGTCGCCGGGAACGCCCGTGGTGAGCCGCCGCGTCGCGCGCGCTCCCGCATTGGTGGGCTGCGTGCTCGACGCGGTCTGCCGGTTCCTCGGCAGCGTCCAGGTCTGCGTCGGGCGCGCCGACGTTCGTTGCGAAACGAGGCTCGCACCGGGCGCACTGCAGCTCCGACAACTGCATGGCAGTGTGCTCGTCGGCGAATGCGCGAACCCACTCGTCTGGTTGCCGCGGCTCGCGAGGGGCCGGTTGCTGGGCGCCTTCGACGAGGTCCTCGTCGTCCTGCCCGCGGCGATCGGTGCCGCCTGGTTCCGGAGCGTCGCCGAGGCCGGCTGGTGCTGTTGCTTCGTCGCCTCACCGCCCGGCCCGATGGTCGTCACCTACCACGGACCGCGGCTGTACCTGTTCCAGCTCGCGTTCCGTCCGCTCGGCGCCGTGCTGCGGTCGTGCACGAGCTGACGCCAGCAAGCGTGCGACCCATCACGTTTGCAGTTTCCGCCCCGGACCGATCCTGGACCGCGGCGCGTGCGGCGGGCCCAAGGCCGCATGGCGCAAGGCGTAGGCCGGTGCCGCGTCATGCTCGAGGCGCACCGCGCGGCGCCGTGCCCTGGCGCAGCGCCGAGCGGACTTGCTAAGGCGGCTCGAGACGCAAGTCGGCAACCGTCGCGTGAACGACCTCATCCCGTGGTCCGGAGCGCACGCGCGCGCCTTGCCAAGCACAGGAACGCACGATGAACCTCCCTTGGAGATCGAAACCAATCAGGCTGTGTGTCGCTGCCCTGGCCCTGGGCTCGCCCGCGTTGGCGCAGGGCCGCACCGACTACATGAACGTCGAGAGTCCGCAGGTCTCGCCGCTCGCCATCACCGCGGTGGCGGGCAAGACGCTGCTGCTCGTCTGCAACACGCCGGACAACTCGCTCGAGATCTGGGACACCGACGAGGCGATCCAGCCGCCCTCGGCGCGTTTCGTGCAGCGGGTTCCGGTCGGCCTCGAGCCGGTCTCGGTGCTCGTGCAGGGCAGCCGCTTCTGGACCGCCAACTTCCTCGGCGACTCCGTGACCGCCGGCATCATCGACCTCGACCCGAACAACGTGCTGCGGGCGCGCATCACGGCCAGCCGCAACCTGCCGGCGCCTCCCGGCTACCAGCGCGGCGACGAGCCGATGGACCTCGCCTACCTCGACCTGCGCCCGAGCGGACCGGAGGTCGTGCTCGTCTCGATGTTCACGGGCAGCGCGATCGCGATGCTCGACGCCAACAGTCTCGCGCCCGCGCAATCCGCGATCCTGGCGGTTGCGCCGCCGTCGGACAGCGATGCGCCGACACACGGCATCAAGGAACCTCGCGCGATCCGCACGCTCGGCAGCCAGGTCTACGTGCTGGCCACGAAAGGTGGCGTGACGCACGCCGATTCGCTGCACGATCTCGACGTGCTGATCGGCAACGTGTCCGCGTCGGGAGTCACGTTCGTGTCCGCCGTCAGCCACCTCGGTTCGACGAACTACAACATGCGGTTCGCGAGCAACGGCGACCTCTACGTCGTCGGCGCGGAGGCGCAGAACTTCGGCCCCAACGACAAGCCGGCCCTGCGGGCCGAACTGACGGGGTTCGTCTGGTCGACGCTGTACCGGCGGGCCGGCACGACGACGTACATGCGCGATGCCAACCGGACCAGCACCAACGCCGTGGTGACGAAGAGCGGCTCGACCGGTGAGGGCAAGCCGACGTCCACGCTCACGGACCTGGCGCTGCTCGAGAGCGGCGGCGTCGTGCAGAAGGTGTACGTCGCGGCGATGGGCAACGACCGCCTCGGCGTGTTCACGCCGCCGGTGGGTGGCGTCGCCGGCAACCCGAACGTGGCGACGTGGCTGCGATCGACGATCGACCTGCCCGCCACGACGCTCAACTCGGGCCCGCGATTCGGCCCGCGTGGGCTCGTGCTGGCGCAGACCGCTTCGGGCTCGCGGCTGTACGTGCTGAACCGACTCGACGACTCGGTGCTCGTGATCGACACGGCAACGGACACGGTGTTGACCGCGCAGTCGTTCGCGCTCAGGAACGACCCGACGCCGGCTCACGTCAAGGCAGGCCGGCGCTTCCTCTACGACGCCGAGATGTCGGGCAAGGGGTTCGTCTCGTGCGCGAGCTGCCACATCGACGGCCGCACCGACGCGCTCACGTGGCGCCTCGGCAACCCCACCGGCGTTGTGCAGCCCGGCGTACACGCCGAACTGCCGCCCGACCCCGCGTTCATCCGGAGCATCACGGGCACCGGCTCGACGAAGAACCTGATAGTCGGCGGGTCGGTGGTGTTCACGAGCGACCCCGACTACGAACTGCAGATGGAGGCGCAGCTGACGTTCGACCCCAACGTGCCGGGCGCGCTCGATCCCGCCGACGACAAGCGCGAGATGGTCACGCAGTCGCTGCAGGGCCTGCTCGACTACGAAGTCGCCCCAGACGCCAAGGACCTCGTGACGAACGCGCCGTTCCACTGGCGCGGCGACAAGGGGTCGGTGCTCGACTTCAACGAGGCTTTCGTGACCCTGCTCGAGATGACCGACATCGGCACGGCCGCGACCGGGCCGCAGGGTCTGACCGTCGCCGACAACCTCGCGTTCGAGGCGTTCGTGCATTCGATCACGTATCCACCCAACCCGAAGCAGCCCAAGAACCGCACGTATGAAGCCAACGCGGCCCAGGGGCTAGAGTTCTACCACACCAAACGCGGGCCGCTCGGCGGCAGGTCCTGCGTGCACTGCCACGCGCTGCCGGAGGGCAGCAACAACCGGCTGACGGTGTTCGCGCCCGACACCACGATCCTGGGGTTCGTCCGCACGCCGAACCGCCAGCCGATCGAGTCCGCGGCGTTGCGCGGTCTGTTCCAGAAGGAGCCGCTGCTCGAGGCAGGCGGTGGTTCGACGTCGCCCTGGACGCCGATCGTCGGGCACTTCGGCCTGAACCACAACGGGCTGCAACCGCTGACGGCCAACGTCGACCCGGTGACGTTGGTCCCGCACACGCTGACGTCGATCAACACGTTCATCGATCTGTTCGCGCTGCCGATCGGTGCCACGCCGACGGCGCAGGCCGACCTCGACATCATCAAGCAGTTCGTGCACGAACTGGACTGGGGCGTGGCCCCGATGGTCGGCGAGGTCGGCTTCATCGATGCGGCGGTGCTCGCCAACCCGACCGCGACGGGAGTCGAGATCCAGCGCATCCTCGACATGCAGGCGCAGACGGACCTCGCGAACGCGAGCGCCGTCGCCTGGTTGATGCGACCCAACAACACGACGCCGCTGCGAGGCTTCCGGTGGGCACCTTCGGTGCAGCGCTGGGTCGAGGAGCCGACCTACGCCATGTGGACGGCGTTCGACATCGCGACGATGATCACCGGACCGCTCGACGTGGTCCTGACGATGGCGGTGCCGCTCGGCAGCGAACGGCGCATCGCCTCACCGTCCGGCACCACGGTACCGCCGCCGCTCAACCTGCAGCCGCTCAACGTCGGGCTCGTCGGGCTGGCCCCCGACACCGCCTACGCGGGCGTACCGACGTTCGACGCGAACTGGGTGCCGGCCACCTGGTACCCCGGCGTGCCGCCCGGCAGCACGGTGCCCGCGAATCCCACCACCTTCTACTTCCTGTTCGATGCGCCGGATCACTTCGTGCCGCCGAACACGCTGCTGCCCGTCGACGACGTGTTCGCGAAGACTCTGCGCATCTTCCAGTTCGGCCTGCTCGACGGGCAGAACGGCGCCGGGGTCTCGTACGGCCTGCCCAAGCTCAGGCACGAAGCACCTCGCCGGCTCCAGGTGCGCGGCACCAACATCCTCATGGGTGCGCGGTTGTTGTTCTCGATTCCGGATCCGCCGCCTGGCTACACCGGGCCGCCGCCCTCGCAATGGTCCACACTGTCGAACCCGCCGGTGCGCACGATCGAGCTGCCGATCCACCCGACGACCAAGGTCGAGGGCAGCCAGCTCGTCTGGGAGACCGCCGTCGAGTTCGATCCGTTGATCGCCTACGAACTGATGCTCGGCGGACCGAAGGCGCCCGGCGTGCAGCTCACGATCACGGACGTCATCACGTCGCAGCACAACGGCACGGCGCCGACGGTCGTCGAACCGGCGAACAACTCGGTCACGCAACCGTACAACCTGCCGTTCGCCCCGAACGCGTGGAACTGGTATCGCATCGAGGTGCGCAATCCAGGCACCGGCGGGACGCTGACGAGTGCGCCGGTCTGGGCGCAGTTGAAGATGCGCTGACCGCTGCGGCCGCGAGTGTGGTCGCGGCAGCTCGCCCCCGCGCGCGGGACGGCCCTGGCGCGCCGCGGCAGCGGGGGTTGAATGCACGCGTGCGGAAGTCCGTCGAACTCGCGGTCGTGGCGCTGGCCCTGCTCGCGGCCGTCGCGCTGCTGTGGTACGGGATCGTGCGCGAGGACCAGGCGCCTCCGAACGCAGATCCGACGGCGCCGGCACCCGCCTCCGCGTCGGCCGCCGTCGATGCGGCGCCGGCCGCCGGCGCAGGTGCCGCGAGTATTGCCGCCGGTGGCACCGAGGGCCTTCGTGAGCATCTCGACGCGGCGTTCGCGCTCGAGTTCGCCGCCGCGCGCACCGGCTATCGCGGCCGCGTGCTGGCACCGGGTGGCGCGATCGTGCCGGGCATCGGCGTGCGGCTGTTCCGAGGCTCGCCCGACATCGGTCTGCCCGTGGGTCTCGATCCGTTCACCGTCACGCCGGTCGCGCCGCAACTCGAGGCCGCGCGCACCGTGACGGACCGCGACGGGCGGTTCGCGCTCGACGGCGTGTTGCCGCGCGGCCTGTGCTTCCTGCGGCTCGACTTCCCCGACCTGCAGCGCGTGCCGCCGGCGTGGCGCGCCGGACAGGGCACGATCACGCCCGTGCAGCGCACGCCTTCGCCCGGCGAAGTCGTCGACCTCGGCGATCTGTACCTGAAGGCCGGGGCGCTGCTCGGCGGCCGCGTCGTCGGCGACGACGGCCGGCCCGTCGAAGGTGCGCTCGTGCGCGCGGCGCGGCTGCCGCCGCTGCCGTTCGCGCTCGTGCCGATCGAACGGCTGCAACCCGACGGCGTCGTGATCGTCACCGCGGCGGGGCGCGGCGGCGTGCTCGAGCTGCCGCCCTGGCTGGCCGACGTGCTGGCCGTGCTGCCGATCGCGAGCACCTCGACGGCGCACGACGGCACGTTCACGCTCTGCGGCGTCGACGCGGGCGAACTCGTGCTCGCGGTGACCGCCCGCGGCCGCGCGAGCCTCTTGCGGCAGGGTCTGCACGTCGAGGCGGGCGCGGTGCAGAGCCTCGGCGAACTCGTGCTGCCCGACGGCTGCCTCTGCGAGGTCACCGTGCGCGACGCGGACGGCGAGCCCGTCGCCTCTGCCGAAGTCGTCATCGCGCCGTACGGGGTCGGCGCGCCCGTGCTGATCGGCGACCGCGCCGGAGCCACCGACGGCGAGGGCCGGGTCGAGTTCGCCGGGCTGCCGCGCGGCGGTGCGGTCGCGGCGGCGCGCCGTTCGGCCAAGGACCCGTGGCACATCGGCCCGCCGGGGCCCGCCGACGGCGAACTGCACGTCGAGCTGCCGGCGACGTACGCGCTGACGCTGGCCGTGCTCGACGCGGCTGGCCGGCCGCCGCGGGACCTCGAGTTGAAGCTCGTCGATGGGCGCGGCGACGCCGGCGCGGTCGAGTACACGCTGTTCGGTCTGAGCAAGGGCATCGACCTGAGCCGCCGCATGGAGCACCTCGACGACGGTCGCGTGCGCATCGAAGACCTCGCCGCCGGCACCTGGTGCGTCGTCGCCGGTGCCGCCGGTTGCGCGACGCGGAGCCTCGATGTCGAGATCGTCGGGGACACCGACCTCAGCGTGCAGCTGCGCCCGGCGCGGCAGCTGCGCGTGCGCACCGTCGACTGCACTGGCGCGCCGGTTGCGGACGCGACGATCCATCTGCGGCCGCGCGGAGGGGCTCGGGGCCAGCGCATCGTCGAGGTGCCGCTCGCGGCCGGCCGCACCGACGAGCACGGTTGGTGCACGGTTCGCGATCTGCCGACCGACGAGACACGGCTGACCGCGACGCACCCGCTGCATGGACAGGTGCACGCGCTCGTGAGCGGCGCGCCCGCCGAACTGATCCTGCAGTTCGCCGCGGCCGGCACGATCAGGGGTAGGCTGACCGATGGTGGCCGCGCGCCCGCGCCCGGCCGCTGGCTCGTCGTGCTCGAGGGCAGGGACGCGCCGCGCGGCGCCATGCCGGACCTGCCGCAGCTCATGCTGCCCGACCTCGAAGGGCACTTCACGTTCGCGGCGCTGCAGCCCGGCAAGTACCGGCTGACGGCGCAGGACTCGGTCGCCGACGTGGGCACGATCGGCGGCCTCATGCAGTACCAGGCCCGCCGCAAGCAGATCTATCCGTGGAACAAGGCCGAGGTCGAACTGCACGGCGGCGAAGTGCTCGACGTGCGGCTCGACGCGATGCTCGATGCGCCGGCCTACAGCGGCCCCGGCGCCGCGGTCGGCGGCATCGTGACGATCGACGGTCTGCCCGGCACGGGCGCGCTCGTCGTCGGCACCTCGACGCAGCCCGAACGCCGCGTCACGAGCCGCGTCGACGCGGGCGGTGGCTTCGACCTCGGTCGCTGTCCGACCGGCAAGCTGCGTGTCGTCGTGGTGCCGCGCGAGGTCGCCGAGAGCCGTCTGCTCGAGCACCTGTTCTCGCACCACTTCGCGCGCGACATCGAGGTCGCCGACGAGGAACCGCAGGCGCTGCGCATCGACATCCAGACCGGTGCGGTGCGCGGCCAGGTGCGCGACTGGAACGGCGCCCCGGTCGACGGCTGCCGCATCGTGCTGTTCGACCGCGGCGGCGACGGCCGGTCCAGCGCGCTGCGCGTCGCGCGCAGCGATGCCGGCGGCGACTTCGTGTTCCCGCAGCTGCCGAGCGGCGAGTTCCAGGTGCAGGCGCAGAAGGACGGTGTCGGCCGCGCGGCGGACGTCAAGGTTCGGGTCGCGGCCGGCGGCACGGTCGACTCGCTGACGATCACGCTGGTCGCGACGGCGCGCGTGAGCGGCCGCGTCGAGGTCGCCGCGCTGCCGCGCCGCGGCCCGCTCGGCCTGATCCTGCACCCGCTCGGCGGCGGCAGCGACGTGCGCGGCGGCGGCGCGGCCGATGGTGCGTTCGAACTCAAGGACGTGCCGGCGGGCAGCTACCGCGTCGACATCCAGGTCTGGGGCGATGCGAAGACCTATGCGGCCGGCGAACTCGCCGTGCTCGCGCCCGCGACGGCCGATGTGGTGCTGACGCCAGAGGCGCGGTGACGGGGCGGGTGGGCCGGGAAGGAGACCGGAAGGTTCAGTACCGCCAGCTCGTGAGATCGGCACCGGCCGGTGCGGTCGCCTGGATGCGCGCCATGATCTTGTCGAGATACATCACGTCGTAGCGCAGGCGCGAGATCGCGTTCGGGCGCTCGTGGTCGCCGTTCCAGCAGTGCTCGGCGCGGTCGCCGTAGTCGACCTCGCCGGCGTAGTAGGGATCCTTCGTCGACTCGAGGAACTGCTCGGCGAGATAGACGGCGTTGTTGAGGTAGTAGTTGTCCATGTCGCCGCAGTAGATGTGGATCTTGCCGACGAGCTTCGGGCCGAGCGTCGCCCAGTCGCGCGTCATGATCCACACGAGGTCGTAGTTGTCGCGCCAGTAGCGCGCCACGTCGCGATCGATGGCGCCCGTGAGCTTGTCCCAGATGCGCGCCGGGTAGCCGTCGGCACCGACCGGCGAGAAGACCGCTTCCCAGATGTCCCACTGGTCACCCGAGCGCGACCGTGTGCCGAGCGCGAGCTCGCGCTGGTTCACCTGTTCGAGCGTCGTGCTGACGTGGCCGAGCCAGTCGCGTTGGCCCGGCCGCGGCACACGCTTCCACGCGTGCTCGACGTAGTAGGCGTTGGTGTCCTCGTAGATGTCGACCACGGTGTAGGCGCGGAAGTCGATCGGATCGGGACAGGCGGCGAAGCACCCGTTGAAGTCGTCGGGGTACCGGATCTGCACGGCGAGCGCCTCCCAGCCGCCCGTCGAGCCGCCGTACGTGAATCGCGCCCAGCCGGCGCCGATGCAGCGGCAGCGTTTCTCGACCTCCGGGATCAGCTCGTGCATGATCGCGTCGCCATACGGGCCGACGTTGACGGAGTTGACGGCGTAGCTGTCGTCGTAGAACGGGTTGGCGTGCTGGATCTGCAGCACGACGTAGCGCGGCTGGTCCGGCGCGGTCCACTGCCGGTAGAAGTCGTAGGCCATCTGCTGCTGGATCCTGTTGTAGCCCGCGAGGCGGAAGCGTTCGCTGTAGTCGGGCTCGAGGTTCGCATCGGGCGGCTCGGTGCGGAAGCCGGTGTAGGTGTGCGGGAAGTGGCCGTGGTTGACCATCAGCGGGTAGCGCGCCTCGGGATGCTCGTCGAAGCCCTCGGGCAACAGCACGACGGCGCCGAGGAACATCGGTCGCCCCCAGAACTCGCTGAGCAGCTTGCTCTGGATCTGGAAGTGCCGGATGTACTTCGAGTCCGCGGCCGGCTCGATCGGCGGGATCGCGCGATCCAACTGCAGCGCGACCGTGCTGCGCCGGCCCGGATCGATGTGCACCTTCTGCGGTTCGCTGTAGAGGTTGCCCGGCTTGGTGTTCCAGTGCTGGCCCTCGCCCTTGTCGGGCGGCAGCGCGAGCACGTGGCCATCGGCGCGATGGAACGTCTCGTAGCGGTTGAGCAGCGCCTGCACGGTGTAGTCGCCAGGAGGCACCTCGCGCAGGCGCTTCAGCGGATAGCCGAACGCGCCGGCGTCGACGATCGCCGAAGCACCGGGCGCCCAGTTCTCGACGTCGATGCCGAAGACCTGCTGGCCGGTCGGTCCATCGGAGATCTGCAGGCGCGGTTCGCGGCCGCCGTCCTTCGCGATCAGCAGCAGCAGCCGACCCTGCAGCGGTTCGGCCGAACGTTCCACGGGGAAGGTGACGGTGAACTGCTGGCGGCTGTCCTCGGACGACGGACCGCCCTGGCAGGCGGAGAACACGGCGCAGCAGGCGCCGGCGGCGATGGCGGAGCGCATGACCACGCAGTGTGCCGCGCGGCCGCGGGTCGCGCGACGGACAATGCGCCGGGCCATGGCATCGGCCGTACGGGGCCACGTTTCGTTCGAGCACATGCGGCGCGCGACTGGGTGGCATGCGGCCCGTCTGCGCCCGCGGGTGGCGGCGCCAGCCCGAGGCCCGACACGACGCGTAGGATCTCGCGTGCACCGATGAATGCCACCGCCCACGACCTGCGCAGCCTGCTGCGATCCGCCACCTTCGGCTGTCTGTTCGCCGCGAGCACCGCGGCTCAGCTCACCGTCGTCGCTGTCTCGCCGGGCAACAACGC
>DASUFY010000235.1:0-3011 GCA_036274315.1 Planctomycetota bacterium | reverse complement strand
ATCGAGTCGAGGCAGACGAAGTGCACGTGGCCGCGGTCGAACGAGTAGTAGGCCTCGGTGCCGCTCGGCAGTCCGCCGGCCTCGCCGTTCGCGGGCAGGTCGAAGACGTCGTAGTAGACGCCGTGCTGCGTCGCGGAACTGGCGCTCATCGCGTCGTGGTTGCCGAGCGTCGACCAGCAGAACGTGTCCCGCAGCCAGTCGCCGTAGACGTCGAACACGGCGGCCTGGTACTCGGCGTCGGTGCCCGACGTGTAGGCGTTGTCGCCGAGCAGCAGCATCGCGTCGGCGCGGTGCGTCGCCGAGTAGATCGCGTAGGCATTGCGCACGGCCAGCTGCGAGCCGTCCGCCGTGCCGGCATCACCGAGGATCCAGGCCCGCACCGGCCGCACGGCGCCCGGCGGCGGCAGCGTCGTGAGGGTCGCCGGTGGCACCGTCGCGAACATGCCGTTCGCGTCGCCGATCGCGTAGTGGTAGGTCGTCTCGGGCTGCAGGCCCGAAACGCGCGCGGCGTGCTCGCTGCTCGGGCCCGCATCGAAGTACGCGGACTGCATGCTCGCCGGCGAACTGCCGAGCCACAGCTGCGTGCCGGTCGGCTGGTTCGTGCGCCAGCGCACCACGGCGCCGTGCGGCGTGCCGTCCTGCAGGTACGGACCGCGCACGACGGCGAGCGGCACGCCACCGTCGAACAGCTCGAGGTCGAAGCTGATGTCGCTGCTCGTGGCGCTGACCTGGTGGATCTCGACGGCGACCACGTTGGTGCCGACGCCGAGCACGATGGACGGCACGGCGAACAGCTGGAACGTGCTCTCCGCGGCGCCGGCGATGGCCGACGACGCCCAGGTGCCCGCGCCGATCGGGCCCGTGGGCAGGTTCGTGCGCGCGACTTCGAAGCCGTTGATGTAGACGACCGCGCCGTCGTCACAGAGCAAGCGCAGTCCGGCAAGCGAAGCCGCCGGCGGCGCCGCCAGCGCGAAGCTGTGCCGGAACCAGGTCGTCGGGAAGTGTGCACCCGCAGGACCGCTCGCGACGACGGTGGCCTCGTCGCCATCACCGTAGCCGAGCTGGGCCGGACCGCTGGCCCAGGCCGAGTCGTCGAAGGTGGGCGCCTGCCAGTTCGCTCCCGGCAGCGTGCCGAGGTCGTAGTAGCGCCAGACGGCACCGGTCGGGATCAGCGTCGTCGACATCGGCGGTGGCACCGGCACCGCCGGCGCGGCGCCGCGCGGCATCGTCGCGGTGACGGGCCCGAGGCCGGCCCGCGATCCGGGGGCAGGTGCCGCAGGGGGCACGAAGGACGGGCCGGCGGCCTGCAGCACCCTGGCGCGGCGTTCGAGCAGCGGCGCCGGCCGTTGCACGTATGGCCGCAGCGCGTCGAGCCGCGACAGCGCCCGCGCGAACTCGCGTTGCCCCACGTCGAGCACCACGGCGGCGTCGACGAGGCCGATGACGGGCCCCAGCTTCGCGAGCCCGTCGTCGAGCACGGCGCGCGCCTCGGCGGTCTTGCCGGCGGCAGCGAACGCCGCAGCGGTCTCGAGGTGGTGTTCCGGTTCGGGCCGATCGCCATTCGCCAGCGCGGTCGCGAACGCACGCGCGGCTTCCGCGGGCCGTGCCAGCGCCATGAGGATGCGCCCCTGCAACCGCTGCAGCCGCGCCGAACGTACGCCGAGCTGCGTCGCCTTGCGGCTCGCGAGCAGCGCCTCGACCTCGTTGCCGAGTCGATGTTCGGCCAACGCCTTGTCGACGAGCGCGTCGCGCTGCTGCGGCGCGAGGCGCAGCGCCGCGTCGAAGTCACACAGGGCCGTGCGCGCGTGGCCGAGGGCCAGGTGCAACTGGCCGCGCTCGACGTAGAGCGCCGGATCGTCGGGCCGCCGTTGGATGCGCGCCGTGACCTCGGCCAGGCGCTGCTCGGGATCGTGCGGCGGCGCCATCGGCGCCAGAAGCACAGCGAACAGAGCGAGCATCCTGACGAGCATGCGGCCCATCTCGTCGCGGCGCCGTGCGGCGCCACGGCCTGCTCAGGCGAAGTGCCGGTCGAACATCGCGGCGAGGTCGGCGCCGACGTCTTCGGCGGAGCGGCCTTCGATGCGGTGCCGCGGCAGGAAGTCGACGAGCTGCCCGCCCTTGAACAGCGCCATCGAGGGGCTCGAAGGAGTCACCTGCGGGAAGTGGCCGCGCGCGCGCGCCGTGGCGTCGCGGTCCTGGCCGGCGAACACGGTGGCGACGCGCTGCGGCACGACGCCGTGCTGCAGCGCGATGCCGACGCCGGGACGAGCCATGCCGGCCGCACACCCGCAGACCGAGTTGATGACGAGCAGGCCGTTGTGTTCCTTGTCGGCGATCCACTGGTCGACGGCTTCGGGAGTCAGGAGCTCCTGCACGCCGAGCCGGGTCAGTTCTTCACGCATCGGACGGACGAGTTCTGGATCGTACATGCTGCACACCTGGTGTCTGGGACGGAGCGCGTCCGGAGAAGACGTTGTTGGAAAGGGCGTTGTTGGAAAGCTGTCGAGAGCGCTCCGACGCGGAGAGGGCAACGAGCCTAGGCCGCGCGCCGCACGGCGCAACCCCGTCTTTTCCCAGACCGTGCCTGCCGCACGCGGCCCCCGCGCTCCCGAGGCGCCGTCCCGGCACCGTCGCCGAGGCAGGAAGCATGCGACCCAGCCTGTCGCCGCTGAGCTGCGCGCCGCTTCGGCGCGTCAGCTCCAGCGTGGGCGGGCGAAGCCCGTCTGCCGCCCGTGCTTCAGTAGTCGTTCTCGATGCGCAGCCCGTTGCTCGCGTCGAGCGGCAGGCTCGGCGTGAGGTCCAGGGTCACGGCCTGCACGAACGCGAGCAGGCCCGGCGTCGCCGGCACGACGAGCGAGACCGCGGCGAGACCGCCGCCGTCCAGCAGGAACCCGGCCGTCGCGTCCGGCGAGGCGAGCAGGAGGCAGCTCGACCAGGGTGCGGGCAACGGCACGGCGAGCTGCGTGCCGCCGGCGACGAGGAACGCGAAGCCGTTGGCGGGTCCGGCCGAG
>DASUFY010000234.1:0-3745 GCA_036274315.1 Planctomycetota bacterium | reverse complement strand
CACGCCAGCCCGCGCATCGCGTCACAGGTGTGCGTGGACCAGGGTCGCGCGAGGGGTCTCGCCGCCGTATGGCCAGCGCCGCGCGCGGAGCGCCAGCGCGGCAAGGCGGCGTCGGCCTATCCGATCTGTGGCACGTGAACGTTGCCCGAACTATCGAGCACGCCGAAGGCATAGAGCAACCAGATGACGAGGGCGATCACGACGACAGCGTTCAAGATGCTCTTGATCTTGCCCTCCATCGGAATGTAGGTGTTCACCAGCCAGAGCAACACGCCGACGACGATCACAGTGAGCACAATGGAGAGCACGGGCATCGATCACTTCACCTTGGCCGACCGGAAGGGTCGGGCGTTCCCGTCTGCAAGCAAACCCCGAGCCGCTCGACCGGCCCCCGACTGACGCACGGTGCGGAGTTCGGCGACGGCGGAGGTGCAACCGGCTCCTCGGCGGCAGCAGCAGCGCGTGCGATCCTGCCGTGGATCGGCCTCACCCGCCGGTGACGGGCAAGCAGGCGGATGCAGCGGAGGGACGCGGATTCACGCATTGGCCCGAGCGCCATTGCCGGCGAGCGCGGGCTGCGGCGACGATGCGCCCATGGCGATCGCCGCGGCACCTTCGTTTGGACATTCCGAGCCGGGCCCGGCACCGCGCGGCCTGTCGGCCGCCGAACTCGCCGCGGCCGTCGCCGAGTTGCAGTCGCTGGTCGGCGCCACCGTGCTCGACGTGGTGCCGCTCTCGGCCCCACCCGGCGACGACGACCTGCTGCTCGTGCTCCACCCGCGGGAGGAGGCCGGTCACAGGGTCTTCCTACACCTCGCCCCGGGCGGACCGCGCGCGCGTGTCACGACGACCGCACGGCGCTTCGGCAAGCCCGACTTCGCGCGCGGGCCCGCGCGCGACTTGCTGCACCAGGAACTGGCTGGCGCGACACTCCAACACGTCACCCAACCGCCCGGCGAACGGCGCTGCGCGTTCGACTTCCGCACCGAACGCGGCGATCGGCGGCTCGTCGTCGAACTGTTCGGCGCACGCGGCCTCTGGGCCCTGTTGCACGCCGACGGCAAGCTGCTGCTGCTGTCCCGCCCGGTCGAGACGGCCGTGCGCACGCTGCACAAGGGAGATGGCTATGCAGCGCCGCCGGCCGCTGGCGAACCGCGCGCCGACACCGAGAACCGCTTCGCGCCACCCGTGCTGCCCGCCATCGATGCACACTTCACGCAGCTCGATCTGCGCGCGGCCGCGACGCACGAGCACGAGCTGCTGCAACGCTCGGCCCAGCGCGCGCTGCAGAAGGCGCAGGCCAGGGCGCAAGGCATCGGCCAGCAGCTCGCCGACACGGGTCGCTCGCAGGCGCTGCGGGCCGAAGCGGACCTGATGCTCGCCTATGCGCATGCGGTGCCGCGCGGAGCTGCCCACATGGTCGTTCCCGATCCGGACCACGATGGCGAGGAACGCACGATCGAGCTCGATCCGAGCAAGCCCGTGGTCGCCCAGGCCAACGCACGCTACGAGAAGGCGCGACGGCTCGACGACGGCCGCGAGATCGCCGAACGGCGACACGCCGAGGCCACCGCTTCCGTGACGGTGCTCGAGCAGGTCCTGGCCGATCTCGCCGCGATCCCGGCCGACGCCGCCGAACCCCTGGCCCGCGTACGCAGCACGCTCGAGGCGCTCGGCGCGCTGCCGCGCCGCAAGCCTCCGGCCGCGGCCAAGGCGCGGGCGCGTCCCGCCGACGCCGAAGCGCGCTTCCGCCGCTTCGTCTCGGCCGAGGGCTACACGATCCTCGTCGGCCGCAACAACCAGCAGAACGACGAGCTGACGATGCGCACCGCCAACGGCAACGACCTGTGGCTGCACGTCGGCGGCGGTCGCGCCGGCAGCCACGTGGTCGTGCGGCTGCCCAAGCAGAAGACCGCGAGCCTCGAGACGCTGCTCGACGCGGGCACGCTCGCGGTGCACTTCAGCAAGGCGCGCGGCGAGAGCCGCATCGACGTGATCTACACGCACCGGAAGCACGTGCGCAAGCCCAAGGGGCTGCCCGCCGGGGCCGTCGTGCCGTCGCAGACCCGGACGGTGACCGTGCAGTTCGACGCCGCGCGACTGCAGCGCCTGCTCGATTCGGCCGGCGGCGACGACGAGTAGTTCCGGCCGAAGGCGTGCGGCGCCGACGACGCGGCTGCACGCGCGGCACGGCGGGCCTACACTGGCTCGCATGGTGCGACGGCGTTGTGCGTGGTCCGGTGCGGGCGCGTTCCTGCTCGCGCTCGGCTCGGTCGTGCCGGCGCAGGAATCCGCGCGCTTCGTCGCCGACCTCGGCGATCCGGAGCGCAGCGAGGCGGCCGAGCGGGCGCTGCTGCAGCTCGGCCCCAAGGCGGTGCCCGCCCTGCAGGACCAGCTCGACGGCTGGGACACGTCGACGCCGCACGACGTCGACCGCATGCGCGCGGTGCTGCGCGTCATCGACCTGCTCGGCGAGACCGCGTTGCCGCTCGGCCCGACGCTGTCGGCGCTCGGCAAGCGCGACCGTGGCCCGCTGCTCGACGAAGTGTGCGATGTGCGCGCCAGCCTCGTGCCGTACGCGCGCGAGGAGCGATGGCACGAGCAGTTCCACAAGCGAGCGACGGCCGCGACCCCCACCACGCGGGCCGCCGCGATGGCGACGTTCGTGCGCTTCGCGGCTCGCGGCGGCGTGAACAACCGCGACGACGCCGCTGCGATGCGGTCCCTGCTGGCACAGGACGAGATCTACGCACGCGAGGTCGCCGCCGAAGCCCTGGCCGGACTCGGCGACGAACAGGCGATCGACCTGCTGCGCGCGCGCCTGCTCGACCGCACACGGCGGCCCAAGGGCTGGGACCAGCTGCGCCACAACGGCTTCGTCGTGCCGCTCGATGACCAGTTCCGCTGGCGCGCGAGCGAAGCGCTGATCCGACTCGCACCCGACGACGTGCGTTCGGCGGTCGGCCACGCCAACCGCGCGCTGCTGCATCCGCATCGCAGCGTGCGCATCGAGGCCCTGCAGGCCCTGGCGCGCTTCGGACCTGCGGCCGAGGACGCGATTCCCGAGCTCCTGCAGCTCGCACAACGGGACGACGAACAGCTGGCCACCGAAGCGCTCAAGCTGCTCGGCATGGCCGGGCGCGGCGTCGGCGAGCACCTCGCCGCGATCGAGGCCCTGCAACAGCGCACGAAGGGTCCCGTCGAGCGGCTCGCTCATTCGCTCGCCGCGCGCCTGCGCGCGATGGGCTTCGAACCGCGGCCGGTGGCGGCACCACCGCCCGGCGACGCAGCGCTCGCCGGGGCGGTCTCGAGCCTCACCGACGTGACCACCGACGAGGCAGACGCGGCGGCGGCCCGCGTGCTGGCCGCCGGCGACGCGGCCTGGCCATCGCTCGTCGACCGTCTGCGCAACGAAGCGGACAAGGTTCCCGATCGTGTGCTGCACCTGCTCGGCCAGCTCGGTCCGACCCGCACCGGCGAAGAACGCGACGAACTGCGCCACGCGCTGGCCCTCGCGGGCGGCGACGCGTGGCAATCCACGATGATGGGCTACTTCACGAGCGGTGAGGGCATGCGGCGCGTGCACCGCGAGGTCTACGGCGAACTCACGATCGGCGGCGCGAAGGACCCTGCCGCGCTCGCCGCGTACCTGACCGACGACAACGCGGCCGTGCGGCTCGCGGCGGCGCGGGCCCTCGCGGCGCGGCGCTCCGCCGTGGCCGCCGGCGACGACGCGCGGCTCGAG
>DASUFY010000233.1:0-65620 GCA_036274315.1 Planctomycetota bacterium | reverse complement strand
CGCCGTCGGGCCGCGGCCGCTCTCGCGGCCGTCGGCTCCGACCCGGGCGGGCCGCGCCCGCCGGTGCGCCGGCGGTCAGTAGTTGCCGAGCAGCAGCGACAGGCCGTTCGACGTGATGATGCCGAACGCATTGGCCGCGGGATCGAGCCAGACGGACTGGCTGTAGATCGACAGACCCGCGTAGATCGGGTTGTTGGGCAGCGGGAACGTCACCGACATGGGCGGGAACCCCATGCCGAGGTTCGAGATGACGTTGCCGACGCCCGCCGAGATGTCGACGAAGGCCGCGCAACCGGCAGCACCGATGACGCCGAGGTTGATGCCGGGAGCCGGGAACTGCCCGACGCTGACGAAATTAATGCCGACGCCGGGGTTCGTGCTCGGGTTCGACGTCGTCAGATCGATCGTCGTGCCGATGATCGGCTTGGCCGACGCGACGAGCGCGAGCGGGAACACCTCGGTACCGGGCAGGCTGAGCGGAGTGCCGCCCGCGAACAGCGCCGGGAGGTTCGAGGGGCCCGGATCGGGCGAGGGGCCGCCCGGGCTCCAACCGACCAGCGTGTCGTCGAACTGCAGCACACCGCTGTTGCCGGTCGCATCGATCGACACCCAGTTGAACGTGACGATGCCCGTGAACGGTTCGATCGTGAGCTGGTACGTGCTCGGATTGGCGGCCGTCGTCGGGTAGCTCTCGACGGCGAGCCAGGTGATCGTCGTCAACGCGCTGGGCCCGACGAGTTCCTCGAACCAGATGAAGCCGCTGCCGGCCTCGGTCGGGTTGTAGTTGTGCCACGACCACCAGCCCGGAGCCGGGGCGTTGAGGAACGGGAATGGATCGGGCGTGTTGGGGCCAGCGACGGTCGAGTTGGAGGCCACCGAGACGATGCCGTTCGAATGGATGAACAGACTGGTCGCCGTGCCGCCCGGGTAGGCGATCGGCACGGTCAGCGCCTGTTGCGCCTCACCCTCGTCGGTCGCGGGGATCTGCGTCGCGGTCGGTGACGGTGCCACGTAGCCGAAGCCCGGGATGCCCTGCATCACGTCGTAGCCGCCCATTCCGTTGGGCACGAGGCTGAGGCTCTTGCCGTTCAGCGCCGTGCTGGCCGCTGCTGCCGACGTGAACTCCTGGTAGAACGACGCGTACCGCGAGTAGCAGCCCGTGCCGTAGGTCGCGGCGTTGGCACAGGCGTGCGGGACCACGCCGTTGGCGTATTCGATGCTGCCGTACCAGTTCCACCCGGCATAGGTGCCGCCGGTCGGGATCGCCGCCGGGGCAGCGGGCGCACTCACGAACGCGGTGTACTGGATCGCGCCGCCGCTCACGGTCAACTCGGCGTTGCTGAACGTCTGCGGCGCCGTGAGGACTGCGTAGTACAGGGTCGCGACTCCGAGGTAGCGGATGGCGACGCCGCGCGTACCCGGTTGCAGCACGAGCCCACCACCACCGGCGATCGACTGGCACGTCGTGCTCGTCAACGCGGCGATGCCGCCGGTCGTGCCGTTGGCGACGATGGGGCCGCTCGCCACCATCGTCCAATTGCTCGCATTGGTCTCGTTGCCGACGAAGGTCGTGATGCCGGGGTTCGTCAGCCACACCTGGACCGAGCCCGACGTGCCGACCGGGCTGTACAGCGGCGTGCGCAGGGCCTGCAGCGTGATCGTCGTGTTGACGGTCATGTTGAAGAACGTCTGGTGGTTCGGCGACGGGACGTTCCAGCCATAGAAACCACCGCCCGTTGGCTGCACGAGCAACGGGGATTGTGCACCGGCAGCGAGGGCGAGAACGGCTGCCGCGAAGGGCATGAAGATCTTCATGGAGCTCCTGGGGAGAGGGAGAAAGCGGGTGGAATGTGGGCCGACCCGAGCCGTTCAAGGTATCGCCCCGAAGCACGGAAGGGACCCGCAGGGAACAGGCAATGCACACTCGTGACATCGCGCCGGTTGCTGCTCAGCGGATTCGCGATCAGCAGCCCGCGGTGCGCGGCAGCGCCCGACGGCCCGAGCACCGCCGCGCTCACGCCGCCCTCAGGGCCATGCGACGGGCCAGAACACGGCGACCCGGACCGGTGCCGCAGCGAGCGCCGAGACCGGCGGGCCTTCGAGTTCGCAGCCGAGCAGGCGCATCATGTCGCACGTGTCCAGATGGACCTCGGCGCGGGCCAGCTGCCACGCCGCGTGCGCGATCTCACCGCACGTGAGCCGGCCGCGCCGCCACGCATACATGCAGTAGCGCTCGACGAGGAAGTGCTCGAGCGTGCCGGGCAGGGCCGGCGCCGGCACAGCACCGCCGCTCCAGCTGGCGCGGAAGCTCGCGACCGGCGCGCGCGCGTCGACGCGTTCGCTCTCGTAGTACACACGCGCCGCATCGCGCTGGCAGCGCATGTGCGCATGGAAGTAGGGCAGGCCGAAGCCCGCGCGCGCACCGGCGACGGCGAGCGGGCTCGCCGCATCGAGGCTGAAGAACCAGACGCCGGGCCTGCCGCGCGCCCGCACGTAGGTGCGCACGTTGAGTTCGGGGAACCGGTGTGCGGTCGGCAACGGCGGCAGCCAGCGGAACCGCGTCCTCGCCATGCGGAACGGCACGACGCCGAGCCAGGCGCAGCCGTCGAACGTGTCGACCTCGAGTCCCGGCGGCAGGTGCGGCGCCAGCGCGGCCGTGTCGACGCGCCAGTGCAGGAACAGGAGATCTTGCCAATCCATGGTCATCGCCCAGCCGCGGTCCGGCACGGGCCATGGACGGTGGGCGGTCGATTGCAGCGCAGGATGAGGCATCGGACCACGGCATCGCCGCGCGCGCTACGCTATCCGATCGGCGCACCGCGTGCGCCGACTCGCAGGCCATGAACCCCTTCCCATCGTCGTTTGCCCTCGTCTGCTGCCTCGCGGCGAGTTCGCTCGCCCAGGACGACCTGCGCGACCAGATCACGCGCAGCGACGGCAAGGTGCTCTCGGGCCGCGTGTACAACCCCTACGCAGCCGGCGAGATCGTGCTGCTGCAGGGCGGCAGGCGCGTGCGCGTGCCGCGTGCCGACATCACGGCGATGGATCTCGTCGCCGATCGCGTGCGCGAATTCTGCGAGCGGCGCGTGCGGCTGCACGACTCGGTGAAGGCACAGCGCTTCCTCGTCGACTGGGCGAGGTCGAAGGACCTGCCCGGCCTCGCGCACCTGCAGGCGCTGTGGCTCGTGCTCGAGGACGACGGCAACGCCGAGGCGCACGAGTTCCTCGGCCACAAGAAGGGCCCCAAGGGCTGGCTCTGGGTGCACGACGGCCGCACCATGACCAGGGAACAGCTCGATGTCGCGCTGGCGAAGAGTCCGATGCAGCTCGCCGGCGAACGCTTCATGCTGCGCTGCGACGCCGACCTGCGCACCAACGTCGCCGCGCTGTTCGACCTCGAACAGCTCGGTGTGATCTGGTTCCAGCGCTTCGGCGCGGCGCTGCAGCTGCACGAGGTGCTGGAGCCGATGCAGATCGTCGCCGACCGCAACGCCGACGACTTCCCGAAGTGGGGCTTCCGGCCGCTGCCCTACTACGAACCGTCGCCGCACGGCGACGTCGGCCGCACGTTCTATGCGGGCGCCGCCCCGGTGCGCCCCGAGAAGCTGTTCTTCGTCGGCACGCAGGCGCTGCTGTACCACACGCTGATCGGCGAGCTCGATCGGCGCGACGACCGCGACCGCGTCTGCGCCTGGCTCGAGATCGGCCTCGGCATGCACATGCAGCAGACGATGGACGGACCACCGGGCTTCGCTGTGCAGGGTCCGCTGCGCGCGCAGGACCTGCAGGCGATCACCGCGCTCGGCCGCGGCTACCGGCTCACGCACCTGCTGCACCTGCCGATGTACAGCGGCTTCTACCTGATGGACGACACGGCGACGGCGATCAACTGGAGCGCGGCGACGATGTTCGTGGCCTGGCTGCTCGACGAGAAGAACCCGCTGAAGACGCGCGAGAAGTTCCTCGCGTTCGTGCGCGAGTCGCTCGGCGAACGCAAGGGCGACAGCAGTTCGGCGTTCGACAAGGCGATGGGCACGCGCGTCGAAGAGCTCGACGAGCCGTGGCGCGAGTGGTTGACGAAGGTGGCCGGGTACTGAGGGCTCCTGCGCCGGCCGGTTGGGTGGGGCCGAGGTGGCTTCGGCATCGCAGGTCAGGACGAGCAACCCACCGCGGCGCGCAGGGCCGAACGCTCACTGCGGCACGACGCCGAGTTGCCAGGCCACGGTCAGCGGCGACGGCACGGTCAGGCCGAACTGGCCCGACGGCGACAGCGTCAAGGCCTGGAACGCGAACCCGACCCCGCTCGGCGCCCCGCTCGGGCAGGGCAGGGTCCATGCATGCGAACCGTTCGACGCCGGCAGTCCGACGAGGTCGACCACCTGCATGGTGCCCGGGTCGATCGACAGCATGCCCATCGACGTCGGCGTCGGCGCCGTCAGGTTGCCGAGCACGAGCAGGGCAAAGCCGTTGTTCGGTCCGGCGACCGTGACGCCGTACGGCTGGTTGGCGGTGATCCACGAGTGGAACGTCGCATCGATCTCCGTCGGCGTCATCGGCGGGCGGATGAACGGACCCGTATCCTGGATCACGGCGCGCGCATCGACCTCGACGACGCTGCTGTCCAGCATCGGGGCGTTGTAGCCGAACTCGTGGTTGAACCACGGACCGCCGATTCCGCCGCCGCTCAGCAGCGACGCAGGGCCGACGCGCAGCGTGCTGTCGTGCAGGATCGCGCCGTAGTTCGCGTTCGGGTTCGTTGGCCCGTTGGTGTTGCCCATGCCGTAGACGATCGAGCCGATGATCGTCACGGTCGAGTCGTGGAGCAGCAGGCCTGGGGGGTTGCTCGATGCTCCGCCATTCCCTTGGTGTTCGATCAACGTCGTGGTGATCAGCAGGTTCGAGTCGGTCACTTCGACCGGCGAACCATTCAACTCGAGCACGCAGCCGCGCATCGTGACGTTGGCGCACATGTCGATTCGGAAGATGAAGCCAGGCCATGAGCCACCAGCGAAGAGGCAATCCTCCAAGACGACATCACCGGCGCAATTCGTGACCTCGAGACCAGACGCTGGCAGGTTCGAGAACTGCACGACGAGGTTGCTGAGTAGCACCTGGTTACCTGCGGAGATGCCCGTGATGGTGAATCGACCTCTGCACTCCGCTCGCCCGGGTCCGGTACCACCGCTCGAAGGTGCAAACCCATCGATACCGACGATGCGCAACGGCTTGTCGATGGTGGCCGCCGTGTAGGCACCGCCCGACGAAAGACACGTCCGATAGACCAGGATCGTGTCGCCCGCTGACGCAGCCGCGACTGCAGGCGGAATGTCCAGGAAGTCGGTGCCCGGCAGTCCCTGGCAGTTGACCAACCAGGTCTGCTGGGCGACCAGTGCAGGTGCGCAGAGCAAGGTCAGCACGAGAACTCGCATGGTCATTCTCCAATCTGAGTGAACCGCCAGAGGCCCCACGAGCCAGCGACGTAGAGTTCGGCCAAGCCGTCGTGATCGAGATCCTCGACGGAGATCCCATTGTACATTCCGATCGCCCCGAGCACGTGAGTGCGCCAGATCTCGGTCATGGTGTCGGCCTGGTAGACGATCAGGTCACCTGATCGCGGACTTCCCGCGCGGCGAACGGTAGAGCGATCCGCACCGGCAGTGGCTCGACCGCTCTGCGCGTGCCACCCGTGGTCCCGCGCACGCTCCCCGGTTGGGCGAGCCGAGCCACTTCGCATACGATCCCGCGTGCGGATGGGGACACACTCTGCTCCCGGATGGTGCCTTCCATGCTCGACGAACTCGCCCGCAGGCTCGCCCTGTGCCTGCTCCCGTCCTGCCTCTTCGCGCAGGGTCCCGTGCCGCTGTCCGGCACCTGGCGCCTCGGCTCGATCACCACCGAGACGTTCAGCAGCACCTGCGTGCCCGCCGTTCCGGTGCACGCCGTGCTCGAAGACGGCACCGTGGTGTTCCAACCCGGCGGCACGGCGACGGCGTCCATCACCACGTCGGAGGTCTGCCCCGGCGCCATCTGCTCGCAGGGCACGGACACCGGGTCGACCCACTACCAGGTCGGGCCCGACGGCGTGCTGCTGCTCGACGACAACCCCGGCGCACCGGCCGAGGACATCGGGCTCGGCTTCGTGCGCTCCGACGCGTCCGTGCTGATGCTCGGCCGCTGGAACCAGGACGAGGACGAACCCTACCTCGGCGTCGTCGTCGCGCTCTCGAGCGGCCACAGCGCGGCCTCGCTCGCGGACACCTATGGGTTCGTGCGCTACGTGCTGCGCAACGATGCGACCTCGCAGACGATGCGCAGCGACTACGGCACGTTCCTGTTCAACGGCGCGGGCGGGTTCAGCGAGACGAGCGTGCGGCACGTCGTGACCTGGAACGGCGGCGGACCGTCCGGGGCGACGTCGTTCACGGGCAACGACATGTACAGCGTCGCGGCGGATGGCACCGTGACGATCGCGAGCGGGGGTCAGGGCGCCGTGTCGCGCGATCGTGAGTTCGTCTACTGGGTGCGGCAGTCCTGTCCCGAGGTCGAGATGGTTCTGGCCGTGCGCCTGCCCCTGGCCGGCGGCACCACGTACGCGGACGGCGACTGGCGCGTCGTCAGCACCGAGGTCGACGTCGGTACGAGCACGCTCGACTCGGATTGGGGCACGCTGACGCTGACGCCGACGGGAGGGGGCGCGGGCACGATCACGCCGCAGCTGCTGCGCGTGTCGACGGTGAGCACACCGAGCGGCACGAACACCAACCAGGTCAGCGTCGCGAACGACAGCTACGCGCTCGGCACCGGCGGCGCAGTGACGCTGTGGACGCAGGGACTGCAGCGCCAGCCGATGCCCGCCTGGATCGCGCGCGATGGATCGATGCTCGTCGGCGCGCCGTCGATGCCCGGCACCATGAACCTCACGACGGGCGGCGGCATCATGCTCGGGTTCTCGCGCTGCGCGCTGGCGACGCCGGTCGGTGCCGGCACGCCGGGCGCGGCCGGAGTCACGCCGCTGCTGTTCACGATCGGCGGCTTCCCGTACGCGGGCAACGCGGACTTCGGCTTCGTCGTGGCCGCGGGCCTCGGCGGCGCGCCGGGACTGCTGCTGTTCTCGGGCGCCGTGCTGCCGGCCGCGCTGCCGGTCTTCGGCTTCGACCTGTGGGTGAATCCGACGCTGCTCGCGGGTTCGCCGCTCGTGGTGCTGTCGGGTCCGGCCGGCGTGGCCGGTGTCGGTGCGGCCGGCCTGCCGCTCGCGCTGCCGTCGACGCCAGCACTCGCGGGCACCGTGCTGGCGACGCAGGCGATCGTGCTCGATGCGGCGGCACCGCAGGGGCTGTCGGCGAGCGGCGCGCTCGACGTGCACATCGTGCGCTGACGGCGCGGGTTGGCGGCGAACGGCTAGCGGCCCGACGCGGCGCGACGCAGCGCTTCGCCCTCGAGCCGGCACGTGCGCCAGTCGCCGAGCACGGCGGCACCCTGCTTCTCGTAGAAGCCGATCGCCGAGACGTTCCAGTCGAGCACGTTCCAATCGAGGCGCGGGCAGCCGCGCCGCAAGGCTTCGGCCGCGACCGCGCGCAACAGCGCGAGACCGGCGCCGCGGCCGCGATGTTCGGGCACGACGAAGAGGTCCTCGAGGTGCAGGCAGGGTCGCGTGCGGAACGTCGAGTAAGTCGCGAAGAACAGCGCGAAGCCGACAGCCCGGCCGCCGACCTCGGCGAGCAGCGCGCCGCACGCGGGCGAGGCGCCGAACAGATGCTCGTGCAGCCGCGCGGCGTCGAGGTCGAGCTGGTGCTCGAGCTTCTCGTAGCGCGCCAGGTCGCGGATGAAGCGCGCGATGTCCGGCACGTCGCGCGGCGCCGCGGGGCGCACGACGACCGGATCCGGAACGCTGGCCGCACCCATGCGGTCGACTAGCCGCGATACGTGATGCGGCCGCGCGTCAGGTCGTAGGGCGACAGTTCGACCGTGACCCGATCGCCCGGGATGATGCGGATGTAGTGCTTCCGCATCTTGCCCGAGATGTGCGCCAGCACGATGTGGCCGGCGTCGATCTGGATGCGGAACTTCGTGTTGGCAAGGGTCTCCACGACCGTGCCCTCCAAGACTATGGCTTCTTCTTTCGGCACAAGTACTCCAGTGGCGGCGGGTGGTGGAACGGCCGCCGGTGTCGCCACGCGACCGGCAGCCGTGGTCCCCATGTGCAGGACACGCAAGCAGGATCACCGGCTCGGTGCCGCGCGGGGCGGCTCGGAGTCGGGCCGGCCATTCTAGTTGGCCAAGCAGCGCCGGACAAGCTCGGGGCCGGCGCGGTGTTGCGAGCGCACACTGCGCCGAAGTGCCCAGAGTGCGCTTGCGGTCGCGGCGGGCCGCCGCGAGAGTGACGGTGGGACACACGCCAACATGCCCTCGCGGTCCAACGCATCCGAACGCACTGCACGGCCGCCGGCAGGCCAGTTCTCGGCCGAGTACTACCGGCGCTACTACGGCGACCCGCGCACGCGGGTCAGCGACCTGGCCGCGGTGCGCAAGCTGGCGACCTTCGTGGCAGGCTACGTGCGCTACCTCGGCGTGCCCGTGCGCTCCGTGCTCGACCTCGGCTGCGGCATGGGCCACTGGCGCACGGCCGCGCGCACGCTGTGGCCGCGCGCGCGCTACCACGGCGTCGAGTACAGCTCCCACCTGTGCGCGCGCTTCGGCTGGCACGAGGGTTCGATCGACGAGTTCGATCCGGTCGCGGCGATCGGCCAGAGCCAGTTCGACCTCGTCGTCTGCCAGGGCGTGCTGCAGTACCTGGACGACCGCGCCGCCGCGCGGGCGCTGCAGAATCTCGGCAGGTGGTGCCGCGGCGTGCTGTATCTCGAGGCGCTGACCGCGCTCGACTGGCGGCAGAACTGCGACCGCTCGCGCACCGACGGCAGGGTGCACCTGCGCGCCGGCACTTGGTACCGACAGCGGCTGCGCCAACACTTCGTCGCCGCCGGGGGCGGCGTGTTCGTGAGCCGGCACGCGGGCGTCACGCTGTTCGAACTCGAGGGTCCGACATGAGCGGCATGGACTTCTTCGGCCACCAGGAACGCGCGCAGAAGGCGACGAGCCGGCTCGTGCTGCTGTTCGTTGCGGCGGTGCTCGCCATCATCGTGAGTGTCTACTTCGCGGTCGTCGGCCTGCTGCTCGCGACCGACACCCACGGCGGCGGCGCCTTCCAGCCGCTCGTGCTGCTCGCCGTCGCGGCGGGCACGCTGTTGGTGGTCGGCTCGGCGATGGCGTTCAAGACCGCGCAGCTGCGCAGCGGCGGCGGCACGGTCGCCGAGATGCTCGGTGGCAAGCTCGTGCCGCTCGACACCACGGACCCGCAGGAGCGGCGGTTGCGCAACCTCGTCGAGGAGATGTCGATCGCGTCGGGCATCCCGGTGCCCGACATCTACGTGCTCGACCACGAGTCGGGCATCAACGCCTTCGCCGCCGGCTGGAGCCCCGCCGACGCGGCCGTCGCGGTGACGCGCGGCTGTCTCGAGCAATTCGACCGCGACGAGCTGCAGGGCGTGATCGCGCACGAGTTCAGCCACGTGTTCCACGGCGACATGCGGCTCAACATCCGCCTGATGGGCGTGCTGTTCGGCATCGTCTGCATCGCGACGGTCGGTCGCATCCTCGTGCGCACCGTCGGCTACGGCGGCGGCCGGTCGAGCGGCAAGGGCAAGGGTGGTGCGGCGGGCGTCGTGCTGTTCGGCTTCGCGCTGCTCGTGATCGGCGGGCTCGGCCTGCTGTTCGCGCGCCTGATCCAGGCCGCGGTCTCGCGCCAGCGCGAGTTCCTCGCCGACGCGAGCGCCGTGCAGTACACGCGCAATCCGCGCGGCATCGGCCTGGCGCTCGCCAAGATCGGCGGACTCGGGGCCGGCGGCGGGCGCCTGCAGAACCCGCACGCCGACGAGGCGAGCCACATGCTGTTCGCCGACGGCGTCAAGCGCTTCTTCGGCGGCGGCTTCGCCACGCATCCGCCGATCGAGGAACGCGTCGAACGAGTGCTGCCGGGGTTCCGCCGTCACCTCGCGAGCGCCGAGTCGATGGTCGCGGCCGCGGCCGCGACGCCGGCACCCGCGGTCGCGGCCGGTTTCGCCGGCGGCGGCGCGGCCCGCGCGGCCGGGTCGCGTGCGGCTCCGGTCGCCGCAGCCGATCTCATGCAGCACATCGGCGCGCCGCAGGCACACCACGTCGACGCCGCGCGCGCGCTGCTCGCGGACCTGCCGCTCGAGCTGGCGGCGGCCGCGCGCGAACGGCCGCGCGTCACGGCGCTGGTCCTGGCGCTGCTGCTCGATCGTGATGCGACGCAGCGCGAGGCGCAGCTGGCCCTGCTGCGAGGCGTCGCCGAGACGGCCGTGCACGAGGCGCGCGTGCTGTTCCAGCTCGTCGTTCGCCTCGAACGCAACCTGCGCCTGCCGCTGCTCGAGCTGGCGATGCCGACGCTGCGAACGCTGTCCGAGACCGAACGCGAACAGCTGCGGGCCCACGCGCGCGCGCTGGCGATGGCCGACGACCGCCTGACGCCGTTCGAGTTCGCGCTGCTGCGCACGATCGAACGCCACGTGCGACTCGCACACGAAGCGCCGCCGCGCCCGCGCCAACAGGCCGCACCGCTGGTCCATCGCCCCGAGCAGGCGGGCGTCGTGCTGTCCGTGCTCGCGCGGGTCGGCGCCGGTGGCGACGAGGCGCGCGCCGCGCGCGCGTTCGCGCAGGGCACCGGCCGGCTCGGCATGTCCACGCTGCAGCTGCTGCCGACCGGCGCCTGCTCGATGAGCGACCTCGAAGCGGCCGTCGACGCGCTCGCCGACGTCTCACCGTACGGCAAGCGCAACCTCATCCTGGCCTGCGCCGAGACCGCCGGCGCCGACGGCTATCTCGATGCCGACGAAGCCGACCTGCTGCGGGCGCTGGCCGGTCTCTGGGACTGTCCTGTGCCGCTGTTGCCCGGCGCCACTTCCGCGCGACCGGTGACCACGTGAACGAACCCGGCGTGCCGGCCTGCGGGATCCAGGCGACGGCGGCGGTGCCGCGATGAGGTGCGGGTCGTGCCTCGCGATCGCGGCGATGCCGTGGCTCGGCGCAGCGGTCGCCGCCCAGTCGGCGCCGCTGGCGCTGTTCCGCAACTTCAACCAGACGTTCCAGATCGAACTGCCGTCGAACTGGCGGCAGGTGGCCCCGAACGAAGCCCTCACGATCGCGGAGCATGCGGCGGCGCCCGCCGAGTTGCGCCGCGCGTCACCGCGGCTGTTCTACGCCGTAGGACCCGTCGACGACTGGCTGGCCGGCAGGTTCGACAGCGCCTGGCTGCACGTCGTCGAACAGGACAACGAATGGGTGCTCGACGACGACTTCGCCGCCCGGCTGGCCGAGATGTGGCAGCAGCAGGGCGCCGCGACGGGCTCCCGGAACGAGGTCGGCGACATCGAGCGCACGACCGTCGGTGCGCAGGAACACCCCGTGGTGACGGCCGTACGCCGCACGTGGCCGAAGGCCCCCGGCCGGGCGACGAAGAGCCTCGACGTCTACGCCCCGACCGGCGGCCGGCAGCTGACGCTCTCGTTCACGTGCTGGGACGAGGACTATGCCCATTGGGAACCCGAGTTTCGTCGCTGGCTGCGGACATTCACCTGCGCCCGCAAGCCGCGCGGCGAACCGGCCCTGGCCGACCGGCTGTGGACGCCGCTCCTGACCGGGGCCATCGTCGCGGTCGTGCTTTGGCTCGTGCACAAGCATCTGCGTCGTCGTTGAGGCGCGACTCGCCTGCGCCTAGACTATGGCCCTGCGCCACGGGCGCGGCGCACCATCGGCCCCGGCGAGCGATGCGCGAACTCCTGCGACCGACTTGATGAAGAAACCAACGCCGAAGAAGCCTCGCAACATCGACAAGTTCCTGTTCGAGGCCGGTCAGCAGTGCCAGAAGCGCCTCTGGCTCGACCTGCACGAACCCGTCGAGGAGGAACCGGCCGGCGGCCGGCTCGCACTGTCGGCGGCCGGCGAACAGCTGCGCAGCCTCGCCCGCAGCGCCTTCCCGAAGGGCGTGACGATCGAAGCGGAGACGAGCGAACGCGCCGCGCAGGAGACGAAGGAGCACCTCGCCGCGGGCACGCCGGTGCTGTTCGGCGCGACCTTCGTCGCCGACGGCGTCGAGGTCACGTCGGACATCCTCGTGGTGCACAAGCAACCCGGCGGCGCCGAGGGCACGATCGATCTGTACGAGGTCAAATCGGGCACCAAGATCAAGCATCGCTACGTCAACGACCTCGCGCTGCAGACGCTCGTCGCGGAGACCAGCGGTCATCGCCTGCGCGCCGCGTTCCTGCTGCACGTCAATCCGAAGTACGCACACAAGGAAGGCGCCGACTTCCCACCGATGCAGCTGCTGCGCAGCGCCGACGTCACGGCGAAGGTCAGGAAGCAGGTCGACCTCGTGCGGCGGCGCCTGCAACAGTTCCGCCAGAGCATCGCCGACGACAGCGTGCTGCAGCTGCCCATGGGAACGTACTGCACGGCGCCGTTCCCGTGCCCACACCTCGCGCGGTGCACCGCCGAGGGGCCCGCACGGCCGCTGCGCGAGCTGCCCGAGCTGACCCGCAGCCAGGAGCTCGAGCTGCACAAGGAGGGCATCGAGGACTTCACCGGCCTCGACGAGAAGCGGCCCGGCCTGACGTTCCGCCAGCGCCGCACGCTCGCCGCGGTGCAGCAGAACACACCCATCATCGAGCCCTTCGTGCGCGAGGAGCTGCGGCAGTGTGGCAAGCCGCTGCACTTCCTGAGCCTCGCGGCCCTGACCGATGCGCTGCCGCGCTTCGATGGCCAGCGCCCGTGGCGCCAGGTGCCCTACGCGTGGGCCGCCAACACGCTGCATCCCGACGACCGGCTCGAGACGGCGAGCTTCCTGCACATCGATCGCACGGACCCGCGCCCGGAGTTCGTCGCGACGCTCGCCAAGCACCTCGAGGTCGGCGGCACGATCCTCTGCTGGAACGACGAGACGCTCAACGAACTCAGGGCCCTGCTCGACGACCTGCCCGCCGCCAAGGGTGCGACGCGCGCCGTGCTGGGGCGCGCCCACGTCGACATGATGCAGTTGTTCGAGTCCGGTGTGTTCCATCCGGACCTGCGCGACTACTCGGACCTGCGCACGATCGTCGCGACGCTGTTCGACGACGACAGCGGCGCCGAGCTCGCGGTCTTCGGCGAGGACGCGCTGCGCGCCGCGTTGGGCAAGGCCTGGACGCCGAGGATCCGCAGCACGACCAAGGAGAAGATCGCCGCGGACATCAAGGCCGGCGTGACCTGGGCCAGCGAGCAGCTGCTGCGCTTGTTCCGCAAGTTCGCCGAGATCGAACCCCAGGTGCCGCGGCCGGCCGCGGCGAAGGCGCGCGGTGGGGCGAAGCCCCTGCCCAAGCCGCTGCCCAAGCCGTGACGCGCGCCGCCGCGCGGCGTCAGGCCGCCGCGTAGGCGGACAGCAGCGCCGAGATCTCGCGGCCGCCGTCGAAGCGCCGCTGGAAGTCCTCGCGGATGCGCACGCCGAAGGCGCCCGCCGCGGAACGATTGCGGTAGAGGGCGAGCACCTGCTTGGCGAGCTCCTCTTCGGTCGCGAACAGCAGCCCGGTCTCCTTGTGGCGGATCAGGTCGCGATTGCCCGGTGCGTCGGCGGCGATGACGGGCCGCCCGAGGATGCCCGCTTCGAGGATGGTCGGTGCCGAACCCTCGCTGAACGACGTGTTCAGCACGACGTCCGCGTCGAGATACGCCGCGCCCATGCGATCGTGCGCGAGCGTCGGCAGCACGCGCACGCCGACCTGCTGTTCGCACTGGCGGCGCAGTTCGCTCGCGTAGGTGGGGTCCTGGTCGGGACCCGCGAGGATCATCTCGAGGTCGGCCCCGGCGGCCCGCAGCACGCTGACGATCGTGACCGCACGATGCTGTCCCTTGATCGGGCGCAGCCCGCCGGGCAGGAAGACGAGGAAACGATTGCGCGGGATGCCGAGCGAACGACGCAGGTCCGTGCCGGTCGTCGGCAGGCGCACCGCGGCGCGCGGCACGACGTCGGTCTTGCCCACGGCCTCGGGCACCTGCGACTCGACGATGGTGCCGGCCGCCTCGTTGGGCACGAGCACGCGGCGGGCCCGGCGCACGACCTCGCAGACGATCGCGCCGCGTTCGTCGTCGATCATGTCGTGGTGCAGGTCCTCACCGCTCAACGACACGATCCACGGCGTGCGCAGGCCGAGCAGCAAGACCCCGGTGCGGTAGGCGTCGTGCGCGTGCACGATGTCGGGCTTGAAGCGGCCGATCGTGCCCTCGAGCGACTGCTTGAGCCCGCCCTCGTGCGTGCCGCCGAACAGCTCGCAGAGATGGCCGCTGCGCTGCAGGCCCTCGCGGTACCTGGTCACGGTGGCGATGCCGCCCAAGTGCAGATGGGTCGGCGAGGGCGTCATCAATAGCACCTTCACGTGGGCCCTTTCGGCAGCGGCCCCGCCCCGGGCTTTACCCGATCGCGCGCCGGCGATGCCGCTCAAGAACGGCTCGGGCAGGCGGCGCGCAGCGCGCGCACGCGCGCCGGGTCGACGGCCTCGGCGACGCGGCCGTCGCGCTTGCACCAGGTGCCGACGATCGCGCCGTCGCAGCGCGGCCACAGCTCGCCCGCGTTGTCCGGCGTCAGGCCCGAGCCGATCCAGATCGGGAACGCGCCGACCGCCGACCGCACGCTGTCGAACAACGCGACATCGACGGGCCGCCCCGTGCGCGTCCCCGACAGCACGAGCGCGTCGGCACCCGATCGTTCGGCGAGGTCCTGCGCAGCAGTCGCGACGTCGATCGCACCGAGCGGGCTGGCGTGCTTGACCAGGAAGTCGGCCAGCACCTCGACGCGCGAACGCAACCGGCGCCGGTACGCCATCAGGCGCGCCGCCTCGCCTTCGATCACGCCCTGGTCGGTCACGTAGGCGCCGGCCAACACGTTGACGCGAACCCATCGCGCCCCGACCACGGCCGCCACACCGAGCGCGGCCAGACCATCGTTGCGCAGGCAGTTGATCGCGACCGGCAGGCCGAAGTCGGCGCCGATGTGGTGCGCGACGAGCGCGAGCGCGGCCGGCACGTCGGGCGGAACCGGATCGTCGCGCGTGCCCTTGTGGAACGGTGCGTCGCCGAAGTTCTCGACCACGATGCCGTCGAGGCCGCCCTGCGCGAGTGCCTTGGCGTCGCCGAGCGCGCGCGCCAGCACGGCCTGCATCGACTCGTGGTGCCTTGCCGACGGCAGCGGCTGCAGGTGCACGACTCCGAGCAGGGGACCGGGCATGCAGGTTCCTCAGCGGCGCAGCAGCGTGTGCAACTTCATCTTCCAGACCTTCCAGGAGTTCGAGAGCCGGCCCGCTTCGGCGATCAGCGCCTTGGCCTCGGCACGGCGACCCTCGGCCATGAGATCCCACGCGAGGTCGAGCCGCGCGTCCGAACGACGGCGCAGCACGAGGTTCTGGAAGTGCGCCTCGCCCTCGTGGGCCCTGGCGATGCGCTCGAGGATCGAGTCGACGCCGCTCAGGAACCGCTTGTTGACCGACAGGCTGCCGGCGTGCGTGCGATAGAACGTCAGCGGATCGGGCAGGTAGGCGATCGGCTCGCGCTGGGCCATGCGCAGCCAGAGATCGTAGTCCTCGGTCGCGATCAACTCGGGGCTCTCGTCGAAGCCGCCGGCGTCGAGCACGGCGCGCCGGCGCGCCACGACGGTGCTGCAGACGACCGGGTTGCCGCGCAGCAGCTGCTCCAGCGTGATCGCCGCCGGCACGACCCGGCGGTCGTTGCGGCGCCGTTCGATGCGGTCGCCGCGCACGCACCACGCGTCGGTCGAGACGCACGCCGCGCCGAGCTGCTCGAGGTGCTCGATCGACCGCTCGAGCTTGTCGGGCACGTACCAGTCGTCCGAGTCGAGGAACGCGACGTAGTCGCTCGTCGCCTCGCGCAGTCCGCGGTTGCGCGCCGAACCCGGCCCGGCGCGCAGCTGGTGCAGGCACGTGACGTCGAACCGGCCCGCGATGGCCAGCGTCTCGTCGGTCGAGCCGTCGTCGACGAGGATCACGCGCTCGGGCACCGTCGTCTGCTGCTGCAGCGACTCCAACGTCACCGCGAGGAACGGGGCCGCGTTGAACGCCGGGATGACGACGGTAACCGGAGCAGTTCGGGTCATGCGCGCTTGCGCCGCAGCTTGCCGACCACGGCCGCGGCGATCTCGCGAATGTAGCGGAAGTCGCTCGTGTGCACGAAGAGGCAGCGCCAGATCGGCGTGCCGGTCTGCCGGCCGTATGCCCACAGCGTGAAGATCGTCGAGCTGACGTAGGCGACCGTCGATGCGGCCGCGGCGCCGACCGCACCCTGCTCCGGGATCCACAGCAGGTCCAGCCCCAGCATCACGACGAGTGCCAGGAGCTGGGCGTTGACGCAGGTCTGCAGGTGGTTGCGCGCCGCGAGATCGGCCTGCAAGACCTTGGACACCGTGTAGGCGACCGTGCCCGGCACGAGCATCAGCAGCGACGCGCCGACCGTCGGACTCCAGTCGGTGTGCCAGACCGCGTCGCTGCCCTTCGCGATGCTCGTGATGCCGCCCATCAGCGGATCGACGAGCCAGACGATCAGCAGGGCACCGATCAGCGACAGCGCGAGGCCGAGCCGCGACAGCACGGGCGTCATGTAGCGCGCCTCCTGGGTCGAGCTGCCGGCGACCTTCGAGAAGAACAGGTCGCGCATCGCCTCGGGGAAGTGCCAGACGAGCTCGGCCCAGGTCACGGACATCGAGTAGAACGCGACCTGCGTCGCCGCGAGCCTCTCCGCGTCCGTCTTGTCCGCGCCCTGGGCCTGGAAGTGCGCGAAGAGCACGGCCCCCAGCACGACCAGATCCAGTCGGTGGTTGAGGTAGCTCAGCGTCGACGTCAGGTTGGCCTTCCAGCCGTAGCGGACCCCGTCGACGAGGAAGTCGCGGTGCACACGCAGGCGCAGCGTGACGATCTTGCGCACGAGCCACACCGCCAGCAGCGCGACGCAGAACGCCGACGCCAGACGCCCCCACGCGACCGCCAGCGGCACGTGCTGCCGCGCGACGCTGCCGCCGAGCAGGAAGAAGCAGCCGAAGAAGGCCGGCAGGAAGCTCAGCGCCGTGAACAGGTGGACGAAGCCGTAGTCCTTGATGTGTTCCGTCGCCAGCTGCGTGCTGTTCGCGTAGCTCGCGACGAGGATCAGCGGCACGGCGGCGCAGATCGGCAGCACGATGATAGGGTCGAAGGTCCACTTCGGATCGATGCACGGCAGCAAGTAGAGCGTGAACAGCGCCGACACGACGGCGACGAGGCTGCCCCAGACCAGCGCCACGGCCATCGACGTCTCGAAGCAGACCTGCGCCGAGTAGCGGCCGCGCCGCACGAAGTAGACCAGCGCGGTCGCGAAGCCGAGATTGGCCAGCGCGCCGAGGATGAACGGCAACGACGCCGCGATGCCCGACTTGCCGTGCTGATCCGGCTGGTTCGCCGTCAACAGGTAGAGGATGAGCCCTCCGCCCTTGTCGACCACGACGATGAGCACGTGGATCAGGAACGTGAAGACGACCCAGCGGCGGAAGTTCATCGCCGCCTCGGTCGCGCACCTGCTAGGAGCGCAGCGCTGCTACCACGGCAACTCGGAGGCGGCAAAGTCTTCCTGGATGCGGGGCAGCAGCTGCGCGACGCGTTGCTCGTCGATGCCGATCTGCGCATGCGCATCCGGATCCGCCGCGGCGAGCGGCGTGCCCACGGTCGAGGGCGTGCCCGCCTGCCACGCGAGCTGGTCGGCGAGATGGATGAGCGAGGAGAGGGAACGATGGAACGGATCTCGCGAGGGGGAATGATGGTAGCGCACGGCAATCGCGAGATCCTCGGGCAGCGACCACTTGATGGCGAGCACCGATCCGACGTCCGCGTGCGTGAAGCCGAAGTCCTCGATCTCGACCTCGGTCTCGCTGCGCTGCTGCTGCACGGACTTGCGCAGCATTGCAAGGTAGCGCGGCGCCGTCTTCTCCATGAGGATGATCTTCCCGATGTCGTGCAGGAGCCCCGCGATGTAGAGGTCCTCGGGGTGCATCTCGGCGAAGGCCGTGGAGGCCGAGGCGAGCGCGCGCGCGGCGACGCCGGTGTAGACCGCATGGCGCCAGAACGCGAGCGGATCGAAGTGCTGGATCTTGTCGCGGCGCTTGCCGAACGACGAGAACACGGCCGCCTTGAGCGCGACCTTCTTCGTCATGTTGAAGCCCATCACCGACACGGCGAGGCTCACCGACGAGACGCGCACCTGCAGGCCGTAGTAGGCGGAGTTGACGATGCGCAGGATGTTGGTGGAGACCGCCGGGTCGCTCGCGATGACCTTCGCCACGTCGGCCGCCGACGCATCGGGGTTCGCCATCACGTCGTTCAGCTTCAGCAGCACCTCGGGCATGGTCGGCAGCTCGATCGTGCTGTTGACCAGGCCGAGGATGTTGGTCGATGAACTCGTGGACTGCACCATGCCGTTACTACTCCGTGCGGGTCTTGTATCGGGACGCGCGCAAAGCAAGCTTGACGCCAAGTGACCGTGACGCCCAAGTGCCCGACGCGAGTCGTCTTCCTGTGTCAACGCCTGCCGTGGCCACCCGACCGGGGCGACCGGATCACGACCTGGCACTTCCTGCAGCACCTGCTCGCGCGCGGCGCCGACGTGCAGCTCGGCTGCTTCCGCGAGGAAGACCGCGATGCCGAGGGCGTCACGTTCCTGGCCGGCCGGTGCCGCGAGGTCGTGGCCCCGAGGCTCTCGCGCACCGTCCGGAAGTTCACCAGCCTGCGCGGACTGCTCCGCGGTGAGGCGCTGACCCTGCCATTCTTCCGCCACCGCGACCTGCAGCGCGCCGTGCGGCGCTGGAGTTCGCCGGACCCGCCCGACCTCGTCTATGTCTACTCGTCGTCGATGGCACAGTACGCGCTGCACACACAGGCCGGCGCGAAGGTCATGCAGTTCGCCGAACTCGACTCGGACAAGTGGCGCCAGTACGCCGAGGCCGGTGCCGGCCCGCAGCGCTGGATCTACAACCGCGAGGCGAAGAGGCTGCTGGCCTTCGAGGACCGCGTCGCGCGCACGTTCTCGCGCTCGCTGGTCGTCAGCGAGGCCGAACGCGACCTGTTCCGCGAACGCATCCCGGGCGTGCTTCCGACCGTGCTGCCCAACGGCGTCGACGTCGATCACTTCACGAGCGCAGGCGAACAGCACCGGCACCCCCGCACGGCCATCTTCACGGGCGTCATGGACTACGAACCCAACGTCGACGGCGTCTCCTGGTTCGTCGAGCACTGCTGGCCGCAGCTGCGTGAGCGTTTTCCCGACGCGCGGTTGTCGATCGTCGGCAGCAAGCCCGTCGCCCAGGTGCAGGCGCTGGCCCGCCGGCCAGGCGTCACGGTGACGGGCCGCGTGCCCGAGACCCCGCCGTTCTTCGACCAGGCGGCCGTCGCCATCGCGCCGCTGCGGCTCGCGCGCGGCGTGCAGAACAAGGTGCTCGAGGCGATGAGCATGGCGCTGCCCGTCGTCGCGTCGCCGCAGGCCGCGCGCGGGCTCGGCGACGTCCCCCAAGGCACGCTGACGATCGCCGACGGCGCCGCGGCGACCATCGCCGGCGTCGCCGAACTGTTCGCCGATCCCGGGCGGGCCCGCGCGGTCGGGCGATCGGCCGCGACATGGGTGCGCGAGCACTGGCGCTGGCAGCGCATGTACGACCGGCTCGACGCGGTGCTCGACGAACTCGGTGTGCAGTTCCGCTGCTGAGGGTCCGCGTTCGCCGGGCTCAGTCGGCCTTGCCGGGCACCAACCGGAAGATCTCGCCCTTCTTGCCGTTGAAGCCCGTCATCAAGAGCTCGCCGTCCGGCTCCTCGGCGAAGCTCGAGGGCTGGAGCGGCGCGCGCGGCAGCGTGACGATCGTGTGCTTGCCGGCCCGCCGGTCCTCCTTGCAGGCCCACATGCGGCACGCCATGAAGTCGCCGTAGACGAAGAAGCCCTGCAGCTCGGCGATGCGCTTGCCGCGATAGACGTAGCCGCCCGTGATCGACAGTCCGCCCGTGCGATCGTACTCGGCGATCGGCGCGATCAGGCCTTCGGGCATCTGCCCGGCGCCGCGGCGCAGCTTGAACACCTCGCTGGCCTCCATGAAGTTCCAGCCGTAGTTGCCGCCCTTGACGAGGCGGTCGACCTCCTCGATGCGGTTCTGACCGACGTCGCCGCACCACAGCTCGCCCGTGTCGCGATCGAACGAGATGCGCCACGGATTGCGCATGCCGTAGCACCAGATCTCGGGGCGCGCGCCCGGTTCGGCGACGAACGGGTTGTCGGCGGGCACCGCGTACGGCTTGTCCGCGGTGGCGCCGCGCACGTCGATGCGCAGCACCTTGCCGAGCAGCATGTGTTTGCTCTGGGCGTTGTCGAACGGGTCGTTCGCCGCGCCGCCGTCGCCGAGCGCCACGTAGAGCATGTGGTCGGGGCCGAAGACGATGGTGCCGCCGTTGTGGTTGCCGAACGGCTCGAAGACCTGCAGCACGCGCAGCTCGCTGTCGAGATCGGCGACGCGGCGCCCGTCCTGCACGCGCGTGGCGTAGCGCGCGAGCACCGACTGGCGGTTGCTCTTCTGCTTGCGGCCGTCGCCCATCGCCTCCTCGCGCACGTCGGTGCGTTCGGTCCAGTAGGCGTAGCAGAAGCCGTTGTGCCCGTAGTCGGGATCGAACGCGAAGCCGAGCAGCCCCTCCTCCCAGTTGTCGTTGACGAACACCTTCTTGCCGAGGTCGAAGAACACCGAACGATCGGCCTTGGTGCCGTCGCGCGGCACGACGAAGACCTGGCCCGGCTGCACGACGACGTAGGCGTGTTCGGGATCCGTGGCGTCGAACGCGACGAACAGCGGCCGGTCGAACGGCGCCTGCGCCGGGAACGCCTTCTCGTAGACGATCGCCGGACCGGCCGGCAGTTCGGGTTCGTCGTCCTGTGCGCACGAGGTGCCGAGGCAGAGCATCAGGGACAGGAGCATCGGGAGGCTGCGCATGGAGCGCTGATTACGGCCTGCGGGGCCCGCTTGCACAAGCGTGCTCCGCACGTTCGCAGCGGCCGCGCCGCCAGCCCCTGGCCAGCGACGCCGCGCCCGGCCAAGATGCGCACATGCTGCGTCTCTCCGGCCTGCGCAAGGCCTACGGCGACTTCGTCGCCCTGCACGGGCTCGACCTGACGATCGCCGAAGGCGAGATCCTGGCCCTGCTCGGACCCAACGGCGCCGGCAAGTCGACGACGGTCAAGTGCCTCACGGGCCTGCTGCAGCCCGACGCCGGCACGGTGCACATCGCCGGCGTCGACGCGCTCGCCGATCCGGTCGCGGCGCGCCGGCTCACGGGCTACCTGCCCGAGGTCGCGCGGCTGCACGAAGCGCTGACGCCGTGGGAGTACCTGCTGCTCAAGGGGCGCCTGTTCGACCTCGACGACGCCGTGATCCGCCGCGCGGGCGAACGCCTGCTGTCGGGCTTCGGCCTGCTCGAGCGCGCCGACGAGCCGATGGCCGCCTTCAGCAAGGGCATGCTGCAGAAGGTGTCGATCGCCTCGGCGCTGCTGACCGAGCCGAAGCTGCTCGTGTTCGACGAGCCGCTGTCGGGCCTCGACGTGACGACGACGCTCGTCGTCAAGGGGCTCATGCACGAGTTCGCGCGGCGCGGCGGCGCCGTGCTGCACTGCAGCCACCTGCTCGACGTCGTCGAGAAGACCGCACACCGCATCGCCGTGCTCGACAAGGGCAGGCTGCTCGCGTGCGGCACCGCTGCCGAGCTGCGCACGCAGGCCGGTGCGGCGGAGGGCACGCACCTCGACGCCGTGTTCCGCACGCTCGTGCGTTCGAGCGATCCCGCCGCCGTGGCGCAGGCGATCCTCGGCTAGTCCGACGCCGCGGCCCTAGCGGCGGAGCCGCCGCGCCGCGCGCAGCCCCGAGTCCGTGTTGCGCACCGTCGGCTCGTGGGCGCCGCGACACGAACTGCGGGCCTCCGAGGCCGGGAAGCCGAAGCTGCCGCCGCGCAGCACGTGGTTGCCCGCGAACAGGACCTGTTCGTGCAGACCGTCGCCGGCGCGCCAGGGCCCGGCGTAGTCGCCGACCTCGTCGAGGCACCATTCGGAGACGTTGCCGTGCATGTCGTAGAGGCCGAACGGGTTCGCGGCGTAGGAACCGACCGGGGCGTGCAGCCCGAAGCCGTCGTCCCACGCCTCGTAGGTGGTCGGCAGGCCGGTCGCCTTCGCCGCCGCATCGGCCAGGTTCGCGCAGTCGACGAGGTGCTCGAACGCGCACGACCATGGCGTCGTCGTGCCGGCGCGACACGCGTACTCCCATTGCGCCTCGGTCGGCAGGCACATGCCGTTCTGCGTCAGCAGCAGGTTGCCCATGACCCAGCTCACCTGTTCGACGGGGTTGGTCGACGTCGTGGCCATCTCCTCGTGACCGTACTTGCGACCAGCGGTGTACGCGCTCGGCTGCGCGAGCTCGGGCTCGCCGCACCACAGGCGCTGCCACTGGGCCTGCGTCATCTCGTGGCGCGCGAGCAGGAACGGCTCGAGCTCGACCTCGTGCACGGGCCACTCCTCGCGCTTGGCGCTCTCGTCGACGTTCGGCCCCGGCGCCGGCCCCGGCTTCGCGCCCATCGCGAACGTGCCGCCCGGCACGAGCACCAGCACGATGCCGGTCTGCTCGGTGACCTCGATCGAACCGTCGGCGCGGTGCTTCGGGATCGGCAGCTCGGCCGGATCCGACGTGCCGTCCCACGCCGAACGCAGCTCGTAGAACTCCCAGAGCTTCGTCACGGGATTCATGCCGATCGGCACGAGGCCGGTCTGCGGCTCGAGGTCGCGGATCGGGTGCGCGCGGTACGCCTCGCTCGCGACGATGCCGTCCGCCTTGGCGAGCGCCGCGGCGGCCTGGGCCCAGGTGACGCGCGCATGTCCGTTCGCCCTCGTCAGCGCGTCGACGCGCTCGGCCCAGGACAGCCGCTCGCGCACGCGCGCGACGCTCGTTCGCTCGAGCACGTCGAGCCGCGCGAGCAGGTCGACGAGCGCATCGTGCAGGAAGCGCTGCGCCTCGCGTCCGGCGACGTCCTCGGCGGCGGACCCCGTGCGCGCTTCGATGCTCTGGACCGTCTGCTGCAGGCGCGGCCGCATCGCGACGAGCCGCCTGACGTCGCCCGCGAGCCAGGCCCGCATCGCGGGGATCTGCTCGGGCCACGGCGGATGCAGCTGTTGCTCCGCGGCCTTCGCGCGATCGAGCAACACGACGCCGGCGAGGTCGTCGAACTCGTCGGTGCGTTTCTGCAGCGCCGTCGCCATGCGTTCGACTTCGCCCTTCTGGCGCACGACCTCGTCGGCGTGCTGCTGCGCCAGGCGCGCGTTGGCGTCGGCCAGCCCGGCCTGGGCCACGGCGTCGAACGCGAACCACGTCGTGCCCGCGATGCCGGCCAGCAGCGTCAGCAGCACGATGGCCGCGGCCCCGACCTGCACGCGATGGCGGCGCACGAATTTGCGCACGCGGTAGCCGAGCGTCGGCGGTCCGGCCAGCACGGGTTCGTGGTTCAGGTAGCGCTCGAGGTCGGCCGCCAGCGCCGTCGCCGCGTCGTAGCGGCGCTCGGGCTCCTTGGCCATCGCCTTGAGCACGATCCAGTCGAGGTCGCCCTTGAGCGCCTTGCGCAGCATGCCGGTCGTCGTGCGGCGCTGCTCCGCGAGCGCGCCGAGGTGCAGGCTGCTCGCGAGCTTGGTGCTCGGCTTGTCTGGGTCCTGGTCGCCGAGGATCTGCCGCGCGCGCTCGCGCCCGCCCGCGCGCAGCATCTCGGTCGGGAACGGCAGCGTGCCGGTCAGCAGTTCGTAGAGCATGACGCCGAGCGAGTAGACGTCGCTGCGCGAGTCGATCGCCTCGCCGTCGCCCGAAGCCTGTTCGGGCGACATGTACTCGGGCGTGCCGAGCATCTGGTCGCTCCTGGTCAGCATCGAACCGGCCGTGAACGCACCGTGGGTCGCCTTGGCCAGGCCGAAGTCGAGGATCTTGGGCACGGGCTGGTCGTCTTCGCGCACGACGAGCACGTTGCCCGGCTTCAGGTCGCGGTGCACGATGCCCTTCATGTGCGCGTGGTGCACACCCTGGCAGACCAGCTGGAACAACTCGAGGCGCTGCCTCAGCGACAACCGGTGCTTGTCGCAGTACGTGGTCAGCGGCAGGCCCTCGACGAGTTCCATCACGTAGTAGGGCTCGCCGCGTTCGGTCGAACCGCCGTCGAGCACCTTGCCGATGCAGCGGTGGCTCATCGCCGCGAGGGCCTGGCGTTCGAACTGGAAGCGGGCCACGAACTCCCGCGTGTCCATGCCGGCTTTGAGCACCTTGACCGCGACGCGACGGCGCACGGGCGCGTGCTGTTCGGCGAGCCAGACGGTGCCCATGCCGCCGCTGCCGAGTTCGCGCACGATGCGGTACGGACCGATCGCGCTCGGCGCGCCCGCGTTCGCCGGCAGCAGGCCGCGACCGGCGAGCTGCTGCAGGCGCCGGCGCACCGCGGTGGCGAGTTCCGGCTCGGCGGCGCAGGCGGCCGGCACCGGATCCGTTTCGCCGCGTTCGAGGGCCTCGACGCAGACCGCCACGATGGCTTCGATGCGGGCGCGGCCGGGGTCGGGCCGGGAGACCTCGGTCGGGCCATCGGGCGGCGTGACCCTGGTCTCGCCCGGTTCCATTTCGTCGCGGCCCGTCATCGTGCCGCCAAGCCTACTGCTAGCCGGCTGCGGTCGCGACGCCGCGGCGCCCGCGCCCACCGCCGCCGCTGCGCTTGCCGCGGCCGCGCTCGCGGCCGCCCCCCTCGCGGCGCTTTGGCATGCCGTAGCCGCGCCCCGGGGCCTTGGGCATGTCGGGCACCTCCTTGCCCTGCAGGTGCGCCACCACCGCCGAATACAACCGCTTCTCCATCGGGGCGACCAGCGACAGCGCGCGCCCGGTCTTGCCGGCGCGGCCCGTGCGACCCGTGCGGTGCACGTAGTCCTCGAGCTGCAGCGGGAAGTCGAAGTTGACGACGAGCTCGATGTCGTCGACGTCGATGCCGCGCGCGGCGACGTCGGTGGCGACGAGGAAGCGCGTCTTGCCGCGCGCGAACGCCTGCAGGCACGAGTGGCGCGCCTCGGCGCCCTTGTCGCCGTGGATCGCGTCGGCCGGCAGGCCGGCGCGCTTGAGCGCGTTGCCGAGCCGTTCGCAGCCGATCTTCTTGTTGACGAAGATCAGCACGCGGCCGGGCTCGCGCTGCAGCAGGCGCTCGAGCGCCGACTGCTTGTCGACCGCGTTGACCGCGGCGAACCGGTGCGAGATCGTGGCGGCCGACTGGCTGCGCGAACCGATCTGCACGCGTTCGGCGTTGGGCAGGAAGTCGTTGACGAGCGCCTCGACCTCGTTGGGCATCGTCGCCGAGAACAGCAGGTTCTGCCGCTCCTGGGGCAGGCGCACGAAGATGCGCCGGATCTGCGGCATGAAGCCCATGTCGAGCATGCGGTCGGCCTCGTCGAGCACGACCATCTGCACCTTCTCGAGCGTGATGTTGCGGCGCTCGAGGTGGTCGATGAGCCGGCCCGGGCAGGCGACCAGCACGTCGAGCCCGCGCTTGAACGCGGACTCCTGGATGGACAGGTCGACGCCGCCGAAGGCCGTGCAGACGTGCAGGCCGGCGAACTTGGCGTAGGTGCGCAGGTTCTCCGCGACCTGCACGCACAGTTCGCGCGTCGGCACGACGATGATGCCGCGCAGACCGGGCTCGCCGCCGCAGAGGCGATGGAGCATCGGCAGCCCGAACGCCGCGGTCTTGCCGCTGCCGGTCTCGCCGAGGCCGATCAGTTCGGCTCCGGCGAGGATCTTGGGAATGGCCGAGGCCTGGATGTCGGTCGGCGTGTCGTAGCCTGCCGCGCGTACACCCTGCAGGATGGGCTCAGCGAGCCCGAGGGAAGCAAAACTCACGTAGTTGGGATCTCGAAGGCGCCGCGGACCGGGTCGCGCGGCGCGGGAAACTGAGGCGAAGGGCACGCCGACGCCGTGCCGGCACGGCTGTGCCGGCGGAAAGGACGGGCGTGGCATTCCGAGCATGTCGTGCGATTGCACAACCCGTCCCTCGCATCGGCGACCGGGCGCCTCGACTTGAGACCGGCCCTGTCTGACTTGGGGTGGAGGCGCTTGGCACCCTTCCGAGGCGAAGAGGATACGGTCCGGCCGCCGCCGGCTCAACCCCCCGCTCGAATCGCGACTCGCTCGATCGCCGGCTCCGTCGCCCCCGTTCCGTCGCCCCCGCTCCATCGCCACTGTGCGCAGCAGCCGCGGGCGCCGGCGGATCCGGATTCGTTTGGCCAGCGGCCCCGAGAACGGCGCCTGATCGTCTTCCGCCCACATCCGCTCTTCCGACCGCATGCACACACCCCGTTCCCTGTTCCTGATCACCCTGTCGATGGGCGCCGCCACCGTCGCCGCGCAGACCTGGACGCAGCAGAATCCTGCGCCGTTCCCGAACACGCTGCAGCGCCGCGCCGGCGGCATCGCCTGGCACCCGCTCGCCGGCGGCCTCGTGATGTACGGCGGTTTGCAGGCTGGCCCGACGCTGACGCTCAACGACACCTGGCTCTGGGACGGCGGCACCTGGACGCAGCTGACGACGACCACGACGCCGCCGCCGCGCTGGGGCCACCACATGGTCTACGACAGCCGCCGCGGCCGCATCGTCGCGTTCGGCGGTCGCTCGCCGACCACGACCACGGTCGCCAACGACACCTGGGAGTTCGACGGCGTCGACTGGCAGCAGGTGTTCCCGCTCGCTTCGCCCAGCGCCCGCGCTTTCTACGGCATGGCCTACGACGAGCGCCGCGGCAAGACGATCGTCTTCGGCACCCAGAGCGGCACCGGGGCGGCCGGCCAGCAGACCTGGGAGTACGACGGCACGACCTGGACCCAGGCCATCACGGCAACGGTGCCGCCCGGCGTCGAGTCGCCGGCGATGGCCTACGACAAGGGCCGCGGCGTCACGGTGATGTTCGGCGGCTTCAACGGCACGCCGCCCGGCACCGACTACCGCACGACCTGGGAGTACGACGGTGTCGACTGGACGCTGAAGGCGACGACCAACTCGCCGCTGACCGGCTACCGCGCCAGCATGTGCTACGACGACCTGCGCGGGCGCCTCGTGCTCTACGGTGGCTACGCCAACGCGCAGGCGCAGCAACTCGTGTGGGAGTACGACGGCAACGACTGGACGCAGGTGCTCACCGGCGGCCCCGGCCGCGTCACCGAAGGGTACATGGCCTGGCTGCCGACCACGCTGGAGACGCTGTACTTCGGCGGCAGCGGCCCGACCATCGCCGGCGTCGGCAACAACGAAACCTGGCTCTACAGCGGTGCGTACACGGCGATCGCGGCCCCGTACGGCCACGGCTGCCCGACCAGCGCCGGCATCCCGGCGCTGGCGGCGACGACGACGCCGGTGCTCGGCACGATCTACCAGCTGACGTTGACGGGTGCGCCCGCGGTGTCGATCGGCCTGGTCGTGCACGGCCTCGACAACCTGCAGTTCGCCCCCGGGATCGCGCTGCCGTTGGACCTCGGCATCGCCGGCATCGCCGGCTGTGGCCTCGAGGTGCGGCCCGACGCGACGATCGTCGAGCTGCCGGCCGGCGGCACGTTCACGCACCTGTTCCCGGTGCCGAACGACCTGCTGTTGACCGGCACCGGCCTGTTCACGCAGGCGCTGGTGATCGACTCCGCCGCGCCGAACGGCTTCGCCGGCATGAGCAACGCCGTGCACGCGGTGCTCGGCCTCTAGCCGGAAGCAGCGATCAAACGCCGAGCCGCCGCGACAGGTCGCTCTGCAGCAGGCGGTCGGGATCCCACTGCTGCTTCAGTTCGCGGAAGCGCGCCACGGCCGCGTCGCCGTGCACGCGCGCGAACGACGACTGCAGCAGCACGGCGTCCTTCGCGTAGTAGAAGCGCCCGCTCGCGTCGAGCACGACATCGGCCAGCTCCTGGCACAACCGCCACAGGTACTCGCGCCGCTTCTTGTTGCTGCTGACCGCGAAGTCCATCGCGAGCGAGTAGCCGTCGACCGCGTGCGTCATGAGGAACGGATCCGGACGGTGCCGCTTCAACACGCCGAGGTACGGCACGTGCCCGGCCGCGTGGCACCGTTCGATGAGCGTGCGCAGCACGCGCGCGCCGTGCTGGAACGGCACGAACGGCTGGAACTGGATCAGGCCGCCGGGCCTGGTCATCCAGTGCCAGCGCGGCACGTAGTCGAGCAGGAAGTGGAACGCGCCGTGCGTCTGCAGGTACGGCGAGTGCCGCTCTTCGCGCGAGCCGGCGCGGAACTTGAGCCAGTTGACGAGGTGCACCTGCTTGCCGTGCACGGCGCACCACATGCCCGGCCACAGCCAGCCCTTGGGCACCACGCCGAACAGGTTCGGCGGCACGTCCTGCAGCGCCGGATCGAGGAAGCGCAGCCCTTCGGGGTCCTCGCCGGGCTTCAGCTGGTCGGCGCGGTGCATGAGGCCGCGGCCGAGGGCCGCACCCTTGGCGTGCAGATCGACCCACGAGACGAGATAGTCGGCCTTGCCGCGCAGGTCCTCGAGGATCTGCAGGTTGTGCTCGAGGTCCTTGGCGACGATGCCCCAGACGCGCAGCCGGCCCGAGTGCACGCGTTTGGTCTCGAGCTCGAGCCGCGTGAAGCAGCCGAGCATGCCGAAGCCCGAGATCGCGGCGTGGAACAGCGCCGGGTCCGACTCGCGCGAGCAGTGCACGAGTTCGCCGCGCGGCGTCAGCAGGTCGAACGAACGCACGCACTCGCCGAACGAACCGAGCGCGAAGTTGTTCTTGCCGTGGATGTTCATCGCCGCGGCGCCGCCCATCGACACCTCCATCGTGCCGCTGACGACCTTGGGCCAGAAGCCGGCGCCGATCGAGCGGCGCCACAGATCGCGCACCGTGACGCCCGGTTCGACCGTGGCCAGGCCCGTGGCCGGATCGAACGCGAGGATGCGGTTCATGCGCGTGAGGTCGAGCACGTGGCCGTTCGTGCTGGTGGCCGCGTCGCCGTAGCTGCAACCCGCGCCGCGCAGCGCGAGCGAGCCGCCGCGCGCCCGCACGTCGGCGAACGCCTCGGCGATCTGTTCCCTGGTCGTCGGCCGCAGCACGCTGCCGGGACCGCCGACGGCCATGCCGAAGCCGCGCACGTCTTCGTCGCGCCAGGCGAGAGAAGTCATCGTCGTCATGGTTCCGGACGGTGGCGTCGCGGGCAAGCACCACCTGCGAGGTACATCGGCCGTTCAGACCGACAGCTTGCGGAACACGAAGGACGGGATGTTGCGGATCACGAACATCACGAGCCGCCACTTGCCGGGCACGTAGGCGATCGCCTTCTCGCGGTCGCGCGCGCGCAGGATCAGGGCCGCGGCCCGATCGACCGGCATCGCGTTCTTCAGGCCGAGATCCGCGGTCATCGGCGTCGCCGTCGGGCCCGGCCGGATGGTCGTGACGCGCACGCCGTGGCGCCAGAGCCGGTTGCGCAGCGCCTCGAGGTAGGTGTCCATGCCGGCCTTGCTCGCGTTGTAGACCGGCCGGCCGACGCGGCCGCGGTCCTGCGCCACCGAGCTCACGCCGACGATGCAGCCCGACCGGCGCTCGAGGAACCGCCGCGCCGCGGCGTTGCCCCAGGCGATGCAGCCCAGCATGTTGACGAGCACCATCATGCGGTCCTTGTCGAGGTCGAATTCGTCGATGGCGACGGCCGGCATGACGCCCGCGACGAAGTGCAGCTCGTCGACGCGACCCAGGTCCTGTTCGATGCGCGCGAACAGCGCCTCGACCGAGTCGGCGTCGGTCGCGTCGTGCACGTAGGCGAACGCCGCCTCCCTGCCGAGCGCGTCGTTGGTCGTGGCCACCATGGCCCGCAGCTCGCTCTCGCGCCGCGCGAGCATGGCGACCTTGCGGCCTTCGATCGCGAGCCGCCGCGCCACCGCCAGTCCGATGCCAGACGAAGCCCCGACGACGATGCAGCTGCCCGAACGAGAGACCATGGGCGAAGGAAACGGCGCCGGGCCCGCGATTGCAATGCGCCAACCGCCGACCTCGGGGCACCGCGCGGGAGCAAATTCCTTTGGCTGCGCCGTTGTCGCTCACGCCGGGGCGATGCATCATGCAGCGATGCTCGCGGCCATGCTCCTGCTCGGCGCGCTGTCGGCGCCGCCACAGACCCAGAATCCACCCACGCCGCCGCAACCGGGCGCACCCACGACCTCGGAGTCCCCGAACCCATCTGCGCGCAAGCCGGTGCCCCAGCCGCGCCGCGTCGTGCTCGTCGACGAAGTGGTCGCCACCGTCAACGACAGCGCGATCCTCGAGAGCGAACTGCGCACGCTGGCCGCCGGCGAGATCCGCCGCCGGCAGGCCCAGTTCGGGCGCGTCAGCCCCGACGTCGTCGCCATGATCTTCGAGGGTGAGCTCGAGCGCCGCATCGACCAGCATCGCATGGCGCAGTCGGCCAAGACCTTCGGCGTCGCCACGCCCGAAGAGGTCGAGGCGCTGTTCCGCCGCGAGGTCAAGCGCGATGAGCAGGACCAGATCCGCAACCTCGGCAGCATGACCGAGTACAGCCTCGAGCTCGAGCGCCAGGGCCGCACGTGGCAGACGTTCGAACGCGAGCAGCGCGTCGAGAAGATGGCGCAGTTCGCCGAGGACTTCTCGGTCGGCATGCGGCTGCGGCAGCAGTCCAACCTCTACCTGACGCCGCGCATGCTGCGCGAGACCTACGAACGCGAGAAGGACCGCTTCGTGCGTCCTGCCCAGGCCCAGGTCGACCTCATCAGCTTCGCGGGTGCCAACGCGCTCGCGACGGCCAACGAGGCCGCCGCGGTCTGGCGCCAGGAGGAGATCAACAGCCGCGACCTCGCCAAGCGCTTCCCGGACGCGACCGCGATCGGCGAACTGCTCGCGAACGCGCTCGTGCCCGAACTGGCCCAGTTCGCGCTGGCCGGCCCCGTCAACAACGTCTCGCCGCCGCAGCAGACCGGCCGCGAGGTCCGGCTCGCCAAGGTCACCGTCTACATCGCGGCGCGCAACGGGCAGTTCGAGGACCCCGAGGTCCAGTCCGAGCTGCGCACGCTGTGCGAGCAGAAGGTGTTCATCGAGTTCAAGCAGCAGGCGCTCGAGCGCGCCAAGCTGCGCACCGAAGTCTGGAAATCACGGCCATCTCGGTAGGTCCGCGCGGTGCCGGAGCAGGCCGCACCGGCCGGCCAGGATCGGGGTCCCGCGCGGCTCCGCCCGGCGATGCCGGCGTGGCACGGACTGGTTGCGGCAAGGCCCGGCTTCGGCTCTACTTTCCGCCCCCTCTCCCCTGAACCGAACTGCGGAAGCCGCCGTTGACTGCGCCGGCAGCAGACGGGGACGTGGTTGCAACCGCCGCAGGGGCGCTTGTTGCCACGTCGCCTTTGTGCCCGAGCCCAGCAGGACCGTCATGGCCCATCTCGACCCAACCAAGATCAAGATCGAATCCCACCAGACTCCCATCTGGGAAACCGAGGTCACGTTCCAGGACATGATGGCGGAGCAGATCCGCCACGCGCCCTGGCTGATCCTCTCGGCGGTCATCCACGCCGTCGCCCTGCTCCTGCTCTGGGTGCTGATGCCCGTGGAGGACAAGAACAAGTCGAAGAACGCGGTGGAGATGGTCGACACCAACCAACAGGAAGTCGTCGAGCCGCCGCCGCCGCCGCCGCCGGAGGTCAAGCCCGAAGAGACGCCCGAGGAGGTCGTCGTCACCGAGACGGTCGTGACCGAGACCGAGAAGGCCTTCGACAACGAAGAGACCGACGTCACGTCGAAGGAGTCGGCCTTCGACTCCAACCAGTGGAACTCCGCGGTCGGCCTCGGCGGCGGCGCCGGTGGTCGCTACGGCGGCCGTGGCGGCGGCAAGGGTGGCAAGGGCGGTGGCAAGTCGTTCGCGGCGGCCATCGACGCCGGCCTGCAGTGGCTCAAGAACCACCAGGACGACGACGGCAAGTGGGACTGCGACTCGTTCATGAAGCACGACACCGAGGGCGAGATCTGCGACGGACCCGGCAATGCCGTGCACGACGTCGGCGTCACCGGCCTCGCGCTGCTCGCCTTCCTCGGCGACGACAGCACGATGCGCTCGGGCCCGTACCAACAAGTGGTCAAGAAGGGCATCCTGTGGCTGCGCAGCCAACAGCAGGAGAACGGCCTGTTCGGCCAGGCCGCCTCGCACGACTTCATCTACAACCACGCGATCGCGGCCTACGCGATGTGCGAGGCGTTCGGCCTGTCGAACTACCAGCTGCTCAAGGACAACGCCCAGCGCGGCATCAACTACCTCGAGTCGCACCGCAACCCGTACTCGGTCTGGCGCTACCAGCCGCGCGACAACGACAACGACACGTCGGTCACGGGCTGGTGCATCATGGCCTACGAGTCGGGCGAGTTCTTCGGCCTGCAGATCAACAAGACGGCCCTGCAGCTGGCGGCGACCTGGATGGACCAGGTCTCCGATCCGACCGGCCTGCACGGCTACACCAAGCAGGGGGAACGCAGCTCGCGCAAGCCCGGCGACCACGGCACGCGCTTCCCCGTCGAGAAGGGCGAGGCGATGACCGCGGTCGGCCTGTTCTGCCGCTTCTTCATGGGCCAGGATCCCAAGGAGAAGCCGATCATGACCGCGGCGGCCAACCTGATCGCGCAGAAGCCGCCGGTCTGGGACCCGAAGGGCGGCTCGATCGACATGTACTACTGGTACTACGCGACCTACGCGCTGTTCCAGATGGGCGGCCGCCACTGGACCGAGTGGCAGAAGAAGCTCGAGCCGGCGGTCGTGAAGACGCAGCTCATGGACAAGAACAAGAAGAACCTCTACGGCTCCTGGGATCCGATCGGCGCCTGGGGTGAGGACGGTGGCCGCGTCTACAGCACCGCGCTGCTCGTGCTGACGCTCGAGGCCTACTACCGCTACAGCAAGCTCGTGCACTGATCGGGTCTCGAGCCGAAGGCTCGAGAACCGATCAGTCGGTTGTCATCGCCGCGGGGCGGCAATGCAACCAGCGAAAATACGCATCCAGCCGCCCGATCGCGGCGATGGGAAACACGACCCGCACCCTCGCAACGAGGGTGCGGGTCGTGTTGCGTACTGGTCGTGTTGCGTACGGGGTCGTGGTGCGTGCCTGGCTGCCTTGCGTACTGGCTGTCTGCGTAGCTGGCTGTCTTGCGTACCTGACTTTGTGTTGCGTGGCGGGTTGTGTTGCGTACCTGGTTGTGTGGCGTAGCGGGTCGTGTTTCGTACGTGATTGTGTTTCGTACCTGGTTGTGTTGCGGCTTGTCTCGTGTGGGGGTCGTGTCGGGTGGCGGGGCTGTTGGGTGCTGCGGTGCGGGCTCGTGGAAACTCTTCCCGTGGGTGATCCGCGGGGGGTGGTGGTGCGTTGAGGGGACATCCCTCGGCTGCTGCACCCTCGCGGCGCCAATCACGGAAGGAGTCTCATGCATTCCTCTGCGCCACCGGTCCGTACTCATGGTGAACCCTCTTCCTTTCACGACATGATGGCCGAACAGCTGCGGCATGCGCCGTGGTTGCTCGTCTCGGTTGCGGCGCACGCGATCGCGCTCGTGCTGCTGTGGCTGTTGATGCCGCCCGTGCGGGCGCGCGCGAAGGAGAACGCGGTCGCGGTGACGCTGCCCGACGAGGTCGCGCCGGTGCTGCCGCCGCCGCCTGTCGATCCGGTGCCCGTCGTCGAGCCCATCGAACCGACGGTGGTGCTCGATCCGGTCGAGGTGCCCGTGGCGGCGCCCGACGATGCGGCGGCGACGTCGGATGTCGAGAGCCGCGAGCCGGCCGACGCCGGCACGACGCTGATCGGTCTCAACCCGATCTTCCACGGGGGAGTTCCGGGTCGGCCGGGCCATCCGGGCGGACCTGGTGGAGGCGGCGGCTGCCCGCAGAAGAACATCGATGCGGCGCTCGAGTGGCTCGCGCGCCACCAGGACGGCGACGGTCGTTGGGACTGCGATGGCTTCATGAAGCACGACGTCGACGGCGAGCCCTGCGACGGCCCCGGCAACGCCGTGCACGACGTCGGCGTGACGGGCCTCGCGCTGCTGGCGATGCTCGGCGACGGCAACTCGCTGCGGCAGGGTCGCTACCGCGACCAGGTCCGCCGCGCGACGCTGTGGCTGCGCGACCAGCAGCAGGAGAACGGCCGCATCGGCGGCGCCGCGGCGAGCGACTTCGTCTACGACCACGCGATCGCCACCTACGCGCTGTGCGAGGCGTTCGGCCTTTCGGCCTACGAGACGCTGCGGCCCACGGCCCAGGGTGCGATCGACTACCTGCAGGCACATCGCAACCCGTACGGCGCGTGGCGCTACCAGCCGCGCGACGGCGACAGCGACACGTCGGTGACCGGCTGGTGCGTGCTCGCCATGTGCAGCGGCAAGCACTTCGGCCTGCAGATCGACGACAACGCGCTGCGCCTCGCCGACACCTTCCTCGAGTCGTGCACGTCGCCCGACGGCCAGGTCGGCTACCGTCGCGCCGGCGAACTCAGCGCGCGCCGGCCCGGCAAGCACGGCGTGCTGTTCCCGCCCGAACGCACCGACGCGCTGACCGCGGTCGGCCTGTTCTGTCGCTTTTTCCTCGGCCAGGATCCCGCCGAACGACCGGTCATGCGCGGCGCGGCCGGTCGCCTGCAGGCCCGCGTGCCGAGCTGGGACAGCAAGGCCGGCGTGATCGACTTCTACTACTGGTACTACGGCAGCTACGCGATGTTCCAGGTCGGCGGCCCGGCGTGGCGCGAGTGGGCCAAGGCGCTCGGCAGGGCGATCCTGCCGACGCAGCTGACGGCGGGCAACGCGAAGGGCTCGTGGGATCCCATCGACGCCTGGGGCGAGGACGGCGGCCGCGTCTACAGCACCGCGATCCTCGCGCTCACGCTGCAGGTCTACTACCGCTACGGACGCCTCGTGCGGGCCGGCCGCTGAGTGCCGGGCGTCTCGTTTCGGGCGGGCCGGCGGCGACTTTCTGCACGGGCGTCGTCCCGACCCGGGAACGCCCGCGCGAAGCGCCTTGCAGGCCGGGCCATGGCATCGGTGAGGGCGCACACGGGTGTCCATTCGGGAGATTTCCTGAAGAGGGACTCAAGTGGCGGCCGATGAGGACTGCAACAAGGCGCCGGGTCCCCGACCCGGACAGAAGCAAAGGCATCGAGGAGGAAAGATGGGCCTTCGGGTCAATTCGAACATCGCATCCCTGAACGCACAGCGGTCGCTGTCGACGACGACCGAGCGCCTTCAGGCGAACTATCGCCGGCTGTCGACAGGGCTGCGCATCTCGACCGCTTCCGACGACGCCGCCGGGTTGGCGATCTCGGAACGGTTCCGCGCGCAGATCCGGTCGACGAACCAGGCGGTTCGCAACGCGCAGGACGGCATCTCCCTGACGCAGACCGGCGAAGGCGCGCTCAACGAGGTCAGCTCGATCCTGATCCGCATGCGCGAGCTGTCGATCCAGGCCAACAACGGCACGGTCAGCCAGGCGGACCGCGCCACGCTGAACGAGGAGTTCGCCGATCTCATCAACGAGATCGACCGCATCGCGCAATCGACGACCTTCAACGGCGTGCGGCTGCTCGACGGCACCGGCTCGACGCTGATCTTCCAGGTCGGAACGGGCACGACGACGGGCATCGACACGATCCAGCTGAGCACGTCGGACACGCTGGCCTCGACGCTGGGCCTGTCGACGCTCGACATCGGCTCGGGCGGCAACCCGTCGATCGCGATCAACCAGCTCGACACCGCGATCAACCAGGTCAGCCGCGTGCGCGGCGAGTTCGGCGCGGCGCAGAACCGCCTCGCGACGACGATCGCAAACCTGCAGATCCAGGCCGAGAACCTCAGCGCCGCCGAGTCGCGCATCCGCGACGTCGACGTCGCGGTCGAGACATCGGCGCTGACGCGCAACTCGATCCTGCAGCAGGCCGCGATCTCGATCCTGGCGCAGGCCAACACGCAGCCCCAGGCCGCGCTGCAGCTGCTGCAGAGGTAGCCAGGCTGGCGGCGCGCGCGACGGCGCGCCCGGGCCGGCTCACTTCGCGCTGCCGACCGCGCGCATGACCAGGCTCTTGCGGCGCGCGGCCGTGTTCTTGTGCAGCACGTGCGCCTCCGCGGCCTTGTCGATCGCCTTGCAGATGCTCGGCAGCATCGCCGCGGCCTTGGCCCTCTCGCCGGCCGCGACGAGCGCGAGCAGGTTCTTCATCGAGGTCTTGAGGCGCGACATCTTCGCCTTGTTCGCGAGTCGGTTGCGCTCGCCTTGGCGGGCGCGCTTCAGTGCTTGTTTGCTGTGGGCCATCGTTCGGTTTCTCTGGTTGGTGATCGTTCTGGGCTGGAGTCGGTCGGGTCGGCGGCGGGAGGCGCGCGGCCGTGCGGGGCACGGCGCCGTCAGGCCTTCATCTGCTCGACCTTCTGGGCGACATCGCGGAAGCCGATGTCCTGTTCGAGGATGCGCGTGAAGTGACGCAGCGCGTCGTCGCGGCGGCCGAGTCCCTCGCAGATGGCACCCATCTCGTAGAGGGCCTCCTTGGCCAGCACGCTCGAGCCCGCCGCCTGCATCGACTTCTCGTACTGGCCGAGCGCCAGCTCCGGCAGCTTCTTGTTCTGGAATGCGCGGCCCAGCAGGAACAGCGCCTCGTTCTTCTTGCGCGGGTCCTTGACGGCCTGCTGCAATTCGGCGATCGCCGCATCGGTCTCGCCCGCCTGCAGCAGGCCCGAGCCGAGTTCGAAGCGTGCGCCGAAGTCGGCGGGATTGCGCTCGACGCGCCGCCGCGCCTCGGCGACCCGCATCTGCACGAGGGCCGCGCTCGCGCGCGCCGCGGCATCCGCGTCGCCGCGCTTCTCGGCCTTCTGCACCATCTGCTCCTGCAGCCGGATGCGCAGGTCGCCGGCGATCTCCTGCAGCTCGAGATCGTCGGGCGCGGACTGCAGCAGGCGGTCGATGAGGTCGAGCGCGCCCGCGAGGTCCTTGGCCATCTCGCGCAACCGCGCGCCGCGGCGCAGCAGCTTGCCGTCGTCGGGCGTCTCCTGCAGCTTCGCCTCGAGCTGGTCGAGTTCCTGTCCGATCTCCTGCGCCGTCATCTGCAGGCGATCCTGTCGTTCGAGCTGGCGCTGCTGCTCCTTGTCCTTGATCAGCTCGCGCGAGCTTCCGGCCTTCTCGATGCCCGTGCTCTGCAGCGCACCCTCGGCCGCCAGGTTCTTGCGGGCCTTGAGCGACTCCTGGTCGCGCGGATCGATCTTGAGCGCCTGCTCGTACATCGCCAGCGCCTCGGCCACCTTGCCCTGCTCGTAGAACAGCGCACCGGCGGCGCGGCTGGCCTCGAGGCAGCGCGGCTGCGCCGCGGCGTACGCCTCGTACACGGCCAGCGCCGAACGCCGCAGGCCCGCGCGCTGCAGCGACTCGCCGAGCTTGAGGTTGGCACCCTCGGCCATCGGGTCGAACACGAGGTAGCGTTCGAACGCGCGCGCCGCGGCGGCGTGCCGCCCGATCAGGCGGCAGATGCCGGCGGTCAGATGGTGCACGCCACCGAACAACACGGCCGTCAGCTTGGACGGCGGCTTCTGGGTCGCCTTCTGGTACAGCGCCTTGCGCAGGCCGGCCCTGGCATCGCCGAAGTCCGGCTGGATCTGGAGGACCTGGCCGTAGATCTTGACGGCGAGCGCGAAGTTGCGCCGCTTGGCGGCGTCGGCGGCGTTCTCGAGGTACTTGCTGAGATCCATGCTGGTGGCTGCCGCGCCCGCGTCCCAGGGGGACGCTTGACGCCGACGAAAGGGGCGAAGAATCTACTCCCGCCCGCACGACGTAGCAACCGCCGGCCCACCCCTGATGCAAGTCCTCGTCTATCCCGATCCGGTCCTCCGCCGCGGCGGCAAGCCCATCACCCAGTTCGACGACGACCTGCGCCAGCTGGCCGCGCAGATGTTCGAGGCCATGTACGAGGAGGGCGGCGTCGGCCTCGCCGCCCCCCAGGTGGGCATCGAGCAGAAGCTGCTCGTGCTGAACCCGAGCGGCGATCGCAAGGAGCCTTCGGGCGAACTCGTGCTCTGCAATCCCAAGCTCACGCGCAAGAAGGGGCGCGAATTCGGCGAGGAGGGCTGCCTCTCGTTCCCGGGCATCCAGGCCGAGGTCGAACGCTGGATCACGATCACGGTCAGCTACCAGGACCTCGAGGGCAAGGAACAGACGCTGTCCGCCGAGGGCTGGCTGGCCCGGATCATCCAGCACGAGATCGACCACCTCGACGGCGTGTTCTTCACGGACCGGCTCAGTTCGGTCGACAAACTGCGCGTGAGGCCGCAGTTGCAACAGCTCGAAGCGGACTACGGGGCCCGGGCGTGACGGCTCCACCCATGCCCCGCGCGAGAACTGCATGCGCCTGATCGAAGGTCTCGATGCGCTGCTCGCGCTCGACCTGACCGCCAGCTCCGGCGAGTCGCTGCAGAGCCGGTCGGTCGTCGCCGTCGGCGTCTTCGACGGCGTGCACCTCGGGCACCAGCGCCTGCTGCACCAGCTGCTCGAGATGTCGTCGACGCTGCAGGGCGTGCCAACCGTGGTGACGTTCGCCAACCACCCCGACCAGGTGCTGCACGGCAAGTCGCCGCCGCTGCTGGTCAGCGTGCCGCACCGCCTGCGCCTGCTGCGCCGCGCTGGCGTGCAGCGCCTCGTGCTGCTGCAGTTCGATGCGCGGCTGCAGAACATGACGCCGCGCGAGTTCGCCGAACGCATCCTCGCGCAGAGCCTGCGCACGCGCGGGCTGCTGCTCGGTTACGACTCGGCGCTCGGCAAGGACCGCGCCGGCACGCCGCAGCGCTTTCGCGAGATCGGCGGCGAACTGGGCTTCGAGGTGCACACGGGCGCGCCGTTCGAGGTCGATGGCCAGCCCGTGTCGTCGACCGCGATCCGCGCCGCGATCTCGAGCGGCGACCTCGCGCTCGCCCACCGCTACCTCGGCCGCTTCCCGGGTGCGCTGGGCACCGTCGTGCACGGCGATTCGCGCGGCCGCTCGCTCGGCTTTCCGACCGCCAACCTCGCCGCACCGGCTTCGGTGCTGCCGCCGCCCGGCGTCTACGCGGTCGAGGCGATCGTCGACGGCACGACGTTCCCGGCGGTCGCCAACCTCGGCACGCGGCCGACGTTCGAGGTGGGTGCACACGGCGTGACGCTCGAGGTGCACATCCTCGACTTCGACCGCGATCTCTACGACCGCGAGCTCGAGGTGACGTTCCGGCACCGGTTGCGCGCCGAGCAGAAGTTCGCGGACGCGACCGCCTTGCGCGAGCAGATCGGGCGCGACGTCGCGGCGGCGCGCGCACACTTCACGGCGTGACGGATCGCGGTTGACGCACCGCGGCGGACCTGCACGATTCCGGCCCCACTTCCGGAGAACCACATGCAGATGCCCAAGCCGTCCAAGTTCCACAAGAAGCTCGAAGCCCTGATCGGCGATTGGTCCGGTGACGAGGTGATGCACCCGTCGCCGTGGGATCCCAAGGGAGGCAAGGCCAAGGGCCGCTACAAGTCGCGCGCGATCGCGGGCGGCTTCGGCGTCGCGCAGGACTACGAGCAGAAGGTCGGCGGCAAGGTCGTGTTCCACGGTCACGGCGTGCTCGGCTACGACACGCAGCAGAACTGCTACCTGTGGCACTGGTCGGACTCGATGGGCGGCGTGCCGTGCACGGCGACCAAGGGGCAGTGGAATGGCAACAAGATCGTGTGGGAGAACGACAGCCCGATGGGCAAGTCGCGCTACACGCACACGTTCCTGCGCGGCGGCAAGATGGCGTTCTCGATCGAGACCTCGCAGGACGGCGTGACGTGGTCGCCGATGATGGAAGGTCTCTACACGAAGAAGGCCGCGAAGGCGTGACCGCGCCGCGCGCGTCGGGGACTCAGCGCCGCGCGACGCCACCGGGGCGCTCGAAGCGCAGGTGGCAGACCCCGATGTGCCGTTCGCGGAAGCCGCTCTCGCAGTAGGCGAAGTAGTAGTCCCAGGCGCGCAGCAGCGCCGGCCCGCCGCGGGCCAGGAACGGCCCGGGATCGGCCCACAGCGCCTGCCGCCACGCCGCGAGCGTCGTCGCGTAGTGCCCGCCGAAGTCCTCCATGCGCACGAGCCGCAGGTCCGTGTGCCTCGTCGCCGCGTCGACGATCGCCGTCACCGACGGGATGAAGCTGCCCGGGAACACGTGGCGCTTGATGTAGTCGACGGCGCGCAGCGCCGAGCGGTAGTGCTGGTCGGCGATCGTGATCGCCTGCAGGCCGAGCACCCCGCCCGGACGCAGCCGCGCCGCACACGTGCGCAGGTAGGTCGGCAGGAACCTCGCGCCGACCGCCTCGATCATCTCGCACGACAGCAGCTTGTCGTACGTGCCGTCGAGGTCGCGGTAGTCGCGCTGCAGCACCTCGACGCGGTCGCCGAGCCCGGCGGCGCGCACGCGTTCGCGCGCCGTCTCGAACTGGTTGCCCGAGATCGTCGTCGTCGTCACGGCGGCGCCGAACTCGCCGGCCGCGGTGAGCGCGAGGCTGCCCCAACCGGTGCCGATCTCGAGCAGGCGGTCGCCGGCCTGCAGGTCGACGAGCCGGCACAGGCGGCGCAGCTTGTTGGCCTGCGCGAGCGCGAGCGATTGGCCTTCGTGTTCGAACCACGCCGACGAGTAGGTCATCGACGGATCGAGGAAGCGGGCGAACAGCTCGTCGCCGAGGTCGTAGTGATCGCGGATGTTGCGCTCGGCGCCCGTGCGCGTGTTCTGCCGCAGCCACTGTCCGAGCCGCAGCAGCAGCCGCTGCGGCAGCGACCAGCACGAACGGTCGACGCCGAGCAGCACGTCGCGGTCGCGCACCAGCAGCCGCAGCAGCCGCACGACGTCGGGCGAGTCCCAGTGGCCGGCGACGTAGGACTCGCCGGCGCCGAGGTCACCGCGCGCGACGAGGCTGCTCCAGAACGCCGCGTCGCGCACGTCGAGCTCGACCGTGCCGAACACGCCGTGCGGGTCGCCGAGCCGCTGTTCGCCGAGCGCACACCGCAGCACGATCGCCCCCGAACGCAGGCCGCGCAGGCGCTTCACGACCGCCTCGCGCAGCAGTCGCTGCACCCACGTCGGTCGTGCCGCGGACCGCGCGGCCGCCGCCGCTTCGGGCCGGGCGATGAGCATCGAACCGCTCATTGCCTGCCGCGCTTCGTCGGATGCACGTGGAATGGCGCCTTCTTCCACCACAGCCGCAGCGCGTGCCAGTAGATCGCGAGCGTCACCTTGGCCGTCATGAACGGATGCCGCAGCGTCACCGCGACGAGGTTGCGCGTCGACCACGGCCAGCGCTGCGCCTGCAGCGTCGCGTCGAACACGGTCTCGCCCGAGTCGCGGTTCTCCATGTGAACGGCCAGGTGCTCGCCGGGCAGGCCCAGCGTCCAGCTGTATTCGTGCTCCATCGGCTGGAACGGACTGACGTGGAAGCGCTTCGCGAACTGCGCGCGCAGCGGCAGCACGCCGGCGGCCGGCGCACCGACGACGTAGTGGTGGCGTTCGCCCCAGGGTGTGTTCGTGATCTGCGCGAGCACCGCGACGAGCCGTTCGTCGCGGTCGAAGCAGTAGTAGAAGCTGACCGGATTGAACACGTAGCCGAAGCAGCGCAGCGAGGTCAGCACACGCACGGCGCCCGCGGGCCGCACGCCGAGCTCCTGCTCGACGGCGTCGCGCACCGCGTCGGCCAGCGGGCGATCGGGCGGTCCGAAGTAGTCGCGCCGCCGGAACCACATCGGCGCCGGCCGGGCCGCCGACCACCACCACCGTCCCGCGAACGTGCGGTCGAGTTCGTCGAGGTCGAGGTAGGCGAGGTAGAGGCGCACCACGAAGTCGTGCCGCACGGCGTCGAAGCGGCGGTGGCGCACCGTTCCGACGTAGAGGCAGCTGTGCAGCGCGCGCACACCGGGCAGCAACTCGGCGCGACCGCGCGCCACCGGAGATGCACCGACCGCCGGCGTGAACGTGCTCATGCCACGGCCCCCTCGGCGCCGGCGGCGATGCCGAAGTCGGACGCGACGCGCAGCGCCGACTGCACGCCGTCCTCGTGGAAGCCGAAGCCGCACCACGCGCCGCAGAACCAGACCCGCGCGCGACCGTTGATGTGCACGACGCGCGCCTGGGCCGCCGTGCCGGCCGCATCGAACACCGGGTGGTGGTAGACGAAGCGCCGCAGCACCGTGTCCGGGTCGATCGCTTCGCTGCGGTTGAGCGTGACGTTGTAGGTCACGGGCCCGGGCAGCCCCTGCAGGATGTTCATGCAGTACGTCACTGTAGCGCGCGGGTTGCCGCCGGTGCAGAGATGGTAGTTCCAGGCGGCCCAGGCGCGCCGGCGCCGCGGCAGCAGCCGCACGTCGGTGTGCAGCACGACGTCGTTCTGCTGGTACGGGATCGCGCCGAGCACCGCACGTTCGCTCTCGCTCGCATCGGCCAGCAGGCGCAGCGCCTGGTCGCTGTGCGTCGCGACGACCGCACCGTCGAAGCGTTCGGCGGGCTGGCCCTCGACCTGCACGAGCACCGCGCCGGCCTCGCGGCGCAGCGCGACGACCGGCGAGCCGAGGCGGATGTGCTTGGCGAACGGCGCGCTGAGCGGTGCCAGGTAGCTGTGGCTGCCGCCGACGAGCGTGAACCACTGCGGCCGCCCGTTCACCTGCAGCATGCCGTGGTTGGCGAAGAAGCGCACGAAGAAGCGCGCCGGCATCGACATCAACCGCTCGGGCTCGGCCGACCAGATCGCCGCCATCATCGGCACGAGGTACAGCTCGGCGAACGCCGCGCCGAAGCCGCCGGTGCGCAGCACGTCGCGCAGCGTCGCGTCGCCCGCGGCGAACGTGTGCGCCCTGGCGTGGAAACGCAGCACGTCGCGCAGCATGCCCCAGAAGCGCGGCCGCAGCAGGTTGCGCCGCTGCGCGAACAGCTGCCCGAACGAACCGCCGTTGTACTCGAGGCCCGTGCGCTCGCAGCGCACGCTGAAGCTCATCGTCGACGGCCGCAGCCGCACGCCGAGCCGTTCGAACAGCGCGAGCAGGCCCGGATACGAACGGTCGTTGCAGACGATGAACCCCGTGTCGACGGCGACCGGACCAGCCGGTCCCGGCACGAGCACCGTGTGCGTGTGGCCACCGAGCCGGTCGTCGGCCTCGAAGACGACGATGTCGTGCGCACGGCACAGGCGCTCGGCGGCGAGCAGGCCCGCGATGCCGGTGCCGACGATCGCGAGGCGCTTGCGACCGGGACCCAGTGTCGCCGCCGCGCGCGTCATCGCGGGGTCCGGCGCTCGCCGGCGCGCGCGCGCGCCGGCAGCGGCCGCAGGTCGCTGACGAGCCCGACGACGGACAGCACCTTCAGCAGGTAGTAGCACACGTCGATCTCCCACCAGCGCATGCCCTGCCGCACGCTGCCGGGGCACCAGTGGTGGTTGTTGTGCCAGCCCTCGCCGAGCGTCAGCAGCGCCAGCAGCAGCGAGTTGCGGCTCTGGTCCGCGGTCGGCCAGACGCGGCGGCCCATCAGGTGCCCGAGGCTGTTCACCGACGACGTCACGTGGAACAGCAGCGTGGTCGAGATGCAGAAGCCCCAGACGGCCATCTGCACCGCACCCGTGCCCAGTTGCGGCGCGAACGCCGAGAGCAGACCGCCGAGCAGCAGCAGCGCCACGAGCAGCAGCGCGGGCACGGCGAGGTCGAAGCGGTCGAGCCAGCGCAGCTCCGGATACCGCGCGAAGTCGCGCACCTGGTCGAGGTCCGTCGCGAAGTTCTGCGGCGCCGCGAACCAACCGACGTGCGACCACAGGAAGCCGTGCGCGTGCGGCGAATGCGCGTCGCCGTGCGTGTCGGCGTGGCGATGGTGCTTGCGATGATGCGCCGCCCACCACAACGGGCCGCGCTGCGTCGCCGAGGCGCCGAGCACGGCCCCGCAGAACTGGACCACGCGGCCGGCGCGGAACGAGCGGTGCGAGAAGTAGCGATGGTAGAACGCCGTCACCCCGAACATGCGCACGACGTAGAGCCCGGCGCAGACGAGCAGCGCGATCGGGCTGCACCCGACGACGACGACGAGGCCGCAGGCCGCGTGCATGAGCAGGAACGGCACGATGCGGCGCCACGCGACGCGCTGCCGGCCGGCACGCGGCGCGCTGCTCCTCGTGTCGCCAGCGGCTGCGGGTCGTTCGATCGTGGCGCTGGAAGACACGGGGCGGTAAGGGTGGCGAGGCCGGCCGGAGCAGTTCGTGCCCCGGTGCTGCGTGGATGCAAGCCGCTGCATCCATCTGGCGTCAACAGCCGAAGGTCGAAAGCCCTCGATGACACACGAGATGAGCTGGAGCCGGATCGCCGTACCCCTCGGCACCGCGGCGGCAGGCCTCGGCGCGGCGTTCTTCGGCCTCTGGTGGCGCCAGCGACGCACGCACGACGCGACCTCCGTCGACGCCGCGTGGGCGATCGCGATCGGCGTGTCGGGCGTCGCGAGCGCGTTGCTCGGCGACGGTTCGACGGCGCAGCGCGTGGTCGCGGGCGCCGTCGCTGCTCTCTGGAGCACGCGCCTCGCGTGGCACCTGCTGCGCCACCGCGTGTTCGGCGGCGCGCCCGAGGACGGCCGCTACCGCGCCCTGCGCGAGCACTGGGGCGCGCGCGCCGATGCCGGCTTCTTCTGGTTCTACCAGGCCCAGGCGCTGGCGGCGCTCGTGTTCGCGCTGCCGTTCTGGTTCGTGGCCAACCACCAAGCCGGCACGCTGCACGCGGTGCAGATCGGTGGGCTCGCGCTCTGGCTGCTGGCATGGCTCGCGGAGGCCGCGGCCGACCGGCAGCTCAACGCACACCGCGCCGATCCCGAAGGCCGCGGCCGCGCCTGCCGCCGCGGCCTGTGGCGCTACAGCCGCCACCCCAACTACTTCTTCGAGTGGCTCTCGTGGTGCGGCATCGGCCTCGTCGCCGCACCCGCGGCCGGCTGGCTCGCGCTGCTGCAACCGGTCGCCATGTTCGTGCTCGTGCGCTTCGTCAGCGGCGTGCCGTTCACGGAGCGGCAGGCGCTCGGCAGCCGCGGCGACGACTACCGGCGCTACCAGCAGGAGACGAACGTGTTCGTGCCGTGGTGGCCGCGCCGGACCCCGGGGGCGAGTCGGTGACGGGCAGGGTCGAGCGCTGGCTCGCGGCGGGGCGCGTGCCCGACTGGCTCGTGCGCCGCGGCATCCGCCGCCTGCTCGGCAAGCGGCTCGCGCAGGAGCACGCCTCCGACCCCGAGCTCTCGGCCCGACGGCTGCAGCAGTGGATCGCCCGCTGCGATCGCAGCGAGATCGCCGTCGAGACGCAGGCCGCCAACACGCAGCACTACGAGGTCCCGGCCGCGTTCTATGCGCACGTGCTCGGCCGCCATCGCAAGTACAGCTCGGGGCTGTGGACGCGCGCTTCGACGCTCGACGACGCCGAGGCCGACATGCTCGCCTTGACATGCGAACGCGCCGGCATCGAGGACGGCATGCGTGTGCTCGACCTCGGCTGCGGCTGGGGCTCGTTGACGCTGTGGCTCGCGCAGCACTGGCCGAACTGCCGCGTCGTCGGCGTCAGCAACGCCGCCAGCCAGCAACTCGACGTGCTGGCCCGCGCCGAGGCCGCCGGCCTGCGCAACGTCGAGGTCGTCACGGCCGACGCCAACACGTTCACGGCACCGGGCCGGTTCGATCGCATCGTCTCGGTCGAGATGATGGAACACACGCGCAACTGGCGCCGCCTGCTCGAACGCGCCGCGAGCTGGCTCGTGCCGGCCGGCAGGATGTTCGTGCACGTCTTCACGCACCGCAGCGTCGGCTACGAGTTCGCCACGGACGGCCGCGACGACTGGATGGCGCGGCACTTCTTCACGGGCGGCCAGATGCCGGCCGACGCCCAGCTGCTGTGGTTCCAGGATCACTTCGCGGTGCAGTCGCACTGGCGCGTGCCCGGCTGGCACTATGCACGCACGGCCGAAGCGTGGCTCGCCAACTTCGATCGCGAACGGACCGCGCTCGCGCCGATCCTGCGCGCCGCCTACGGCGAGCGCGCCGCGGCGATGGGCAACCTGTGGCGCGTGTTCTTCATGGCCTGCGCCGAGCTGTGGGGCTGCCGCGGCGGCAGCGAGTGGCTCGTGTCGCACTACCTGCTGCAGCGCCGCTGATGCCGTGTCACGGACTCACGCCCCCGCGACGAGACGTCGCGCCTCGAGCACCGCACTGCGCGCGTCGACCGCCGCCGCGTCGGCGCCGACGACCTCGTGCAGGTCGGGCACGAGGCCGAACGGTGGACCGCCGACCAGGACCGGCAGCGTGCGCCCGTTCGCACCGTTCGCCCCCGCGATGCGGCGCACCTGGGCGACGGCTTCGATGAGCGCGGGCAGGTGCAGCGTCATGACGGCCGAGATCGCGATCAGGTCGACGGGCCGGTCCTGCAGCGCCCATTCGAGATCGCTGGTCGGCATGTTGCCACCCAGGTGGCGCACCGAGAAGCCCGCGCCCTGCAGCCGCTGCGCGACGAGCCGCAGACCGAGGTCGTGCAGGTTGCCGCTGACGCCCATCGTCAACACGGTGCGCGCGCCCGAGTCCGGGCGCGGCACGCGCTCCTGCAGCAGCGCCAGCGCCCGTTCGACGATCGCCGAGCCGTAGTGCTCGTCGGCGATCGGGATCTCCCCCATCAACCACATGCGACCCGTCTCGCGCTGCACGGGGGCGAGCACGTCGTCGTGCAGCGCCTCGACGCTGAGGCCGCGGTCGAGCGCCGCACGCATCCCGTCGAGCGCGTCCTCGCCGCGGCCCTCGAGGATCGACAACAGGAAGTGCAGGGCCAGGTCGCCGTTCGGGTGGCTGCGCGACAGCAGGCACGGCAGTTCGACGGGCGCACGTTCGAGGTGTGCCTTCGCCGCCGCGAGGTGCGTCGCGACGAGCTTGCGCACACCGGCCGGCAGTTCCTCGCCGAGCACGGCTTCGATGGCGCCGAGGTTGGCCGCGAGGTAGTCCGCACCGACACCGCGGTGATGGAACGCGACCTTGTACCAGGCGATCGCTTGCTGCATGAGCACGGGACGGTCGACGGCGATCGACGCTGCCAGTTGCAGGATGCGGACCTCGGTGTCGTCGATGGGCTCGGCGAACGTCTTCGGCAGCGCGAGCAGTTCCGGACGGCTCGCGTGCAGGCGCTCGACGGTTGCGGCGGCGTAGGCCCGACACGAGGCACGCAGGAGACTCGCTGCAAACCGCGGCGTGGCGTTCACGCGGTGGTTGTAAGCCCTGCCTGCCGAGTTTGGGAAGTTGCTCGAGCCCGCGACGTGCCTGCATCCGCGCAGCCGCCGCGCGCGAACGCCGCACGCGACGGTTTGTCCCGCCCGGCCCCGGCTGTATCGTGTGCACCTCGAAGGGCGCACATGTCGGACAGCCTCCTACCGCAGATCGCCGCCGGCGAACCCGCCGCGGTCGAGACCTTCCTCGCGCGCCACACGAGCATGGTCTGGGGCCTCTCGCGCCGCTTCTGCCGCTCGGCGGAGGACGCCGAAGACGCCACGCAGGAGATCTTCGTCGAAGTCTGGAAGAGCGCGGCGCGATACGACGCGAGCATGGGCAGCGAGGTGACGTTCCTCATGACGATCGCGCGCCGCCGCCTCATCGACCGCGCCCGCCGCCAGGGCAGGCGCCCGATGCTCGATCTGCTCGAGAACGCGGGCACGATCACGGCGGCCCCGGCGGCCGACGAGGTCGAGCTGCGCGACGAGGTGGCGCGTGCGAGGTCGGCGCTCGAGCAGCTGCGGCCGGAACAGCGCGAAGTGCTCGACCTCGCCCTGGGCCACGGCCGCACGCACCAGGAGATCTCGGTCGCGATCGGCATCCCGCTCGGCACGGTCAAGAGCCACGCGCGCCGCGGGTTGTTGCGGTTGCGCGAGATGCTCGGGGTCGGCCTGGATCCGGATCGTGGGTCGCGGTGATCGGGTGCGGTCGGGGATCGTGCGGGTCGCTGGCCTGCCCCGTCTTGCCACTTGCCTCGCCCGTGGGGGCTCGCTACCCTTCCGCCCTCGTGGTGCGTCGGCAGCGCGAGTTTGCCTGGGTAGATAGCTCAGTTGGTAGAGCACGGCACTGAAAATGCCGGGGTCGCCGGTTCAACTCCGGCTCTGCCCACCATCTCGACCTGAACTCTGGGGCAACCCCCGTTGCTCGCGCTCGCAACCCCCTCGGCACTCAGATGACCAGTCTGGGAGGCTGTTTCTCGGAACAGCAGCCAAGTTCGACGATCGTCGGAAGCGCGGGTGAACCGAACATGTACCAGGACCGTATCGCGGTAAAGGCTCTGGCCCCTTCCAAGCTTCTACCCGGTAGTAGCGCCTTTCTCACGACATGTCGCGCATCTCCAAACTCCAGCAACGCAGTCTTCCGCGCAAACGCCGCGTGCAATCCCGTCTCAGTCAACCAAAAGCTCCGAGACTCGCCAGCGCAGCGTCCAACCAAGTCCGGCAGCCTTCCAATAACATGCAGAAAGAACCCCGGATTCCCAACCCATGTATCGTTAAGACCCAACGGCGGGCGTAGGCCGCGAGGACGCGAATCCATTCAATCATAGTCAATGCCGAGAGGAGATCATGGACGATCGCAGTCGAAGAGCCTTAACCGCGCTTGCCGGTGTATCTGGTGCCATCACGACGATACTTGCGGCGGTAGAAGACACGCAGAAGGCGATTGGAGTCAAGCCATTGACGGCAGCCTCCCTCGTCCTCGTTACGGTGGCTGTCGCCCTTGGCGGTAGAACCCTGCGGACCTGGATACGCCATTCTCCCGTAACCACGCTCATGTCAGTTGCCACCACGGGCGCATCACTCATCGTCGTGAACGCGCGCTTGATCCACGGGCTGAGTTGGGAGATGACAATGCTCATGGTGGTCATCGGGCTGATTGTTGTTGTAATGATATTCCTTGGCGAGAGCGTTCGAACAATACACCGAGCAAGCACGGAATATGTAGGTAAGTTTCCTGCCGACTTGCCGTACCTCGCCGAATACGCCGCAGCAGCGAAGAAGTCCATAATTGTCGTGACCGATGTTATCGCATACGGCGCGTTTTCGGCCCCCGACCTTCACTCACTCCTTGTCGCGGAACTGGGTAAGGCGGCACGGCGTGGCGTACGGGTCGTATGGTACAGCTACAACGACACGGCGACTTCGAGGGCAGTTCTCGCGCAGCTCGATCTGGCCGGCGCGACTGACGAGGATCCTCGTGCCCAATCGTTTCTCAAAGGGCCGCAGGTCCGTCAGTTCGTCAACTATTTCCAGGGGTTCCAAGAGCCAGCAACCGTGAACCAGTTCATGACTGAGATGCTGCTTCGAAAGAACGACGAAGCCGCGGCCTCCCTAAGAGACGCCGGTGTACGGGTGCATCGAACAATTGAGTCCGGCATACCAATGTATGTATGGCTGTTTGATGAGACAGCTGCCATGATATCAGTGCGAGTTGCTGGTGTCCATGGAACACGTGAGGACTGCTTCCGTAGCATCGATCCCGGTGTAATTGCGTTCGCACGGGACATCATGTCAGGCTACGACAAGACCAAGGAGGCACTATGAGTCGCTCCCCAGCCGGAGGCCTATTCCTCTTGTTTTGCCTGTTATTGGCGCTACGCGACACGTTTACGCAGATCCTTCTTACGGGGTCAGCAACAAATGGCGGCGCCCGGGCGCAGGTGGCCCCGGTGTCGATGTTGTTCGTGTACTGTTGGACCGCCGTCGCCCTGGCATGGTTCTTCCGCTTCGTAAGGACTGGCGCCATGTTGCCAAGGGTCCGGATGGACCGACGACAGGCGGCGCGCTTTGTCAAGCTCGGCATTGCAACATGGGGTGTATACGCAGCGACGATATGGGGCATCGGGATGGTCGGCGCTCCTGTGTTTAATATCGTCGACTACGGGGCGATGCCAATCATGACGATGGCGGCCGCGACGCTACTAGTGAGAGAGCGGCTGAGTCTTCGCTCCTATGGCTGCGGCCTCCTGGGCGTCATAGGGGTAGTGTTGCTTCTCACAGTTGAGCCCGCGACTTCGAGGGAACTTGGTGGTGTAACAGCGTCGTGGACGCTGGGTGTTGTTTTGGCGCTCTTGAGCCCGATTCTCACTGCCTACTCTTCCGCCCTCCAAAAGCAACAAGTTGCGGAGGGGTTGCATCCCGATGAAGTCCTACTGTATCGCTTTCCGATTCCGGCGTTGCTAATGACTACTTGGTTCATCGCGACTCAGCCGATGCTCACGTGGAGTCAAACTGCGGCGTTGGTTCTAGTGGGTGCCGCCGGACTGTTCTTGCCGTTGCTACTTCTGTGCTTTGGTTTCATGCGCGCGTCGCTGGGGCAGTTTGCGTCGTACCTGTTCTTGATTCCGGTGTTTACTTTGGTAATGGTCCCGGCGGTCGTGGTTGGTGAGTGGGAACGTCTGATGCACTGGCAAATCGCAGTGGGATCGCTGCTATTGCTCGGCAGCTACGTAACGGCCGAAGTGCTGCCACGTGCCACATCAACACGACGGGAGCAGACGGGAGCAGACGGGAGCAGACGGTAGCGGACGCTAGCAGCGTACAATCGTCGCCTGACGGCGCGGCTTCTTTCCAGACGGGGTTTACCGCCCCCGACCTCTGCGCTCGGGTTGAACTGGTTCTGAAGCTCCACTTCGCGCGGCGCCCCAGCACTCGTGTTCGGACGCGTCTACGTACCATCGCCCCTTTGACTGGGTGTAGCGGACCGGGGTAACAGGACCACCCTCGGTTCGGCCAAGCGGGACCGCTGAGTTCGGGTATCCAGGACCACCCGGGTTCGGGCAAGCGGGACCACGTGAGATCGGGCAAACGGAAGGCCTGCTTGGCATGGGCGCACGACGGAGTGGCCCTACCGCCAGTCACTCGGCAATGCCGGACTGCTGGCCGCCGATCCGACTGATCTGCCAGCGGTAGAGATCATCAAAGCGGCGACGAAGAGGGCAGCGGCCGCGGCAATCGCGCAGCAGGAGGTCTCGACGTTCGAGCCGTGGCGGCAGCACGTCACACCGATGGTCGAGCGCGGTGCACGTCCTCGCGCGATCCGTGACTGCCTGCGGCTGTCGCATCCGGAGTTCGTCTGCAGCGAGTCTGCCGTCAAGCGCTTCGTGGCTCGCCTGCGCCGCGAGCGTGGCATCACTGCGGCCGACGTGGTGATCCCGGTCGAGACCGGCCCGGGCGAAGTGGCGCAGGTCGACTTCGGCTACGTCGGCAAGATCTACGACAGCAGCGTCGGCCATCGTCGCAAGACCTGGGTGTTCGTGATGACACTCGGCTTCTCGCGTCGCCTGTTCGTGCGCTTCGTGCACGACCAACGAATCGAGACTTGGTTGCTCTGCCACATCTTCGCGTTCGAGCACTTCGGTGGCGTGCCCGCCGTCATCGTGCCCGACAACTTGAAGGCCGCCGTCGTGCGCTGCGCCTTCGCGGTCGACGGTGAGAGCACGCTGAATCGAAGCTACGTCGAGCTGTCGCGCTACCACGGGTTCCTCATCGACCCGGCGCCGCCGCGCAGCCCGGAGAAGAAGGGCAAGGTCGAGGCTGGCGTGAAGTACGCGAAGTCGAGCTTCGTGGCACCGCGCGACCTCAACGAGCTCGGCATCGAGGGCGCTGCCAAGGAGCTCCTGCGGTGGATGCAGGAAGTGGCCGACGTCCGCATCCACGGCACAACGCGCGAGCGGCCGATCGACCTCTTCGATCGCGAGGAGCGGTCAGCGCTGAAGGATTTGCCGCTGGTGCGCTTCGAGATCGTCGTCTGGAAACAGGCCAAGGTGCACCCCGATTCGCACGTCGTCTGCGAGAAGCGCCTGTACTCGGTGCCGTTCCGCCTGATCGGGCAGACGGTCTGGATCAAGACGCAGGGGCGTTCGCTCACGATCTTCGCCGACGACGAACGCGTCGCCACGCACTCCACCGGTGGCAAGCATCACCGCTGCACGATCGAGAGCCATCTGCCGCAGGAGCGGGCGCCGTGGCGGCACCGCAGCCAGAGCTTCTGGCAAAGCCGCGCCGCACACCTTGGCAACGACGTCGGCCAACTCGTCGAGGCGACCTTCGCCGGCCAGGTCGGGCTGTCGAAGCTGCGCGTCGTGCAGTCGATCGTCACGCACCTCGAACCGTTCCCCGAAGAGCGCCGCAACGCCGCGTGCCGCCGCGCCCTCGAGTTCGGCAACCACACCTACCAGGGCATCAAGCACATCCTGCTCAAGGGGCTCGACCGCGAGCCACTGCCGAGCCAGCAGCAGTTGAAGTTCGGCGCGCTCGACAAGCCTCGCTTCTCGCGCTCGCCGTCCGAGTTCGCACTGTCCAAGCACAAGGAGAACGAAACATGGGAGTCGCCGACGATCTCGTCCCCCCCTTGAAGAAGTTGCGCATGTCCGGCGTGCTGCAGAGCCTCGAGCTGCGCAACCGGGAGGCCGCCGACGATGGCCTCGCGCACACCGAATACCTCTACCGCCTGCTGCACGACGAAGTCGATCGCCGCGAGAGCAAGCAGCTGTCGCAACGGCTGCGGCGTGCGAGCTTCGATGGCATGAAGTCGCTCGAGGACTTCGACTTCCAGTTCAACCCCAACGTGCCCAAGGCCAGGGTCCTCGACCTCGCCACGTGTCAGTCCGTCGAGCGCCGCGGCAACGTGCTGATCATCGGCAAGACCGGCGTCGGCAAGTCGCACCTCGCGCAGGCCCTCGGCCAGCGCGCCTGCCGCGCCGGCTACGGCGCGCTCTACGTCGCTGCGCACGACCTGCTCACGCAGCTGCGGGCCTCGCGCGCCGACCAGAGCCACGAGAAGAAGCTCGCTCGCTTCACTGCGCCTGACCTGCTCATCATCGACGACCTCGGCCTGCGGCCCCTCTCGGGCGACGAGCCATTCGACATCTACGAGGTGATCCGCCGCCGCTACGAGCGCGGTGCCATGATCGTCACGTCCAACCGCGCCATCGAAGAGTGGTACCCGTTGTTCGGCGACGCGTTGCTTGCCAGCGCCGCCATGGACCGCCTGCTGCACCACGCCCACGTCATCGACATCGACGGCGAGTCCTACGCAATCCGAAGAGGGGCAAGCGATCGCGTGGCTGACCTGGCTCGGTCTGCTCGCGCTGCTCCTCGGTCTCGCTCTCGGGGAAACCCCACCTTCGGGTTTCCCCTGCCGCTGGGCACCCCCTTCCTCTTCCCTTTTCCGCAGGACTCCCCATCTGTCGAGAGGGCCGAGTGGTCCCGCTTGCCCGATCCGCGGGGCTCGTAGCAGAAGTGCAGAACTCGGCCACCAAGCCGATCGCCAGCGAGGTCACCGCGCGGACCAGAATCGCGTCAGGCTGACATCGCCAAGTGCTTCACAGCGATTGCGCCACCGAACATCACCGACAACTGGTCCCGCTTGCCCGATCCCGAAGTGGTCCCGCTTGCCCGGCCCTTGACATACTGCCACATCCTGGCGTTCGAGCACTTCGGCGGCGTGCCCGCTGTCATTGTGCCCGAAAACTTGAAGGCCGCTGTCGTTCGTTGTGCCTTCGCCGTCGATGGCGACGGCACCCTGAATCGCAGCTACCTCGAGTTGGCCCGCTACTATGGCTTCCTCGTCGACCCGACACCACCTCGCAGCCCCGAGAAGAAGGGCAAAGTCGAGGCGGGCGTGAAGTACGTGAAGTCCAGCTTCATCGCACCACGCGACCTCAACAATCTCGGCATCGACGGCGCTGCCAAGGCGCCGTCGCAGTGGCTGCGGGAAGTCGCCGACGTCCGCTTCCACGGCACGACGCGCGAGCGGCCGATCGACATATTCGAGCGCGAGGAGCGGCCGGCCTTGAAGCCGCTACCGCCGGTGCGCTTCAAGATCGTCGTCTGGAAGCAGGCAGCAAGTGCATCCCGACTCGCACGTCGTCTTCGAGAAGCGCCGCTACTCGGTGTCGCTCCGCCTGATCGGGCAGCAAGTGTTGCTGCGCGGCAAGGGCAGCTCGCTCGCGATCTTCGCCAACGATGAACGGGTCCCACGCACTCGACCATCGGAAAGGGTGCACGCACCACGGTCGAGAGCCATCTGCCTGAGGAGCGGGCGCCGTGGCGACATCGCAGCCACAGCTACTGGCAATCGCGTGCCGCATCCCTCGGCAACGACGTCGGCAGACTCGTCGAGACGATCTTCGCTGGCCAGGTCGGCCTGTCGAAGCTGCGCGTCGTGCAGTCGATCGTTTCGCACCTCGAGCCATTCCCCGACGAGCGCCGCAACGCTGCGTGCCGCCGCGCCCTCGAGTTCGGCAACCACACCTACCAGGCCATCAAGCAGATTCTGCTGAAGGCACCCCTTTCCTTTTCCCCAGGACTCCCAAACCGTGGAGAGGGGCGAGTGGTCCCGGCTTGCCCGATCCGCGGGGCTCGCGGCATGTTCCGGCCGCTCTGAAACTGACACACCCGTTCCGGGACGGCGAGCGCGACGACGCGGACTCCTTCGGCGGGCGGCATCTGCCATCGTAACCCACTATTTGTCCACTCTTTACAATCGCCAACACCGGTAGCCGCCTCACGAAGGAGTGTCCGCAAGCCCGGTTCAAACTACGGCGAGAGAACCTAGTTGACTCGGGACCGCGGAACGGCATCCTTGCGCATCTCCGCAGGCAGAGAGAACAGGGCGTGGACTGCGCAGGGGCACCCCAGAGACCAATCCTCAGTACCAACTCATGTCGCCAAGTCGAACACCGAGGCTCTCCCAGAAAGCGACGTCCACCCTGACTCGCGCGACAAGACGGCCACAGCGGCAAGACGGCGCTGCAACCTCCATTCTTGTTGTGGAAGACGAGAAGCATGTGAGGACTGCCATCGCTGCGACCCTTCGCAAGGCTGGCTTCAAGACGAGGCTGGCGCCAAGCGGGGCGTCGGGTCTGAAGGTCAACGCAAAATCGCCTTCATCCGTCGCACTCCTGGACATGCGACTTAGAAGCGGGCCGGACGGGCTTCAAACCGCACGAATGCTAAAGGCACGGCATCCTGCAATCTCCATTCTTGGCCTAACCGCGTTCGAGGCAGAGTATCGGCCGTCAGATACTGATCAAGTGGTTGACAAGTGGATCAGCAAGCCTATTGTTACGCGCGAGAGCAAAGAGGCGCTCGTAGCCAGCATCCGCGAGGCAGCAACCCGTAGCGCAATGAAGCATCGCGGGACCGAGGTGCGACCAAGCCACCCAGATCAAGATGCAGCCGCTCTCCTTTCGTCGCTGGTTCGCGAACTAGAAAGCGTCGCGGCGACGCTACGGATGCAGGCCCCCCAGAGCGGGCTACCGTACGACAGATTCCTTCTAGTGCTCATTTCCGCGTCCTTGCTGATATCATCGTCGAATGTCAAGTGGAAGGCTTTTGTCAACTCACTCCTAGCAGAGATGGACGTCGATAACCACCTTCGCGAAGCCCTCGCGCGCATTGACTTGCAGACCTTGGCCGTCGGATATGCCAGTGACATGACACTCTTGTTCAAAGGTTGTCGTTCAGATGCGGAGCCAGATGTATGACGCCGGCAGAAATGTTGAAGATACTACGGCGTCAACTCGAGCGGCTTGAAAGGGTGCTTGAGGCGATCGGTGCGACCGGTGCCATCGGAGACGTCCAAAGGACGTATGACTCGTTCAGCAGTTCCTGCGCGGGTTCCTCGGAGCAGCAGGTTGCCGCAGCACTGGACCTGTTTTCCGAATCAATGCGGCACACGCTGCTCGTGAAAGGCGTTCCGGAATCGCACGCACTGTGGCTATCAAGCCTAGCGCGAAGAAACCTTGCGGGCGCGCTCGTCAACGAAGGCAGCGTCGACTTCCAGCAAGTTCTTACTCTTGCTCTACAGGAGTGGAGAAGAAAGACGGAGGCCCTGGAGGGATGCCGTGCGTTACGCAATAAGACCCGGGTTGGGTATGCTCGCCTCGTGGCGGCTGGCGGAGCGATCATCTTTGATGCGGAGAAGTTCCTCGCAATTTCTCCCGCGCCCACGTTTCTAGTCGCCTCCTTCGTGGCCGGGGGCATGTTGTTCTTTCAAGGAATAGACCAAATCATGGGCGTCTGAGTCGCCCGACGAGTCGTAGCGGCAATCAGAGACCAAGCGCCTCGTTTGGCATTGTTCTTTGCCCGGGCGTCCAGTGCCCAAAGGAAAGTCGGTGAGCCTTCATCAAGTCCCAGCAGCATTCCTTAGGAGCGCAGTGTCGTGCCTTACGAGCAATAACGGTGATCGGCGTCTAATCGACCTGGTGCGTCTGGAGCTCCATAAGATGGGTCTTGTCCGCGCGCAGCTCTTCCTAACCGCGTTTGACAGTGAGTTCCCGTATCGCTCTGTGACCATGGAAAAGGATCGCAGTCGATGGACAGTGCCAACCAAGGATGACCTCGCGGAAGCTGACGTGGGCCAGATTGCGGGCAGCGAGACGATATCGGACGAGGTGTTCAACGAGCACCGGCCCGAAGATAGTCGATCTGTGTTTCGGATTCCGATCACGCGAAATGATGTCTCGTATGGTGCGGCGGTCGTGACCCTTCGCGGAGTTTCCGAAAAGCACAAGCGTTCAATAAGAGTTCTTTTCAGTGATCTGGCACTGGTGTTAGCCGTAAGGGCCAACGGGATTAGGAATAAGCGGGCGGCGTCCGCGTTGGATGACCTGTCAAGCATCGTTGGTCTTGTGGCGGATGACATTGCCAAGCCAGGCCAGCCATCGTCGGTCGGCGCGATCATGAAGCTCGTCACATCGTCAATAGTGCGTACCGTGCGGCGCACTGCTCTGGCAGACGTGAGTCTCCGGGACGCGTATGAGACAAGCCCGGTTGCACAGAGCGGACCGCTGGAGGGCTTTGGTCAGGCGACGAGCCTGACGGATCCACTAAGTCAATACTCTGTGACACACCGAGCAATGCTCGGGAAGCAGCCCGTCGTGCTCATAGGCAAACGATCTGATGCTTTTTTCAATCGGCTGATAAGGATTGCGCCCAGAGCACACCATCGCGACATCGCCCGAAGAGTGCAATCCTGGGGCGCTTTTCCAATTATGAGTCGTGGTGAGTGTCGAGGGGCGCTTTCCGTCGCGAGTCTTGAGCAGGACGCGTTCACCCCTGCCGAGCAAGTCATGTTCTCTTGTGTTGCGACCATGGCCAGCGCGATGACCTCGATGCTGGAGCGCGTTGCGACTGAAAGGGCGTCGGCTGAGAACGCCTCTGGAACCATGTCCCAGGATCGCCGCCTACTGCTCTTGAGAGAGCGTGTCAAGCGCGTCGTCGCGGCAAGATACGCAATTCACAACATAGCCAATTTGTTGATGCCACTCGAACACGATATTGGACAACTGTTGGACTACAACGCGGGTAAGCGCAAACGGGTAGCCGAAGAGAGCACGAAACGACTGCAGGAGGTATGGAGCTCTTTGGAGGCTTCTATGCGATTTTATCAGTCAACGGGTAGACACGGAGACCATATTGCACAAATACGAGTTGACGACATTATGAAAAAGACCGTGGAGTTCCTGGGGCCGTCACTGTCATCAAAGAGAATTGAGTTGAATATGAAGGGATCGTGTGGCCCGGTTCGAATAGAGGCAAATGAGGTTGACATGCAACTCTGCATTCTTAACATTGTTGGCAACGCTGTTGATGCGTTCGAAGATCTGCATGAGCCAAGGGCCAAGAGAATCGATATTAGAATGTCTATGAGCGAACGAGGGGCACTAGTCATAATTGATGATAATGCCACGGGTATTCCTGCAGATGTTATCCCCTTCGTGTTTGAGGTGGGAAGAACCACGAAGGCCCATCGAGGCGGCACCGGTCTGGGTTTGGCGCATGCGAGAGAACTCATTGAGGCTGTGGGGGGAACCATCAGCCTCAAGAGTCGGCTCGGGAAAGGTACAACCGTGTCGATTGCGTTCGTTGGTAGCTGAGTCCTCGATCAGCACCCTACCACACCGGTGATGCCGTTCGAGACCGTCACGCCCGTGGTGCCGTACATGACGGAGCACTGGCCGTAATACGTGTACCCGAGCAGGCCCAGATCGTTGGCACCACCGCGCCACCAGCCTGCTCACAGCGACCCAATCCGCCCGCGCGCACGACCCACACATGCGGCGAGTTTCCCCACCATGAGGAACCGCGCGCGCGATGGTCCACTCGTCGATTCCTACCCGGAGCCCTCATGCCACCACCGCACCCTCGCACTGTTCATTGTTCTGCTGACGTCCTGCCTGGCCGCCCAGACCCGTGAGCCGCGGCTCGAGCCCGACCGCGCCCCACCACCGACCGCCGTCGAGATACCGCCGCACCCGCGCATCGCGCAGGAGCCCGTCACCCCGACCCACCACATAGAGACCCGACTCGGCATTTGCTTCGCCGTGGCGACCTCGAAGATCCGCCGCGCCATTATCCGCACGACGACACAGTACGGCTTCGCGGTGCGTTCCGTCGGCAGGAGTTCGAGGTGACGCTCTTGTGCCGGGCGCGAAGACGCAGCGGCGCCGGATCCTCGTCTAGCCCGAACGGGGCCGCCGCTACCCGTCCCTTGCCGCCTCGATCGCCGCGAGCGCCTTGGTCGCGACCGCCGCGAGCTCCGCGTCCTTGCCCGCCGCGAACGAACGCAGCATCGGCACCGCCGCCGCATGGTGCAGCTGCCCGAGCAGTTCGCACGCGCGCAACCGTTCGCGCCGCGCAGCGCGCTCGATCAGCGCCTGGGTGGCGGCGTCGGCGCAGCGGTTGGCCGCCATCTCGGGCGAACGTTCGCGGCGCGCGATCGTCAGCAGCACCTTGGCGCCGGCGTCGTTGCCGTGCTCGGCGAGGCACATCGCCGCCGATTCGCGCAGGTGGTGGTCCACGTCGCCGACGAACGTCGCGAGCACCGGCAGCGCCGCCTGCGAGCCGAGCTGGGCCGCGAGCCATGCGCAGCCGAAGCGCGCCTGCCTGTCCTTGCTCTCCATGCCTTGCTCCACGAGCTTCGTCGCGCCGGCCGCTTCGATCGCGGCGAGCGCGGCGCCGTTGCCGAGGCACCCGGCCACTTGGCCCAGCATCGCCGAACCCGATTCGGCGAGCGCCGCTTCGAGCGCCGCGCGCACCGTCTCGGGCGTCGCCGCGATCGCCAGCGCGCGCGCTGCGAGCAGGCGCATGGCCGAACTCTTGTGCGTCGTGAGCTGCTTCAGCTCGGCGCACAGGGCGGCATCGCAGCGTTCTGTCAGCTGCACGAGTTCGGGCACCTCGAGCGCGTCGCCCTTGCGCAGGCGCGCGAGCAGGCCCGCCACTTCGGGACTGCGCGGCCCGTCGACGAGCGCGGCCGCGTGACGCTGGATCGTGCCATCCGCGGCGCGCACGCATTCGACGTCGCGCACGGCGGCCACGCGCAGGCTGCCGTCGGCGCCGCGGATCCTGGCGCGGTTGTTCTCGATCGTGAGCAGCTCACCGGCGATGACCTCGCCCGAGGTCATCTGCACCTCCTGGGTGCGCCCCGTTGGCGCTAGGGCGACGAGCAACGAGAACAGGAACGGAGCGGCAGGTTGCACGATGGGTACCTCGGGTGTCGGTCACTTCACGGACAGGGGGTCTGGCTCGATCGTCTCGGTGCCGGGCGAGCGACGCCGGGCGCAGCAGCTGCGGCCGGCGATCGGGCGACCGGCTAGGGCGGCTAGGGCAACAGCAGCTCGCGGAACTCGCCGCCCGCGAACTCGAGCTCGCGAGCCTCGCCGAGCAGCTCGACCTCGACGCGCGGCCCGAACCGGCGCCGTTCGAGCTGCACGCGGTAGCGCCCCGGTGGCAGCTGCATCGTGATGGGCTTCGGCGTGTCCTCGCCGGGCGGGAAGTACTGCCGATCGACGCTGCCGGCCGGCTCGAGCGGCGTGACGACGACGCAGACGCGCGCGCCGGCGACCGGCGCCGCGGCGTTCGAGACCTGGACCGAGACCGTGGCGAGATCGGGCACACGCAGTTCGACGGCCTCGGCGTGCGGTGCCACGGCCGCCTTGAAGTCGCGGCCACCGAGCGTGACGGTCAGCGTGCCGGGCGAACGCGCCAGATTCTCGAACTCGTAGACGCCCGGCTCGATGGCCTTGCCGACCCCCGCGCCGCCGCCGTCGAGGGCGACGTAGACGCCCTTCGCCTGCACCGGCTGACCGTTCTGCTGCAGGATCCGCGCGACGAGCGTGCGGCCCCGCATCAGGGTCACTTCGAGCTCGGGCGCACCCTCGCGAACCGCCTGGTCGTTGCGCACGCACGGCACGAACGCCGGGTGCGTCACCTCGAGGTGCAGGCTGCCGAGCGGTTCGTGGAACGGCCCAATCTCGAACCGGCCATCGGCCCCGGTGTGTGCATCGAGAGCGAAGCCACGCTGCTGCATGGCCTCGAGGTAGACGCGTGCACGCGGCACGGCGCGACCGCGCTCGTCGCGCACGATGCCGCGCCAACGGAACGACGTGCGCTGCGTCGTGATCGTCACGTGGTCCCAGCGTTCGGGCGGCGGACAGACGAAGTCCGTGTGGCCGACGTCCTGGCCGAGGTCGTCGACCGCGGACAGATGCAGCAACAACCCCGGTTCGAGATTGTCGAGCTCGCGGCGGCCCTCGCCTTCGACCTCGAAGATGCAATCGAACGGTCCCGCGGGGCCCTTCGCCGTCGTGTCGCCGGGCGCGACGAACGGGAAGTGATCGGCGACCACGCGCAGGCGCACGTTCTTGGCCGGCGAACCATCGGGCTCCACCACGACGACCAGCACGCCGTTGCCGCGCTGCAGCTGCACCGTCAGTCCGGCGTGCGCATCGGCGGCCGCGGCCGGCACCGCGACGCTGGTCATCCGGTACGAAGCGGCGCGAACGACGACCTCGTGTGCGTCGGGCGGAATGGCCTCGAGCAACGCCGTGCCCGTGGGGTCGGTCTCGACCGAGACCACCGAACCCGCGACCGTGCCGACGTGCACGGAGGCGCCGGCCAGCGGTTTGCCTTCGGCCCCGAGCACGTGCACGGCGAGCGCGCGGCCGACCTCGAGGTCGCCGAGTTCGACGACCTCGGCGCCGGGATCCGCCGTCACGCGATGCTGCAGCAGCACGCCGCCGCGCGATTGCAGCAGCAGTTCCGCGCGCATCGCACCGTCGCCGCGCTCGGGCCGCCGCATCGACGTCTCGAAGCGGCCGTCCGCCGCGGACTTCACGCTGCGCAGTTCCTCGCCGGGCGCCGACACCGCGTCGAGCACGGCCACCGAGAGCCCCGCGACGGGTTCGGCCCCGGCGACGATGCGGCCGCGCACGAACACGGGCGGCTGCAGCTCGAGCACGATGCCCTGCGCGGGTTCCAGCAACAGCAGCTGCGTGCCGTGCTCGACCGCACCGCGGTGCGACGGCTCGCGCAGGTTCCACGCCGCCACCGTGGCCAGTGCGCCCGTCCAATCGGCGGACAGACCGCGAAATGCAAACCGGCGATCGGCACCGAGCGGCACGACCAGCGCACGCGGGGTCGAGCCCAGGTCGGCGAGCGCGCGCTGCGCCTTGGCGCCGAGGCCGGCCCAGCACGGTGCCTCGCGGTCGTGCTCGAGGCGCAGCTCGACGGGGCGGCCCGGATCGCCGCGCACCTCGCCGGCGACCTCGTTGGCGCCCGCGAACGTCAGGCGATGCGGCGACGTCGCACCGAGTGGCACGCGCACGGGCACGACGCCGCGCTGCGCCAGCAGCACCTCGGTGGCGCCGTGAGCGCTCGCGAGTTCGGCGCGACCCTGCTCGTCGGTCGCTCCCTGGCGCAGCAGTTCGCCATCGCGCAGGGCGATGACGACGACCTGCGGCCGCGGCTGCTGCCGTTCGTCGAAGACCTCGACGACGAGCGTGTCGGAGGCGGCGGTGGCGAGCGAGCGCAGCGAAGGAACGGCAGGCTGTCCCGGCTCGCGAGCGGGGGCCTGCACCGTTGCAGCCTCACCTCGTTCGGCCACGGTTCGCTGCGCTGCAGAGTCCGTGTCCGGCCAGCACAACCACGCCAGCAGGACGGCGAGAGAGGCGACACAGGCGAGCACGAGCTTGAGGTTCATGGCGAGGATCGATGGGAGCACGAGTCCGGCACCGGCCGCGACGACGGCGGCGCCCGACTGCAGGTGATGGGCCCAGGCGAGGCTCCAGGCGGCGAAGCCGCCGGGATGCAGGTGGTCGAGCCGTTCGCGCAGCATCTGCAGGCCGCGCGAGATGCGCTTGCGCGCCGCGTCGTGCGTGATGCCCTGGCGCCGGGCGACCTCGGGGGCCGGCAGCTCGTCGAGGTAACGCAGCAGCACGGCCGACCGGTACGGCTCGTCGAGTTCCATGACAGCCGCCGTCATCTCGCGATGCAGCGCGGCGCGTTCGACGACGTCGGCCGGGTCCTCGGTCGCACGCTCGGCGGCCGCGAGTTCGCGCGCGACGCGGCGGCGATCGGCGCGCGCGAGGCGGTGCACGCGGTTCCGGACCACCACCGCGAGCCAGTTGCGCACCCCGCCGCCGGTGGCCGGCGGGTGCAGCCGGGCCGCGAGCCAGGTGTCCTGCGCGACGTCGTCGGCGAGGCTCGGATCGGCGAGCAGGCGCCGGGCGAGGTTGCGCACCCAGGCCAGCTCGGTCAGGACCTGGGCGTCGGGCGTGGCTCGTGGGTCGGGCGGCATGTTCGCCAGTAGAAGCCCGCCGGCGCCCCGGGTGTGACCGGGTGCGCCGGATTCCTGGGTGGCTGCTACTTCTTGCCGCCGCCCGCAGGCTTCTGCGCAGGCATCTCCGCCGGCTGTTCCACGGCGGCGAGCATCTCCGTGAGCGCCTTGTCCACGGCCTGCTCGTCGGCGCCGATGATCTTCTGGCGGATCACGCCATTCTGGTCGATGCAGTAGAGCGTCGGCCAACCCTGCACATGCCAGACGTCGCTGATCGCCGGCTCCGTGCTCTCGTTGCGGAAGCTGCGCCACGTGACGCTGTGTTCCTTCTGCTTCTCGCGATAGAGCTTCATGCCGTCTTCGGTGCTCGTGCTGTCACTGTTGACGCCGAGGATCGCGAACGGCTTGTCCTTCCACTTCTCCACGAGCGACCGCTCGTGCGGGATCATTCCCACGCAAGGGCCTCACCAGAAGCCCCAGAAGTCGAGCAGCACCACCTTGCCGCGGTAGTCGCTGAGCTTGAAGTCGACGCCGTCGACGTCCTTGGCCACGATGTCGGGCGCCGTGCAGCCGATCTGCAGGTGCTCGATCTCGAACAGCGCGTCCTTGGCCTGCTGCAGCAGGTCCTCGTTCTTGGTCACCGAGGCGACCTGGCGCAGATCGTGTTCGGCCTCCTTGCGTTGCTCGTCGGTCTCTGCCGCCTGCAGACGCATGGTGCCGCGCACGACCAGCGCGTGCGCCATCGTGTCGGCGTCCTTGTGGTTGCCGGCGACCTCGTCGAGCAGCTGCATCGCCGGGTCCTTCGCGCCGAAGCGGACCGCGTTGCCGATGTGATCGAGAGCCAGGCCGATGGCCGGACTCATGGCGTGGTCGCTGGCGAGCGTCTGCACGGCCCACTTGACCGCGTTGCGTTCGCTGCTCGCGTTCTTGAGGATGAAGCAGAGGAAGCGCACCGCGTCGTCCTTGCCCTCGTACTCGGCCGCGAGTTCCTGCGCGCGCGCGATGAACTCCCGCGTCGGCGGCGTCATCGCGATCGCGGGGATCGCCTCGCCGGCGGCCTGCGCCTTCTTGACCGCGGCTCGCTGCTCGGTCTGCCAATCGGCGATGGCCTTGTTGTAGGCCTTGGCCAACTCCTGGTAGGCCGCGTCCGGATCCTGCTGGGTGGCCGCCGGTTTCGTCTCGCCCTGCTGGGCGCAGACGGCAACGGGGGCCCACAGCAGGAGCAGCGCGGCGAGAACGGGTCTCGACATGGAAACTCCTATCGGGTGGGGGTGAGGGCACGGAGCCGAGCGGTGCGTGCCGGCGCGTCGCCGGTGCAGCCGCTGGCGGTGAACATCGATGACGATACGCGGGAGTCGCCGCCGTTGCGAACCCGCTCCCGCCGCGCGCACGCACCGTTTGCGGCCGCACGTTCCGGGCAGCCTCGGCAAGGGAGAATCTCCTGCCAAGGATCCCGCATCGGCGGCACTGATCCCCCGACGATGTCGCCTGCGCCGTACCCAGCCCTGCACGAACTGCTCGCCGACGCCCGCTGGGTGCGCAGCCTGGCGCGCACGCTGACCCAGAACGCGCAGGACGCCGACGACCTGGCCCAGGACGCGTGCCTCGTCGCGCTGCGCCAGCCGCCGCCACACACCGACAACCTGCGCGGCTGGTTCCAACGCGTGCTGACCAATCTCGTGCGCCAGCACGCGCGTTCGCGGGCCCGGCGACTGCGGCGCGAACAGACGCGCGCGGGCGGCGGCGGGCACGGCGCGGCCACCGACGACCTAGTCGAACGTGCCGCGACGCACCGGTCCGTCGTCGACGCGGTGCTCGCGCTCGAGCAACCCTACCGCGACACGATCCTGCTGCGCTTCTTCGAGGACCTGCCGCCGCGCGCGATCGCCGCGCGCATGGCCGTTCCCGTCGCGACCGTACACTCGCGGCTGCAGCGCGGCTGCGCCTCGGTGCGCGCGCAGCTCGATCGCAGCTCGGGCCCACGGCCCTGGCGCGCGGCGCTGTTGCCGCTGCCGGTCGCCACCCCCCTTCCTTCGCTCGGAGTCCTGTTGATGAACGCCAAGATCGCTTCCGTGGCCGCGACCGTCGTGGTCGGCACCGCCGCTCTCTGGTATGCGCTGCAGTCGGGCGGCACCGCCGATGTGCCGGTGCAGACCGACGAGGTCGCGGCGGCGCGCCCTGGCACCAAGACCGCCGCGGCGCCGGCGCCCGAGGCCGGCGCGCCGACCGACCGCGTGCGCGCCACACCGCCGGCGGCCGACGCGGCCGCGCGCCCGGCACCGTTGCCGGACCGGCGCGCGATCGCGGGCCGCGTCGTCGACGCCGAGGGCCGCAGCGCCGCCGACGTGCAGATGGCGTTCGCGGACGCGCGCGCGCGCAGCGATCGGGCCGGCGCGTTCACGCTCGAGACCACGGACCACGAGCGCGGTCTGGTGCGCACCGACGATCCGCGCTGGCAGACGGTCCTGTCGAGCGTCGTGCCCGACGGGGCGACGCCACCGCGCGCGCTGGTCGTGGCCGCCCCCACGCTGACTCTCGCCGGCCTCGTGCGCGAGGCCGGCGGCCCGGCCGTGGCCGGTGCCCTGCTGCAGATCGCGTGGCCCGCGGACCTGCGCAGCCGCATCGCCGAGATCACCGACGCCTGCACCGAGGAGACGGTCACGGCCAGGACCGGCAGCGACGGTGCGTTCCACCTGACCGGCGCCGCGGTGCGCAGCGCCGCGCTCGTCGTCACGGCCGAGGGCTTCGTGCCGCAGCGGCTGACGCTGCCCGAGCGCGACGACACGTCGCTGCACGTCGAGCTCGAACGGCTCTCGGCGAAGCCCGGCACGATCCAGGGCCAG
>DASUFY010000232.1:0-3812 GCA_036274315.1 Planctomycetota bacterium | reverse complement strand
GTGGAACTGCGCGCCGCCGACGCCGACCGTGGCGAGCCACAGCGCGGGCAAGATGGCGCGACACACGCCGCCGCGCGCGTGCAGCGCCGCGAGCGCCGCGGCGAGGCCCGCGAACAGGAACGGAATCGCGCTGAACAGCTGGCGGCCGCGCGGCGCGATGGCGATGCAGACCGAGAACGTCGCCGCCGCCGCGAGCACGGTCAGCACCGCCGCCAGGCGCCGCCTCGGCGCGGCGAACCACAGCCCGGCGAGCGCCAACAGCAGCGGCCACAGCTGCAGGCCGTCGACCGGTCGCAGCGAGCCCATGAGCAGGCTGGGCAGGACCTGCCCGACGGCCGTCACCGAATCGAGTCCCGCGCGCCACAGCAGGTCGCCGCCGTGCTCGCGCAGGAAGTCCGACAGCGACGGCAGCGTGCCGGAGTCGTAGAGGTGCTGCAGCCGGCTCAGGTCGTCGTCGCAGACGATCTTGAGCACCATGTTGTGCCAGTTGTCGTTCTGCAGCGGGGTCTTGTCGACGAGCGCGGCCAACCAGGCCTGTGGCGCCAGACCGGCGAGCACACCGACCGCGAGACCCGACACCGAACGCGCCCGCGGGCAACGCAGCACGGTCCAGAGGCAGACCAGAGCGGCGACCCCGAGCGAACCGAAGCGCGAGCCCACGGCGTAGCCGAGCAGCGATCCGATGGCCACGCTGCGGCCGAAGCCGAGCTGGCCCGGCGAGCGACACAGCAGCGCCGCGGCCCACATCACGAGCGCCGCCGATGTCATGTCGCTGCACGCCATCGTGCCGAGCACCCAGACCACGCCGTTCGACGCCGCGAACAGGCGAGCCGGACCGCCCGCACCCGGGCGCAGGGTCTCGGCTACCACCCCCGTGCTCCAGACCAGCACGCCGGCCGCGGCGGCCGAGACGAGGCCGCCGGCGACGAGGCTCGGCGAGACGAACACGTGCACGGCGGCGAGCAGCAGCACGTAGCCGAACGGGTGGAAGGCATCGAACACTACGGTGCCGGCGAGCAGCTGCTCGGCGCGTTCGTGGTAGAGATCGCCTTCGGCCTCGACTTCGCAGACGCGCAGGAACACGACGGCGAGCGCGAGGGCGACGGCCGTCGCGAGCGGCAGCCAGCGTGTCCATCGCCAACCAGGAGCCGGCTCGCTCGCGGGCGACGTCACGACGCCGCCGGCCGCGGCCGCGCGTTCGGCAGCTGCCGGTGGTCGAGCAGGATCGGCAACCAGGGCGCGGCGAGCGTGGTCATGGTGGGATTGGAACCACGGGCCGTCGCGCTCCGCAAGCGCGTTCGCGGGCCGGCGCGCCGCCCGCCGCGGCCCCGCGCCACGGGCCGCCGCTGTTCCGGTTCCGGGCCGGTTGCTACGTTGCCTCGCCACGGCCGCCCGCGCCTGCCGATACAACCCCGACGTGACCGACCCCGAGCTGAAGACCGATTGCCGCCACGTCCGGTGGGATCGACCCTGCACGCCGCACAAGCGCCGCGGCAAGGTCTGTGCGACGTGCGACGAATACGACCCGATCCGGCACCGCGTGCTCGTGGTCAAGCTCGCCGCGACCGGCGATGTGCTGCGCACGACGGCGTTCCTGCCTGCGATCCACGCGACGTGGCCGGGCGCCAAGGTCACGTGGTTGACGCGGCGATCGGCGGCAGCGTTGTTCGACGGCAACCCGCTCGTCGACGAGGTGCTGACGACCGACGACGCGGTCACCGCGGCGCGCCTGCAGACGGAGACGTTCGACGTCGTGTTGTGCCCCGACGCGGATCCCGACGCCGCGGTGCTCGCGGCCATGGCGAAGGGCCGCCAACGGCGCGGCTACGTGCGCGATGGACTCGGGCGCATCGTGCCGCTCGGGCCCGGCGCGAGCCACTGGCTGGCGATGGGCGTCAGCGACGCGAAGAAGAAGGCGAACCGGGAGACGTACCAGAAGCTCGTCGCCGAGGTGCTGGGTCTCGACCCGGCGCTCGTGCGCGAACCGATGCTCGAGCCGTCGGCCGCCGACGCGAGCTCGGCGGCGCAGTTCGTGGCCGGGCTCGGCGGCGCGGGGCCGCTCGTCGGTCTCAACACCGGTGCCGGCGGGCGCTGGGCCTACAAGCAGTGGACGCAGGCGCACCAGGAGGCGTTCCTGCGCGCCTGCACGGACGCCGGCTGCCGCGTGCTGCTGCTCGGCGGACCCGAAGAGGTGCAGCGGCACCGCGACCTGCTCGCCGCCGCGCGCGGCCGGCCCGTGTTCGACGCCGGCAACCACAACTCGTTCGGCCGCTTCGCGGCGCTCGTCGACCAGTGCCGCGTCGTCGTCACGAGCGACTCGCTGGCCGTGCACGTCGCGGCGGCGCGCCGCGTGCCCGCGGTCGTGTTGTTCGGACCGACGTCGGCGGCCGAGATCGAACTGTACGGGCGCGGCACGAAGATCGTGCCGCAGGACCTCGAGTGCCTGTGCTGCTACCTGCCGCGCTGCGATCGGGTGCCGCACTGCCAGGCGCTCATCGAGCCGGCGACCGTGCTGGCGGCGGTGCAGCACTGGCTCTCGGCGGCCCGGCGCTGAGCAGACGCGCCCGCGCCCGAATCGCGGCTGGCGTTGCCCCCGGTGTGCCACTTGGTCGGTGGAGCCGATCTCTGGATGCACTACGACGATGCCGCACTCCTCCGCCACACCCTCGCCCAACCCGAACACGCCGGTTCGCTGCTGCGCACGATCCTGCCGCGTGCGCTGGCGAACGCCGTCGATTGGGGCTCGCTGCGGCGCGTGCCGGGTTCGTCGGTCGACGCGGAGCTGACGTCGCATCACGCCGACCTGCTGTTCGAAGCGCGCCTCGCCGGCGGCGTGCTGCTGATCTACGTGCTGCTCGAGCGACCCGGCGATCGCTGGACGCCGCTGCACGTGCTGCGCTACGTGCTGCGTGTCGTCGACAGCTGGCGCCTCGACCACGCGCACGCGACCGGGCTGCCGCCCGTGCTGCCCGTCGTCGTGCACCACGGTGCGCGCGCCTGGCGCGGACCGCGCACGCCGTTCGACCTCGTCGACCTCGCGGCGCTGCCGCCGGCGGCCCAGGCGATCCTGTCGCCGCTGCAGCCCGGGGTGCACTTCCTGCTCGACGACCTCGCCGCGGCCACCACCGCGCAGCTGTGCGAGCGCGGCACGACTTTGGCCGTGCGGTCGACGCTGCTGCTGCTGCGCTTCGTGCGCGGCGCGCGGCACCACGATCCAGCCGAGTTCGTGCGCCGCTGGCTCGACCTGCTGCGCGCCCTCTGGCGCGAGCCCGCAGGGCGCCGGACGGCGGCCGCCCTGTTCGGCTACATGGCCTGCCAGCTCGAATCTCCGTGCGAGCAGTTCGCCTCCGCCGCTTCACTCGTGCACGAGGAGGCACGCATCATGAGCGACACCATAGCCGACCAGTTCCGCGAAGAGGGTTTCCGCAGCGGTCTCGCCCAAGGTCTGCAGGCCGGCAGGGCCGAGGGGCGAGCCGAGCTGATGCTGCGGCTGTTGCGCAGGCGCTTCGGCAGCGTGACGCCGGCGGTCGAAGCGCGCATCCGGGCCGCAGACATCGAACAGCTCGAAGCCTGGGCCGAGCGTCTGCTCACGGCGGCGGACCCGGCGCAGGTCCTGGGCTGAACCGCGCCCGATGCGCGCCCTCGCCCCGCCGCTCGCCGCACGCTAGCCTGCGCCAGTGAACTTCCTCGGCCTCGACGTCGGTGGCACGCACTGCCGCTACGAGTGGTGGCCCGCCGGCAGCCGCGCGGGTGGGCACGCACGCCCCGTGCAGCCCGCGGTGCACGGCATCGAGGCGACCGCCGACGGCCTC
>DASUFY010000231.1:0-39183 GCA_036274315.1 Planctomycetota bacterium | reverse complement strand
CACCATCCGCGCATGGGGCAGCAACAACTACGGCGAGACGACTCTACCTCCGCTGCCTACCGGGTTGACCTACACGGCGATCGCTGCGGGCAACCTGTTCGGGCTCGCGCTGCGTTCGGATGGCACCGTGGTCGCGTGGGGTGACAACTCGGCCGGGCAGCTGGCCGTGCCCACGTTGCCGGTCGGGATGAAGTACATCGCCATCGAAGCGGGCACGAGCCACGGTCTCGCGCTGCGCTCGGACGGGCAACTGTTCGCCTGGGGTCGCAACGACTACGGGCAGTGCAACGTGCCGCCGTTGCCGAGCGGGACGCACTACGTGCAGTTCGACGGTGGCGTCTACCATTCCGTGGCGCTGCGCTCGGATCGGCAGCTCGTGTTCTGGGGCGCTGGGACGGACTTCCAGGGAGCGCTGCCCGCAACCCCGCCCAATGCGCGGCAGGTGCAGGTAGCGACCGGAGGGGCGCATGCGCTCGCCCTGTTGACCGATGGCACGCTGCAGGGTTGGGGCAATGAGTCCGTGGGTCAGACCCAGGTGCCGATTCTGCCTCCGAGCGTGACGTTCGTCGGTTGCTCGGCCGGGCTCCTGACGTCCGTTGGCTGGTGTTCCGATGGTTCCCTGCATGCCTGGGGCTACGGCGGCTACGGGCTCGGAACGGTGCCGCCGCTGCCTCCGGGCCTCGGCTACGTGCAGGCAGCTGCGGGCACTGCTCATACCGTGGCGATCCGCTCCGATGGTTCGGCCGTCGCGTGGGGCAACAACAACAACGGCCAATGCAACGTGCCGCCGTTGCCGCCCGGCGTGAGCTACGTCGAGGTCGTCGCGAACGAGGCGAACACCCTGCTCCGCCGTTCGGACGGCTTGGTCCTGGGCATCGGCGCCTCATTTGACGGTGTCAACTTGATCCCCGGACTGGCGCCGGGCCTGACCTACACGCAACTGGCCGTGGGTCGCTTCCACGCTGCGGCGCTGAGGTCGGATGGAACCATCGCCACCTGGGGATCGAATACTCAAGGCTGGCTGTGGACGCCCCCACCCAACCTCCCTGCTGGGGTCTCCTACGTCGAACTCGCGTCCGGCTACGAGCATCTTGCGGCCAGGCGCTCGGATGGTGAGGTCGTCGGCTTCGGAGTCAACTCCTCGCAGCAGAATCAGGTCCCCGCGCTGGACCCAGGCACGTCGTACCTGCGCATCGGCGCGGGGATCTTCAACACAGTCGCCATCGTCGGTTCGACCAGCACATACGTTTCGTTCGCCAGCGGCTGCGCTGGCTCGCAAGCAGCCTGCCGCCTGATCCCGCGCGACACCCCGCAGATCGGCCGCACCCTCGTCGTGCAAGTCGGGCCGCTGCCAGCGAACCTCGCACTCATGGTCTGGGGCTGGAATCGGATCACTCCGGCGATCTCCCTCGCCGTGCTCGGCATGCCGGGCTGCGACGCGCATGTGAGCCTCGACGCGACGGCACTGCTCACGGGAATCGGTGGCAAGGCCCTGTTCGAGTTCGCGATCCCGTACCAACCGGCCTTGCTCGGTCTGCACTTCAACAACCAGGCCTTCGTCTTCGATCCCGCTGCCGGCAACGCGTTGGGCGCCGTGGTCTCGGACGCGGCGGAGGGCGTCATCGGCGGGTGATCCGGCGAGACGGCGGTTCGATAGCATGGCCGGCGCGTCGGCGCTGACCATCGAACATCGGGGTCCCGGGTTGCCGGGTTCCGCGGGAGGTAGCCAAGGCGCACCATGCGCCCCATACTCTTCGCCCCGATGTTGACCCTTTCCGATGTCACCAAGTCCTACGGCGAGCGCGTGCTGTTCGCCGGCGCCGCGCTGCAGGTCAACCGCGGCGACCGCATCGGCCTCGTCGGCCCGAACGGCGCCGGCAAGTCGACCCTGTTCTCGCTGATCCTCGGCGAGGAGCCGGCCGACGACGGCCGCATCTCGCGCGAACGCGACGCCACGATCGGCTACCTGCCGCAGGAGAGCGCGCCGGTCGGCGACGAGAGCGCGTTCGAGATCGCGGTCGCCATCACACCCGACTTCGTGCGCGTGCGCCGCCAGGTGCTCGCCTGGGACACCGAGCACCCGGTCGAGGCCCAGCACCCCGAAGAACTGCACGACGACGCGCACGAGCGCTACCACGAGCTGAACGGCTACCAGGTCGAGGCCCGCGCGCGGCAGATCCTCGGCGGCCTCGGCTTCCGCGACGTCGACATGGACCGGCCCGCGCGCGAGCTGAGCGGCGGCTGGGTCATGCGCGCGCACCTCGCGCGGCTGCTGACGCAGCAGCCCGACCTGCTCATGCTCGACGAGCCGACCAACCACCTCGACCTCGACTCGCTGCTGTGGTTCCAGGACTACCTGCGCAACTACCCGGGCGCGATCCTCGTGATCTCGCACGACCGCGAGTTCCTGAACCACCTGGTCTCGGGCATCGTCGAGATCCGCGCGCAGAAGCTGATCGGCTACACGGGCAACTTCGACCGCTACCTGTTGCAGCGCGAGGCGACCGACGCGCAGCTGCTGTCGGCCTACAAGACGCAGCAGAAGGAGATCGCGCACCTGCAGGCGTTCGCGGACCGCTTCAAGGCCAAGGCCAGCAAGGCGACGCAGGCGCAGAGCAAGCTCAAGCAGATCGAGCGCATGGACAAGATCGAGGCGCCCGCCGCCGACGACAAGAGGGTCGGCTTCCGGTTCCCGCAGCCCGTGCGCAGCGGCCAGCGGGTCCTGACCCTGAAGGACGTGCACTTCGCCTACGGCAGCACGAGGGTCTACGAGGGCATCGAGCTCGAGGTCGAACGCGGCGAACGCATCGTGCTGGTCGGGCCCAACGGTGCCGGCAAGTCGACGCTGCTCAAGCTGCTGGCTGCGCGCCTCGTGCCGCAGCGCGGCGAACGGGTGCTCGGCCACAACGTGGTCGCCGGCTACTACTCGCAGTACCGGGTCGAGATGCTGAAGCCCGAGCGCACCGTGCTCGCCGAAGCGCTCGACACCGAGAGCAAGGTGACCGAACAGTTCGTGCGCACGCTGCTCGGTTCGTTCCTGTTCTCGGGCGACGCCGTGTTCAAGAAGGTCGAGGTGCTCAGCGGCGGCGAGAAGAGCCGCCTCGCGCTCGTCAAGCTGCTGCTCGATCCGCCGAACCTGTTGCTCATGGACGAGCCGACGACGCACCTCGACATGTCGAGCATCGACGCGCTCGTCGACGCGCTGGCGCAGTTCGAGGGCACGCTCGTGTTCATCTCGCACGACGTCTACTTCATCAAGGCGCTCGCCAACAAGGTCGTGCACACGGCGGGCGGCAGGCTCACGCACTACCAGGGCGACTACGAGTTCTACCTGCACAAGACGAAGTCGACATCGGCGCGCGCGGCGTTGACCGCGGGTGCCGTCGGCACGGGCAAGCAGGTCAAGGCGGGCAAGGCAGCGCCGGCGCAGCGGCCCGCGGCGGCGATCGGCAAGCAGCAGCAGCGTTCGCAGAAGTCGCAGGTCAAGGCGCTGCAGAAGCGCGTCGAGCGACTCGAGCAGGACATCGAAGCGCTCGAGAGCAGGAGGTCGGCGGCGACGGAACAGCTCGAGGACCCTTCGGTCTGGCAGGACGGTGCGCTCGCGGCCGAGCTGAGCCGCGATCTGAAGGCAACCGAGGCGAAGCTCGCCGAGGCGGCGCAGGCCTGGGAGAGCGCGGCGACCGAGCTCGAACAGCTGCAGCGCCAGGCATGAGCGAGTCGCGGGTCGTTCGCGCGCACCGTGCACTGCGCAGTCGCAACCGGGATCGGTCGCGCTAGACTCTTTCGCCGCCAGATCCGTGCAGACCTTCACCGACATCGTCCGCTACCGGTTCGTGCTCGAGAACCTGGTGGCCAAGAACCTCAAGGCGCTCTACCGGAACATGGCGCTCGGGTTCTTCTGGTCGATCCTGAACCCGTTGATCATGGCCGTGGTGCTGACCGCGGTGCAGCTGAAGTTCTTCGGCGCGCGCCACGACTGGCCGAGCATGTTCCTGTGCGCGCTGATCCCGTACAACTTCTTCTCGTACTGCCTGTCGGGCTGCGCCTACTCGGTGACGGGCAACGCGAGCCTCGTGACGAAGGTGCGCTTCCCGCGGCAGATCCTGCCGGTGTCCGTGGTGCTGACCAACCTCGTGCACTTCGTCATCCAGTCGTCGCTCGTCGTGGCGGCGCTCGTCTTCTTCGGCCCCGTGGATCCCGTGACCCACGCGGAGATCGGCGTCGTCGGCTGGCAGCTCCTGTGGTTGCCCGTGATCGTGCTGCTCAACATCGGCCTCTCGCTCGGCCTCGGCCTGCTCGTCGCCGGTGCCAACGTCGTGTATCGGGACGTGCAGTACACCGTCGAGTCCGTCATGACGGTGATGTTCTGGTTGTGTCCGCTCGTCTACGACGCCGGCTTCGAGCTGACCAAGGACGGCGCGGCGAAGGGAGCGACCTACTGGCTCTACTTCAGCAACCCGTTGTCGGCGCTGCTCGACTCCTACCGCCGCGTGCTCTATCACGGCACGGCGCCGGACCTCGGCGTGATGGCACTGTGCGTCGTCATCACGGCGCTGCTCGGCGTCTGGGGCGTGCGCACGTTCTGGAAGTACGAAGGCCGCTTCGCTGACCTGCTCTGATGGCGACCGCGATCCGTTTCGAGAATGTCGGGAAGCGCTTCATGGTGGCGCATCAGCGACCGTTCCTGGCCAAGGAGCTCGTGCGCCTGGTCCTGCAGAAGCCGAGCACGAAGGACGAGTTCTGGGCCCTGCGCGGCGTGAACTTCGAGATCGGGACCGGCGAATCGGTCGCGATCCTCGGCACCAACGGGTCGGGCAAGAGCACGACGCTCGCACTCGTCGCGCAGACGACGACGCCGACCGAGGGCAAGGTCATCGTCAACGGTCGCATCGGCCCGCTGCTCGAGCTCGGTGCAGGCTTCCACCCCGACCTGACGGGCTACGAGAACATCTACCTCAACGCGTCCCTGCTCGGGCTGTCGCGGCGTGAGGTCGACGCCAAGCTCGAGAAGATCATCGAGTACGCGGGAATCGGCACGTTCATCGATGCGCCGATCCAGACCTACTCGACGGGCATGAAGGCGCGCCTGGGGTTCTCGGTGATCGCGCACATCGATCCCGACATCCTGCTGCTCGACGAGGTGCTCGCGGTCGGCGACGGCCAGTTCGCGCAGAAGTGCGAAGCGACGATCCGCAACTTCCAGAAGGCCGGCAAGACGCTGTGCTTCGTGTCGCACAGCCCGACCCAGGTGATGGCCCTGTGCGAGCGCGCCATCTGGTTGTACGGCGGGCGGGTCCAGGCGATGGGCGAGGCCTCGATGGTGTGCGAGCGCTACCAGAGGTTCCTGGACACCGGCGATCTCGGCGCCGCACCGATGGCGTCGTGAACGTCGCCGGCGGGTCGGTGCGTCGAGCAGGCGCTCCGGATCGGCGGGCCCGTGTGTTATGTTGCGGCCGGTTCGACGCCGCGGATCGCAGCGTGCGCGAGCTCTCACCGGGTCCCCGTACGATGCCAGGAACAACCTCTTCGATGCTGCAGCGCGTCGTGCTGCGGCCGCCCTTCACGCCGGCCGGCGGCCACGCCTACAACACGCCGATCCCGGCCGAGATGCTGCCGAAGCTCGCGGCTGGCGGCATGGCGGTCGTCGCCGAGGACGGCAAGGCGCTCGGACCGGCGGGTGCCCTGCACCAGCACATCCGCGAGCACGGCGGCGGTGCGTTCTCGATCTGGGGCGCTCACGTCTACCTGTCCGCTTCGGACAACAGCGACTGCAACACGAATGGTCGCGCCTACTCGCTCGAGGTCATCGACCTCGGCGATCCGTCGCTGCGCGACGAGCTGGCGCGCAACGACGCGCTGCTGCTCGACCTCGTCGACCGGAATCGCAACCACAACAACAGCGTCACGGGCAACTTCCTGGGTTACTTCCGCGTGTTGAGCGGTCACCTGCGCCACCACGGCATCCCGATGCCGCGCCGCGCGCTCGAGATCGGCGCGGGGCGGCGGCCCTACACGGCGCTGCGGTTCCTGGCCGAAGGGGTCGAGCTGTTCGCCGCCAACGACGTGCAGCGCATCGAGCGTACGCTACCTGGACCGTTCGTCGCCCAGTTGATCGGGCTCCTGGACCTCGTCGATGGAAGCAGTGCCGATCGATTGCGTTCGCTGCTCGAGTCGGCGCCCGGTGGGGACCTGCAGGTGCGAGGCCTCGAGATCCTCGACGAACGGCCGTTCGAGACGCTGCAAGGGCCCCGCGACCTCGACCTCGTCTTCTCGACGTCGGTGCTCGAGCACGTCGACAAGCCGCGCGAGGTCGTCGCGCGCATGTTCGATCTGCTGCGGCCGGGCGGCCACGCCTGGCACAGCATCGATCTGCGTGACCACAGCGACTTCGCCAGGCCGCTCGAGTTCCTGCGCATGACTGCCGACCAGTACGCGGCGATCGGCACCGAGAACCGCCTGCGCGCCTCGGACTGGGAGGCGCTCTTCGCCGAAGCGGGCTTCGAGTGCCTCGACCGCAAGTTCTCGACGATCGCCGTCGGCACGCGCGAGGCGGGCAACCGCGTGCTCGTGCACTCGTCGCGACCGCCGGATCGGCCCTGGGTGGACGCGGCCATGCGCGCGACGTTCCAGCCGCCGTTCGCGACGCGGGACCTCGTCGATCTCTCGATCCTCGGCACCACGTTCCTGTGCCGCAAGCCATGAGCGGAGGCCGGGGTCGTCGTCGCCGCAACCGGCGGAATGGGCGATGCAAGTCGGCATGAGCGACGAGGTGCCGATGCAGCGCGGCGATCTGCTGCTGTGCCGCCACCTCGCGACGGTCGGGTTGCCGGTGACGGTCGCCGCCAGCGGTGACGTGCCCGCTTGGATGCGGCGCCTGCCGCACGTGCGTGGCGTGGTGCCGCTCGCGGACCTGGCGGCGTGCGCGAGCGCGCCGCGTGGCGTGGTCGTCGTCCCCGACGCGACCGATCCGCACGCCGAATCGCTGGCCGTGCTGCGCGGTGCGGGCCAGCAGGTCGTGCAGCGCTACGGTGCCGGTTGGCGGATCCAGGCGCGGTTGCCGGCGGCCGATTCCGGGCGCGTGCGCGATTGGCTCGTGCGCACGCTGCCGCGCTTCGCCGGTCAGCTCGGCGTGCTGCCGCTGCGGCCGCCGTTCCGTCCCGACGGCGGGCACTCGTGGTGGACGTCGCTGCGCGGCCTGCGCATGCCGGCCCAGGGCAGCCCCCGCCGCGCCATGCTGTTCGAGAACGGGCGGCCGCTGCCGTTCCCCGACTGCGTGCACGACGACATCCGCCGACTCGGCGGCGGTCGCTACTCGGTCTGGAACGACGGCATCTACTTCTCGGCCGCCGACGGCAGCGACCCCGCCACCAACGGCCGGCGCTACGAGGTGCGTGTCGTCGCGCCGGGCAGCGACGGCGAACTGGGCCCGCGCGCCACCGACGAGGAGACGTTCGCGCGGCGGTTCGCGCAGCTCGCGGCGACGCGTTCGCCTGCAGTGCCGGTGGGCAAGCGCGTGCTCATCCTCATCAGCTCGCTGGGGCCGGGCGGCGCCGAGCGGCAGTTCGCCTACCTGGCCAAGGGGCTCGCGGCGAACGGGTACGAGGTCGGGATCCTGTCGCTCGACGGCTTCGCCGATGCGGCGGGCCACTACGTGCCGATGCTCGCGGACTGCGGCGTCCAGCTGATCGACGGCCTGCATGCCCACGCGGACTTCGCCCCGGACCTGCTCGCAGGACGCGTCCCCGCGGGCGCCGTCGACCTGCTGTGCGACCTGCCGGACATGTTCGCCGCCGACGTCTGGCGCATCGCGTCGCACGTCGCGGTGTTCGCGCCGGACGTGCTGCACTGCGCGCTGGACAAGCCCAACCTGCTCGGCGCGATGGCCGGTACGTGCCTCGGGGTGCCGCGCATCGTGCTGTCGATGCGCAACGTCAACCCGAGCCACCTGCCCTACCTGCATGCGCCCTGGTACCGGCGTTGGTACAAGCTCGCGAGCCAGGTGCCGGGCCTCGTGCTCAGTGCCAATTCCCACGCCGGCGGCGCGGACTACGCGCAGTGGCTGGACCTGCCCGCGCAGCAGATCCGCGTCGTGCACAATGGTCTCGACCCGGCGACGATCCGCGTCGCGGCCGAGGCGGAGCTCGTGGCGCTGCGGGCCGAGCTGCAGATTGCCGACGGCGCGCCGGTGCTGGTCGGCGTGTTCCGGCTGTCGGCCGAGAAGCGGCCGTTCCTGTGGCTCGAGGTCGTCGCCGCGCTGCGGCGCGAGTTCCCGCGCCTCGTGGCACTGCACGTCGGCCTCGGTGCGCTGACCGACGAGGTCGAGGCGCGCGTGGCCGAACTCGGCCTCGAGCCGTGCGTGCGCCTGCTCGGGCGCAGGAAGGACACCGAGGTCGTGCTGCGCGCGGCGGACCTGCTGCTGCTCTGCTCCGAGTTCGAGGGCATCCCGAACGTGATCCTCGAGGCGCAGTGGCTCGAGCGGGCCGTCGTCTGCACGGTCGCCGGCGGCAACGCCGAGGTCGTGCAGGACGGCGTCACGGGCGCGGTCGTGGCGACCCCGGACGCCGCGTCGTTGGCCGGCGCGTGCGCGCGCATGCTCGGCGACGGCGCGCTCCGGCTCGCCATGGGGCGCGCCGGTCGGGAGCACGTGCGCACGCAGTTCGCCGTCGAGCGCATGGTGCAGGGCAGCATCGGCCTCTACACCGCATAGCGGCCGCGAACGTGCCGCGCCGTCACCGCGGCCGGCGCGCTTGCCCAGCCCGCGAGACGGTCAGTGCGGGCCCAGCAGGTCGGGGTGTTGCTGCAGGTACTCGTCGATCGCGGCCGCGGCACTGGCGTGACCCAGGGCATTCCAGTGGCCGTCGCTCGAGAACGTCACCTTGTCGAGCACACCTCGCTTCTCGAAGTCGGCGCGCAGGTCGAGGAACGGCAGGTCCAGTCGTGCGCACATGGGTTCGACGATGTCGAGCCAGCAGCGCGGCAGGAACTTGCGGTGCCACAGCTGGCCCGTGCTCGGGCTGCCGAGGTGGTGGCAGCCCACGACGAGCAGCCTCGCGTTGTCGGAACGCACGCGATCGCGCAGTTCGCGCAGCGCATGCTCGGTGAGGTCGCGCGCATCGAGGAAGGCGCGAGGCGGGTCGACGCACGCCGTCATCGAGTCGATGTCCATGTCGTCGGGCCAGTTCCACCCGGCGAGAGCGTCGCGCCACTGCGGTTCCCGGCGCAGCCACGCGAGCCGTTCGGCGTAGAGGTCGTACGTCGATTGCACGGCGGAGCCCGTGGCGGAGCCCAGGTTGGTCTGCACCCAGCGATAGAGGCGGCTCCAACGCCACCAGGAGGCTCGGTTGGGCGCCGCGGGGACGTCGCTCGGGATCGTGTGCTTGTTCCAGTCGACGTCGACCGCGAGGCGCCGGAACGTGTCGCCGACTTTGACGAAGAACTGCTTGGGCGTGTGCGCCGGGTTCCAGGCGTAACGAATCGACTCGAGCAACGACGAGTTGTTGGCGATGTCGTTGTTGATGAACAGCAGGATGACGAGGTCCGGATGCAGGCTGCTCGCGAACTGCTCGTAGAACGCGAGTTCGTCGGTCGTCCCGCAGCCGCTCCTGCCGAACGCGTCGACTGCGACCGACTGTCCGCGCGCCTCGAGCGAGCGCTCGAGCACGATGTGGAACTTCGTGGCGAGCGGAACCTGCACGGCTTCGACGAAGGAGTCGCCGAGCACGACGATGCGGCGACGGCCCGGCGCCAGATCCCGCACGGGCTCGTCGTCGAGGAAGCCCAGCGAGTTGGCATTCTGCTCGACGCAGAAGTCACGCAGGTTCGTCCACCGTACGGTGGCATGTGGCTGGAACACGAAACCGACCGTTGGATCCAACCGCGTCGGCCAGACGTTGTCCGCGAACGCGTAGCGGAGCCGCAGCCAGCCCTCGGCGCACAGCAGCGCCACCAGCAGCGACGCCGGCACCAGCATGAACTTGAGCACGAGGCGCCGATGCCGCCGCAGGAGCCTGCCGAGCCCGACGATGGGCGCCAGCACGAGCAGGCACCAGGCGAGGCCGCCGAGCCCCAGCGCGCCGTAGCCGAACGTGCGGCTCGCCCATTCCACCGCGGTCGCGAACGGCGATGGCCAGGCCACTTCGTAGCGCCGGCCGTTGGTGCGCGGATCCGTGTTGTCGGTCGTCGACAGGTAGAGCGTGCCGTTCCAGAACGAGAAGAGGCCGCCGCCCTCGCCGCGGATCTCGTCGTGCGGCGCCTCGTGCCCCACGGGCACACCGTCTTCGAACAGCGCGGCCGAGATCGGGCCGAGATGCGCACTCGGGGCGCCCGCCGGCAGGACCGTGCGGAACGCGAGCCCGTTCTCCGGCGTGAACTCCGTCAGGTGGTGCTTCGTCCAGACGCGCAGATCGCCTCCGCCACGATGGTCGCGCAGCAGCAGCGAGATGCACAACAGCACGCCACCGACTGCGGCGAGTCCCAGCGACGCGCGCGCCAACCGGGTCATGGCATGCGCCCGGATCTCGGGCGAGCGGTGTCGACGCAGCGAGGCGCGTGGATCGGGGATCCGGACAGGTGCGGCCCGCGGGACCTGCTCATGCCGGTGCCTCGCCGTACATCGCGAGCGTCGCCTCGACCATGCCCTGCAGCGAGAAGCGGGCGCGGACCCGCGCATGGCCGGCTTCGCCCATGCGCTCGCGTCGTTGCCGATCCGCGGCGAGTTCGGCGATCGCGGCGCCGAGCGCCTCGGCGTCGTCGACAGGGCACAAGAGCCCGGTCTCGCCGTGCTCGACGACCTCGACGCAACCGCCGGCCTCGGTCGCGACCGCGGGCCGCCGGAACCACGCGGCCTCGAGCAGCGCGTTGGGCGTGCCCTCGATGCGCGACGTCAACAGCACCATGTCGGTCGCCGTGAGGATGGTCGCGACGTCGGTGCGGCGGCCCAGCACGTGCAGGTGGTCGCCGAGGCCGAGTTCGTCGACGAGCGCCTCGACTTCGGCCTGCATCGGGCCGATGCCCGCGAGCACGGCGTGCAGCTCCTTCACGCGGCGCCGCGCCGCCGCGATCGCTCGCACGAACACGAGCGGCCGCTTCTCCTCGCACAGACGCAGCAGGCCGGCGACCACCGGCGCACCTTCGGGGATGCCGAGTTCGTCGCGGAACGCGTGCACGTCGCCGGCGGTCGCCATGCCGAGCGAGCCGGTCTCGAGCCCGTTGTAGACGATGCGGAAACCCGGATCGACGCCGAGCCAGGTCGCGTAGTCCGCGGCGCACACGCGGCTGTTGGCGAACAGCCGCGCGCGCGGACTCTCCGCGAGCATGCGGTAGTAGTCGTCGAACCAGGGCCGATACTGCTCCGGATAGTGCGTCGGATTGAAGCTGCGCACACCGAGGGCCAGGCGCGGCACGTCGGCGAGCAGGCCGGCGACGCCGCCGCTGATGTTGGGGCAATCGAGGCAGCAGTGCAGCACATCGGGCTGCAGCGCGGTGATGTGCGAGAACAGGCGCCACACCTCGTCGCGCAGGCCGTGCGGCAGGCCGGCGAGCAGCTGCAGCCGGCGTTCGTCGCCCGCGGCGGCGCCGAGCGCGAACTCCGCCTCGGCCGTGCTCGCGTCGCGCAGCTGCACGCCGGTGTCGCGAAGCAGCACGCGGTAGTGGCCACCCGCGCCGCCGAAGCCGCACAGCGTGAGGATCGTCACGTGCAGCCCGCGCCGGTCGAGCTCGATCGCCAGGTTGCACATCTGGCGCTCCGTGCCGCCGGGGGAGAGCGCACCGATGACCATGACGACCTTGCCGCCGGGACCGATCACGGGGGCGCGGGACGCCGGCTCGGCCGCGAGGATCGCGAGCTCGCGGTCGAAACGTTCCTGCGACTCGATCTTCGGTTGCAACGCCTCGCCGAGCGCCTCGGTCGGCATCTCGCCGCCGGGCGGCACGAGCGCGATCGAGTAGGTCCGGCCGTTGCGGTTCGGATTGGTGTTGTCGGTCGCCGAGAACCAGACCTGGTCGTTCCACACCGAGTGCCGGCCGAGTCCATGGCGGCGCACGTCCTCGTGGATGCTGTCGGCCATCGGCATCTCGAAGCCGTCCTCGAGCACCACGGCGCGCCAGCCCGGCTCCAGCCTCGGCAGGCGCATGCGCTTCAAGGAGGCCAGCCAGCAGGATCCACCGTCGTGCCGGAACGGGCGGCGGAAGCGGAACGTGCGGATCGTGCTGCCGTTGGTGGCGCGCAGCCGATGCAGTCCCTCGCTCACGTCGAGCGCGAGTCGCCCCAGCGAGGTGCCGCCGAGGAAGTGCATGACGCCGTTGCGCGACGTGCTGCGCAGCGCGGCGAGGTAGCGGCGGCCGTTCGTGGTCGGGTCGGAGTTGTCGGTCGCCGAGAAGTGCAGCCATTCGCCCTCGAGGCAGTAGCGACCGCGGCCGAAGCCGGCGACCGATTTCACGCTGCTGTCGCCGAGTGGCAGCGGGCGCCCGTCCTCGAACACCACGAGCTGCGCCGAGCTGTCCAGCGCGCGCTCGCGCGCGAGCCTCGGCAGCCGGATGCGCCAGGCCCTGCCGCCGCCGTGCACGAGTTCGTGCGGGCGGTTCGTGAGCTTGTGGCCGAACAGGCGCTCGCTGAGCCGGGGCGGCTTGCCCGTGAAGCTCGGGCCGTCGACCTGCGCCATCTCCGCGGCGCGGCGCACGTGCCACCGGTTGCCGACGCGGTGCACGATCGTCTGCGTGCGTTCGCCGAGCAGGCCGAGCAGGTCGCCTGATGCCTCGGCCAGCGGCTGCAGGAAGACCGCGGGACCGAGCGGCAGCGTGGCGACACGCTCGGCGTCGATCGTCGCGCGCCGGTTCCAGGCCAGCACGCGGTTGCCGACGTGGGGCGGTGTCTCCACTGCGTCCGGGGTGACGACGACCGAACCCGAAGGCAGGGCGTGCACCCACGGCGGCAGCGCATCGTCGCAGAAGACGATGGGCGGCTGCGGCGCGGCATGCAGGGCCTGCCACAGCAGCAGGTCCTCCTGGCGCAGGTCGCCGCGCCGGGTCTCGTCGAGCGGGCGCGCGGGCAGCGCCGGGGTCGTCGCATCGTCGCCTCGCACGCCGCTGTGGCTGCGCATCCAGACCTCGAGCACGAGCATGAGCCAGGCCTGGTAGAACGAGAAGCCGCTGTCGCTGGCCATGCGCCGCACGAAGGCCTCGCGCCCCTTCTTGTCGATCCACTGCGACAGCTTGCTGTCGCCGCCGAGCGTCATCTCGCGCAGCCAATCGACCATGCGCTCCTTGCCCCAGCCGGTCTTCGTCGGCACGCCGAAGCCCATCTTGCGGCGGTCGAGCCACGCGCGCGGGATGTAGCGTTGCGCGACCTGCTTGAGCACGAGCTTGCCCTGCGGGCCGAACATGCCGCCCGGCGAGTAGCAGTCTTCGACCGCGAGCTGCTCGCAGAACGCGGCGAGTTCGCGGCTCAGCAGCGGCGTGCGCACTTCGAGCGAGTGCTGCATGCTCATGCGGTCGACCTTGGCGAGCACCGCGCCCGGCATGTAATGGGCGGCGTCGTGGGCGCGCATGCGGTGCAGCAGCGGCCCCGGCTCGCGACGCATGCGGCGCCGGAACGACGCCAGCAGCGCTGCGGTGCGCGGCGGCACCTCGCCGAACAGTTCGGCGAGGTGCTCGTCCATGTAGACGAGCATGCGGCTGCTGTAGTACTGCCGGCCCGGGTCGAAGTCGGCCAACCGGGACTCGTCCTGCAGCGTCGCGAAGTAGCGGCCGTAGCCGCCGAACATCTCGTCGCCGCCGTCGCCCGAGAGGCAGACCGTGACGTGTTCCTTCGCGACCTTCGAGACGAGGAAGGTCGGCAGGCACGAGCTGTCGCCGTTGGGTTCGTCGAGCACGGTGCCGATGTGGTGCAGCAGCGGCAGCACGTCGAGCTCGAGCACCTGTTCGTGGTGTTCGGTGCCCAGGTGTTGCGCGACCTCGCGCGCGAACACGTGTTCGGTCTCGCCCGGTGAGTTGGCGAACCCGATCGAGAACGTCTTGACGGCGCCGCCGAGCGCCTTCGTCATCAGCGCGACGACCGTCGACGAGTCGACGCCGCCCGACAGGAACGCACCGAGCGGCACGTCGGCGATCATTCGGCGGCGCACGAGACGCAGCAGCGTCTGCTCGAGTTCGTCCGCCAGCTCCGGCATCGGCCGCGGCGAGCGCACCGGGCCGCGCGGCTCGAACGCGAAGTGGCGACCGATGCGCACGCGCCCTTCGCCGTCCAGGCGCAGCCAGTGGCCGGGCTTGAGCTTGTTGGCGCGGCGGTAGATCGAGCGCGGCGCGTCGACGTACTGCAGCGCCAGGTACTCGGCGATCGTGTCGGCGTCGATCGTCGCGTCGAAGCCCGGGACGCGCGTCAGGGCGTGCAGCTCGCTCGCGAACGCGAACCAGCCGTCGCCTTCGGTCCAGTACAGCGGCTTCTCGCCGAACGGATCGCGCGCGAGCAGCAGGTCGCGCGTCTTCGTGCGCCAGAAACCGAACGCGAACTGGCCGTCGAGCCTGGCCAGCGCGTCGGTGTCGGCCTCGACGAGCAGCTGCAGCAGCACCTCGGTGTCGCTGCGCGTCGCGAAGGTGTGGCCGGCGCCCGACAGCTCGTCCTTGAGCTCGCGGTAGTTGTAGATCTCGCCGTTGAACGTGATCGCGTGGCGATCCTCCGGCAGCACGAACGGCTGGTGGCCGCCCGAGCTCGTGTCGATGATCGACAGCCGCCTGTGCGACAGCGCGCAGCGCCCATCGGGGGACACCCAGACGCCGCTGTCGTCGGGGCCGCGGTACGGCATGGCGTCCGCCATGCTGCGCGCGATGCGCGCGAGGTCCTCGCGACTCCACCGGTTGTTGAGATCGACGATTCCCGCGATGCCGCACATTGGCAAGTGATTCTGCTGCCCATTGCGCAGAAAGCAACCATGGTCGCCGGCGAGCCCGCGATGGCGCGCGGCAGCACGCGCGGCTACGGTGCTGCGCGCCGATGGCTGTCCCGGGGCTGCGTTTCCTGTTCGCCCGGCGCGGCGAGAGCTGGCGCACGTTGTGCGGCCTGTTCTGGCGCTCGCTGAGGGCCGAAGGCATCGGCGCGACGTGGCGCCGGTGCCGCGACTACGCGGGTGCGATCACCGCGGCGGCCGAGACGCCCTTGCCATCGACCGCGACGAGGAAGCACGTGCTGTTCGTCGCCGGCTGCCCCGGACACCCGCGCCGCTGGCGCTGCGAACATGCGCTCGAGCGAGTGCGCGCGGCCGGACGCGACGGGGACCTCGTCGACCACCCGGCCGCGCCGCTGCTCGACTACGTCGACTGCTACGAGCAGTTCGTGCTGCAGCGTGTGCCGCACGACGCCTCGGTCGAGGCGTTCGTGCGCGCGGCCAGGGCGAAGGGCAAGCGCGTCGTCGCCGACGTCGACGACCTCGTGATCCACGAACGGTACGGACCCGAGCTGCCGATCCTGCGCGGCTACACGCCGCTCGCGCGCGAACTCTACGTGCAGCAGCTGCGGCGCATCGGGCTCGTCTTCGGCCTCGTCGACGAGGCGACCGCCGCGACGGCGCCGTTGGCCGAAGAGCTGCGCCGGTGCTTTCCGCACCTGCGCGTGCAGGTCGCGCGCAACGTCGCGAGCCGCGCGATGGTCGAGCGCAGCACCGCCGCGCTCGCGGCGGCCCCCGACGTCGCCGCCGACGGCAGCGTCGTGATCGGCTACTTCTCCGGCACGCGCACGCACGCCGCCGACCTCGCCACGATCGAGGCCGCAATCGTCGCGGTGCTCGAGTCGCGACCGCAGGCCGCCTTGCTGCTCGCGGGCGAGATCGACGTGCCGCCCGCGTTCGGCCGCTTCGGCGAGCGCGTGCGCACCTGCGGCCCCGTGCCCTGGCAGGAGCTGCCCGCGTCGCTGCGGCGCGCCGACGTGCACGTGGTGCCGCTCGCCTTTGCGCGCTTCACGGCGTGCAAGAGCGAACTGAAGTGGGTCGAAGCGGGGCTGGTCGCGCGGCCCGTCGTCGCGGCGGCGGTCGGGCCGTATCGGGACTGCGTGCGGCATCGCGAGAACGGCTGGCTCGCGGCGACGGGCGAGCACTTCGTCGCGGCGCTGCACGAGGCGATCGACGACGTGGCGCTGCGCGTGCGGCTGGGAGCCGCGGCCCGCGCCGAAGTGCTGGCGGACTGGACGACGACCTCGGCCCTGCCGCGCTGACGCGCCGAACCGGCGATGGTGTCGCGCGGCGCGCCGACGCGACACGCCGCGCCGGAATGCAGCGGATCGTGGGGTATGCTCGAAGCGGGGCTAGGAGCCCGGCCTCGCGTGCGAGATGATCGCCCGGCCCGCCCCGGCCGGACCTCTCCCACCATGCGATTCACCACGCTCGCGCTCGGCGCGTTGCTGTGCCACACGGCACTCTCGGCACAGGACGACCCACTCTCGCTCCTCTACCTCGTCAAGGACCCGACCGCGGGCCAGCGACTGCTGCTGCAGCAACACTTCGACGTGTTGGGCAGCTGTTGCGGCAGCGCCGCGCAGGCGACGGGTCCGGTGGAGGTCGTGGTGCAGCAGGAAGAGGTCCCAGCACTGCTCTCGATCGTGCCGGCCGCCGAACTCGTGCGCATCGGCCGTCCGTTCCACGACGTCGAACTCGAACGCGCCGCGGCGTCGGGCGAGGACGTGCCCGACCCGGGCTACTACACGGTCGCCGAGATCGAGGCCGCGATCGACGCCCAGGTCGCGGCCTATCCGGGCCTCGCCCGGAAGGTGGACCTCAGCGCGCTGCCCGGCGGTGTGCTCACGCACGAGGGGCGCCCCATCTTCGCGCTCAAGGTCAGCGACAACGTCGCGATCGACGAGGACGAACCCGCGATCGTGCTCGCCGCACAGCACCACGCGCGCGAACTGAACTCGCCGCACATGGTGATCGGCGCGATGCAGCGCGTGCTGGCCGCCTACGCGAGCGACCCCACGCTGCATGCGATCGTCGACAGCTACGAGATCTACTTCGTGCCGATGGTCAATCCGGACGGCGTCAACTTCGTGTGGACGTCGAACGACCTGTGGCGCAAGAACCGCCGCAACAACGGCGGCGGCGTCTACGGCGTCGACAACAACCGCAACTACCCGTTCCTCTGGGGGCTCTGCGGCTCGTCGACGTCGACCAGCAACGAGACCTACCGCGGCCCGTCGGCGGGCAGCGAGCCCGAGACGATGGTCATGCGCAACCTCGTGGCCCGGCTGCGCCCCGAGATCTACCTCGACTTCCACAGCTACGGCCGCGACGTGCTGCGCATGTGGGCGCCGTGTGCGACCGTCAACCCCACGATGTACACGTTCCAGCAGCTCTACTGCGACGACCTGCGCAACCAGATGGGCTTCTCGACGCGCGATCCGTCGGGCTCGGGCGAGGCGCCCGAGGACCACTACTCGTCGGGCGGAGCGCTGTCGTTCCTCATCGAGGTCGGCACGGCGTTCCAGCCGGCGTTCTCGGCGACGGTCGCCGAGGAGGCGATCGTCTGGCCCGGCATCCAGCGTGTGCTGACGAACTGGCGGCCGGCGCTGCGCGGTCACGTGCGATCGGCGCTCGGTTCGGCGCCGCTGGCGTCGACGATCACGTTCACGCCGAACGTGTTCAACCACGGCGAGAAGACGATGAGTCGCGCCAGCGACGGCCGCTACGCCCTGTGGCTGCCGCTCGGCAGCTGGAGCGTGACGTTCGCCGCACCGGGCCACCAGAGCCGCACGGTGCCGATCTCGGTCGCGAGCTACAACTCGCCGGTCCTGATCGACGTGATGCTCGAGACCGCGGGACCGACGGCGACCACGACCAAGGTCGGCACGGGCAGCATCGGCACGACGGTGACCTACACCTACACGAGCCCCGGCGACGCCGGCAAGCTGGCGTTCTTCGGCTGGGCGTTCGACACCGTGCCCGGGATCTCGCTCGGCGACCTGCGCGTGATCCCGATCAACAACGACTTCCTGTTCCAGAATGCGTGGATCGGCAACCCGTTCCTCTCGCCGACGTGGGTGACGCTCAGCGGCGCGGATCAGGGGCAGGCGGTGCTCATCATCCCCAACGAGAGCTGGCTCATCGGCTTGACCACCTACGTGAACGGCATCACGTTCGACCCGCTCTACCAGACCGGCATCAAGACGTGGAGCCAGGCGGTCGGCGTGACGATCATCCCGTGATCGGTCCGCAGCGCCCGCGTCTCGCTCAGCCGGCGACGCCGGCCTTGCCCGCCGCGGCTTCACGGTAGACCTGCTGCAGCCTCGCGGCGGTGACCGCGAACGAGAAGTGCGCGAGCACGCGTCGGCGCGCCGCGACGGCCAGCTGCGTGCGCCGGGCCGGGTCGCCGGCGAGTTCGTCGATGGCACCGGCGAGCGAACCCACGTCGTCGCTCGGCACCAACATGCCGCTCTGTTCCGTCATCACGTCGAGGCAGCCGCCGATGCGGGTCGCGATCGACGGCAGCCCGCAGCTCATGGCCTCGAGCAGCGCGTTGGGCAGGCCCTCGAGCCGGCTCGGGAACACGAACGCGTCGGCCGCGGCGTAGCAGGGGCGCACGTCGGTCCGTTCGCCGAGGAAGCGCACGCGCGTCTCGAACTCGAGGCCGAGGTCGCGTGCGAGTCGCTCGAGCGAAGCACGCTCGGGACCGTCGCCGACGACGAGCAGCAGACCCTGCCGCGCATCGCGCGTCGCGGCCCAGGCGCGCAGCAGCACGTCGACGCCCTTGCGCTGCACGAGTCGTCCGACGAACAGCGCGACGAACGGTGCGCCGGGCGTGTCTCCAGCGACCTGCAACGTGGTGCGCGCCGCGGCGCGCGCGGGCTCCGCCGCCGGCGCGAAGCGCTCCGTGTCGACGCCGTTCGGCACGATCACGGCCTGCTCGGGCCGGAAGCCGCAGGCGATCGCCTCGCGCCGGATCGACTCCGACAGGCACAGCAGCCGGTCCGCACGCTTGAGCCACCGGAAGAACAGCCGGAACGCCAGCGTGCGGTTGTCGTGGTACTCGCGCACGTCGCGTTCGGTCGCGACCTTGACCACGACGGGCTTCTTCAGGATGCGCGCGATGCGCGCGCAGCAGGCCGCGAGGAACGTCAACGCGTGGCAGTGGATGACGTCGTACTCGCGCCGGTGGTTGTTGAGGAACGTCAGGAACGACACGAACAGCGCCGCCCAGTTGGGGCGTTCGGGCGGCAGCGGCGGCAGCCGGTGGATCGTCACGCCGAGGCGTTCTTCGCGCGCGGCGTGACCCCACGGGTTGTTCGACAGCACGAACGAACGAACGCCCGTGCGTTCGTGGTGCGCGGCGAGCGACAGCGCCTGCAGCTCGTAGCCGCCGATGCGGTCGAAGTCGGGCACGACCATGACGGGGCGCAGCGCGGCCTTCGCCGGGGCACCGGGTCCGCGCGCAGCCGGCTCAGACACGAAGCACCTCCCGCAGGATCGCGGCGATCGTGGCAGCGTGCACGCGCCGGTCGAACCGTCGCACGGCGCGCTGCCGGCCGTTGCCGCCGAGCTGCGCCCGCAGCGTCGCATCGGCGAGCAGTTCGTCGAGCCGTTCGACCCATTCGGCGGTCGTCGTCGCGTAGCGCCCGCACTCGCCGTCGGCGCCGCCGGTCGCCGGATTGGCACCGACCGGCGACGCCGCGAACGGCACGCCGCAGGCCATGTACTGCACCATCTTGAAGCCGGCCTTGCCGGCGGCCCAGTCGTCGTCGTCGAGCGGCATGATGCCGACGTCGAACTGCTGGATGCGCTCGACCTCACCCTCGGCGCGCCACTCGACGAACTCGAGGTCGTCGGGCAGGCCGTGCAGGGCCGCGGCGTCGACGCGATTGCAGACGATGCGCAGCACGAACGGGCGCCGTGCGGCGAGCGCCTGCAGCGCGGGCCCGATCTGGCGCAGGTAGTGCAGGTTGCCCGACGTGCCGACCCAGCCGACCACGGGCCGCGCGTTCGGCACCGGCTTCGCCGCCGGCCGGAACTCGTCGGTGCAGAGCACCGTCGGCACGACGTGCACGTTCGCGGTGTGCTGGCGCGCGAACGCGGCGAGGTGGTCGTTGGCGGCGATCACCGCGGTCGAGAGCGCGCAGATGCCGGCGATCTTGTCGCGCAGCGCGCGGTCGATGCCGTCGCGGCCCGGCCCGCGGGCCCACGGCGGCTGCACGAAGATCGCATCGTCGAAGTCGAACACGATGTGGCGGTTGTAGAGCGGCAGTTCGCGTTCGAGTCGCGAGCCGGGCAGCGCCATGAGGTCGCGTTGCAGGAACACGACGCCGCGGCCGGCCAGCGCCCGGAAGTCCGAGCGCCGCGCGCGTTGCTGCCGCCAGTGGCCGAGGTGCGCCTTCACCATGGCCAGGTGGGGCCAGCGCGCATGCAGCGACTGCCAGTCCGCACCGGCCGTGAAGTACTTGCCGGGCCTCGCCGGCCACAGCCGGCAGCGCAGCCCGGCGGCCTCGAGCAGCGGCACGAACTGCACCGCGCGGTAGCGCGCCGCGGGCGAGAGGTCGTGCCGCGGGTCCCCTTCGACGAGCAGGTGCACTTCGTCGTCGGCAGCGTCGGCGGGCCGCGGTGCGTGCAGCGTCTCCCAGGTGCCGCGGCACGCTGCGCGAACGATGTCCGCGCCGAACCTGGCGCCGGCGTTCGCCCGCTGCAAGAGGCCCATGTGCGGCAGACGCTAGAGCACCGGCTCGCCGATTCCAAGCGCACCGGCGGCGCCGGCGCACGAGCGTCGGCGACGGCGGAGTTCCCAGAGCGAGAACAGCAGCCACGGCGCGAGGCAGCCGGCCGGCAGCCACCACTTGAGCGCGTAGGCGAGCTGCTCGAGGCGCCGGTCGGCGTCGCCCACGCTGAGGTCCGCGGACGTGGGCATCACGAAGTTGTCGTCGCTCGTGTACAGCGCCGCCAACGACCGCGCCTCGGCGCCCGGGTCGGCGCGGCCCAGCCTGACCATCGCCTCGGTGTAGGCTGCTTCGCCGCGCGTGGCATCGCGCTCGAGCTCGCCCAGGCACGCGGGGATCACGACGCCGAGGTCGGGGTCGGCGATCCACCAGCTGCCATGCTCCACCGCGACCGTCACGACCGTGTGACCGCCCAGCTGCACGACCCTCGGTTCGAGCCCGGAATCGCGCAGCAGTCCGTTGAGCGCGTAGGCGGCATGACCGCACAGACCGATGCCGCGTTCGAGACTCCGGCGCCAGTCGACGAAGAAGTACTCGCGCGCGCGCGCGTCGATCTCGCCGAACAGCCACAACAGCCAGTTCTCGGTCGCCGGCACGTGCATGCGCAGCTCGTCGGCGTAGTTGCAATCCCAGGCGTGGCCCAGCGTGTCGCTGACGAGCCGCGTGGCGCGCGTGACATAGGCCGACGCCAGCTCGTCGCCGGCGCGAGCCAGCTGCCCGCTCGCCTGCCGCCACGACAGCGGTCGGTCCGACGCGCCGTAGCTGCCGACGCGCGCCAGCGGTTCATCCGGTGCGCGCAACGACGGCGCCACGGCTCCCCAGAGGTCGGTCAGCAGCAGCACGGCTCCGATCGCCAACAGACCGCGAGCGCCGAGCCGGCACAGCGCGGCCGCGTGCGAACGGGCCGACCCTCGTCGACGGCCGCTCCAGAGCCAGGCGCCGAGGCCTGCGAACAGCAGCGTGATGCACCAACTGCCGCGGCTCGGACGCACGGGCAGCCCGAGCCGCCACGTGCCGGTCGATCCGCCGGGGTCGTCGCGCACGACGACCATCTGGCCGGACACGACGGTGAACGCAGGCACCGGGCACGAGGGCGCATCGATCTGCTCGAGCGATGCGACCGCGGTCGCCGACCTGTCGTCGAGGTGCAAGGGCAGCGCCGCCGATTCGGCGCTGCTGCGCGGCCACTCGCCGACGAGGAACGCCGGGATGCGCCAGGCGATCTGCGAGCCGAACAGGTCGAGGCACCGGCGTCCGCAGTCGGTGTGGTCCGACCCCGGCGGGTACGGCGCGCTCCGACTCGCGGGCACGGCCTGCTCGATGTGCAGCCCGGCCCACGACAGGCCGGCGAGCGCGACCATCGCGCACAGCGAAAACGCCAGCAGCACCGTGCCGACGATGCGCGGCAGCCAGTAGTCGGGCTCGGCGAAGCGGCACAGCCAGCGATGGAACAGCGCGGCGAACGACAGTGCGACGAGCGCGCCGCCGCACCAGGCCCAGGCGGCGCCGAAGCGCAGCGGGATCTCGATGCGGTAGGTCCTGCCGTTCGTGCGCGGATCCGTGTCGTCCCTGGTCGAGAACCAGAGTTGGTCGGCCCAGTGCGAGAAGGCGCCGCCGCCGGCCTGCCGCACGTCGTCGTGTCCGGCGTGGGCCGGGCCGAGTTCCGTGTCGTCGGCGAGCAGGCGCAGCTCGGAGGCGCGGTGGCCGCGGAACCCGTCGCTTTCGTGCAGCGGCCAGCGGCGCGAAGGCAGGTCGCGCACGAGGAACGCCTTGCCCTGCTCGGCGGTGATGCTCTGCGCGGGGATCTGCCAGTGCACGACGATCGGCCACCGGCCCGTGAGCGACCAGGCGAGCAGCAGCAGCAGTCCGACCGCGATGCCGACCCGCGGCCGCCAGAGCCGATGCAGCAGGTTCACCGCGCGTCGCCGCGCGGTTGTCGATCGAGCCGGAGCTTCGCGGCGAAGGGGCAACGGGAGACGGCGCGCGCAGTTGGGGGCTGCCCGCGGCCACAGCCTACCAGACCCCGTACGCACTCGCGAGCATTCGCCTTCGTCGGGACGCTGTGGTGCCGTCGCAGCGGGCTGGATGGGTCGTGTTCGCCGAGGTGTTTGCCCGCGTTGCGACGGCTTCGGGAGAGGCTGAGTCTCGCCGCCCTGCGGGCGGGGAGACTCAGTACGGACTGTCGAGCATGTCCCAGATGATCTGCTCGACGTCGGGCTGGCACTTGCCTGTCAGACGCTGCACGGGTTCCCCCTTGCCCGCGATGTGGGCCGCGATCTCGGGCAGGTCGTCGGCCGTCACCTTGCTGTAGAAGATCCTGTCCGGGTACAGCGTCACGTTGATGCCCTGCTCGCACGCGCCGAAGCACGGATAGCGGCGGATCTTGATGCGCTGTTCGTCGGGGTCGAACTCGCGCACGAGGTCGCGCAACTTGTCGAAGACGTCGCCGCTGCCCTTCTCGGTGCAGTCGCCGCCTTCGCAGACGTAACAGAGTCGATTGGTCATGGACGGGGACGGCGTGGCGGGCGGTTCACGGGCTCTCAGTGGAACAGCACGTACTGGAAGTCGATCGGCTTGTCGTTGACGCCCTGCTGCGGCGGCGCGATGTAGTTGGCGAACCTGCCCGGCTCGACGACGCGCACCATGCACGACTGTACGTAGTCGCGATCGGCCTGGGTCGGCAGCCACTCCGTGTGCCGGTGGGTCCAGGTTGCTTCGTCGATGAGTTCGCCGGCCGGCGTGAAGCGATAGCCCGCGTAGACGCCCTGGTGCCGGTTGAACTTGTGGTCGGGCAGCACGATGCGCTCCTTGACGCCGAGCTTGTCGAGGTCGCGGTTCCAGCGTTCGACGATGCGCTTGCAGTCGGCGATGTAGGCGTCGAGCAGCACCGCGTTCATCGCGCGGCGCAGCGGGATGTCGCGGGTCTCGATGCGGCCCTCTTCGGTCGGCACCTCGAGCGAGTAGTTGGCGTTGAGTGCCTTCGGGTCCTTGTAGATGCCGTCGCCTTCGCGATAGCGGCCCTTGAGGCCGTTGGCGAACGATTCGGCGGCGTTCGTCGAGTCCTCGCCGCCGAACAGGTCCATCGAGCCCGTGAACCAGAAGTTGACGTAGCGCTGGATGATGTCGAGCGGGATGGCGCCGACCGTGCGCGGATCCACACCCTCGGCCATGATCTCGCCCGTGCGCTTCGTGATGCGGCCGACGCCGTTCTCGCCCGTCTGCAGGTGGTAGGCCTCCTCGGCGAGCATGAACTGCGTCGTGCGCGCGAGCGGGTCGAAGCTCGACTCGGCCAGCGATGCGAGCTGGTACTTGCCGTCGCGGTCCATGAAGGCCGTGAAGCAGAAGAAGTCGAGCCAGTTGTTCACCGGGTAGTTGAACGCCTGCAGGATGCGCGGGTTGTCCTGGTCGCCGCTGTGGCGCTCGAGCATCGCCTCGGCCTCGTCGCGGCCGTCGGCGCCGAAGTAGGTCTGCAGCAGGTAGACCATGGCCCAGAGGTGGCGGCCCTCCTCGACGTTGACCTGGAACAGCGAGCGCAGGTCGTACAGCGACGGGCAGCAGTGGCCGAGCTGGCGCTGCTGTTCGACCGAGGCGGGCTCCGTGTCGCCCTGGGTCACGATCAGCCGGCGCAGACGGTTGCGGAACTCACCGGGCACTTCCTGCCAGGCCTTCTCGCCGAGGCTGTCGCCGAAGTGGATCTTGCGATCGGCGGGGCCGTCGGCGAGGAAGATGCCCCAGCGGTAGTCGGGCATCTTCACGTAGTCGAAGTGTGCCCAGCCGCCCTGGCCGACGCCGATCGCCGTGCGCAGGTAGACCTGATCCTGGTTGAAGTCCGTGGGACCGAGGTTGGCCCACCAGTCGAGGAACTTCGGCTGCCACTTCTCGAGCGCCATCATGAGGCGCTTGTTGTCGCGCAGCCCGACGTTGTTGGGGATCTTGGCTTCGAGGTCGACGATGCTCATGGTTGGTTTGGGCTCGAGGTTGCTGCGGGTTCGCGATGCTGCGGTGCGACGGTGGTCAGGTCCTGCGCCAGTCGAAACGCGCGCTCTCGGGAGCGCCGTAGCGGGTCAGGGCGCCTTCGTCGCCAGTGGCGTTCGGACGCGTGAAGATCCAGTTCTGCCACGCGCTGAGGCGGCCGAAGATCTTGCTGTCGCAGGTCTCGGTGCCGCCGAAGCGCAGCGAGGCCTCCATTCCGGTCAGCGCGTCGGGTGACAGCGACACGCGTTCTTCGAGCGCGATGCGCACGTCGTCGTCCCAGTCGACGGGATCGAGCAGGTAGGTGCAGAGCCCCTGTTCGTCGGCTTCCTGTGCGGTCAGCGTCGGTTGCTCGGCGGCCAGCTCGCGGCCGTGCTCGGGCGCGGCCAGGAAGCGGTTCTGCAGCCGCGTCAGACCGTGGCTCATCGGCAACGCACCGGCGCTCAGCGGCCCGACCGCGAACCGGACCGTGTCGTCGTCGAGCGCGTAGACGCGGTCGCAGCCGAGTGCGAGTTCGAGGAACGCACCGGCACAGCAGGCCTCGGCGTCGACGAGCGCGTACATCGAACGCGCCATGAGGTCCCAGCGGCGCAGCGTGCGCGCCATCTGCAGCAGGATCTCGTTGCAGAGCCAGTGCGAGCGGTTGGCCAGCAGGTTCTTCTCGACCTCGAGCAGCGCGCCGCGGTCGCCGCGCGTCCGCAGCACGAGCAGGCCGATCTGTTCGTGGTCGAAGCGCAGCTGCAGCAGCGCGTCGTCGAGTTCGCGGTAGCACTGCAGCGCCCAGGCCGAGCTGCCGGCCTTCTCGTACTCGGCGCCGTTCTTCGGCTGCGCGCCCGACGGCGCGTGCACCGTGATCGTGGCGAGGCGCCGGCCGTCGTCGATCTCGACCTGCACGTGCGTGTAGGCGTAGCCGCGTTCGGTCCTCTCGGCGCGAACGGGCGCCAGCTCGATGCCCTTCTTGGCCTTGTCCGGCAGCGTCTTCGCGAGTTCCCTGGCGCGCGCCGCGACCTTCTCGGCGAACTGCGACTTGGGCCAGATCGCGTCGACGAGGCCCCACGCCTGCGCCTTCTTGCCGCGCATGCCTTCGGCCATGGTGCAGAACACGTCGGCCCGGTCGCGGCGCACCTTGCGCTTGTCGACGAGCCGCGTCAGGCCGCCGGTGCCCGGCAGCACGGCGAGCAGCGGCACCTCGGGCAGCGACACCGCGGAGTTGCTGTCGTTGACGAGGTGGATCTCGTCACAGGCCAGCGCCAGCTCGTAGCCGCCGCCGGCGCAGGCGGCGTTGATGGCGCAGATCGACTTCAGGCCCGAGTGCTGGCTCGCGTCCTCGAGGCTGAGCCGCGTTTCGTTCGTGTACTTGCAGAAGTTGACCTTGAACGGGTGCGTGCTGCTGGCCAGCATCCAGATGTTGGCGCCGGCGCAGAACGCGCGCTCCTGCGCGCTGCCGACGACGACGACCTTGACCTCCGGGTGCTCGAAGCGCAGCCGCTGGATCGCGTCGGCGAGCTCCATGTCGACCGCGAGGTCGTAGCTGTTGAGCTTGAGTTCGTAGCCTTCCTTGAAGGGGTGGCCGGGATCGACGTTCATGCGCAGGTGCGCGACGTCGCCATCGAACTCGAGCTGCCAATGGTGGTAGCTCGAAGGGTGACGGTGGAAATCGGTCATGCGTGCGACGGGGACTGCTGGCTCGAATGGGGGGAAACAGCATGCCGGGTCCGGCCAGCAATGGCAAGCAGCATACAGCAGGCTCTTGCTCGACGGATGGGCAGCATAGTGCACATCGTGCGGTGCCGGCGGGTCCGCGCAGTTGCATCAGTCCGGCTCGGGTTCGAACGCGCGGCATCCCTGGTGTTCGAACGTCAGCAGGCCGCAGCGGTGCGAAGCGGGGTTCGTGCAGACACACCAGTCGAGCCCGAGCTTGGCGTTGGCGGTGTCTGCGAGCCAGCGCGCAAAGCGGCACCCGCAGGAGCAGTCCGGTCCGTAGGGTTCGTCGCGATCGTCGTCGCCCCAGGGTTGGTAGTCCTCGCGGCGCCGCGGCACGAGCGCGAGCAGGCGTTCGTGTTCCGTCATGTGGGATCGACGGTGAGCAGGAGACGCAGGCAGTCGGCGAGGTCGTCGCGATGGCGAGTCAGTACCTCGTACACGCGGGCTGGATCGATGCGGTCGTACAGGTGCACGACGCGGTTACGGAAGCCGACCATCGGTGCCATGCGGTCGGCGGTGCCCTTGGGCAGCCGTCCATCCGCCTCGAGCGAGACGAACACCTCGTGGCTCGATCGCGGGGTTCGCAAGCCGAGCCGGGCGCAATGCAGGCTGCCGATGTCGATCAAGGCCTGGATCGACGTCTGCAGCAGATGCAGCGTCGCATGCAGGTTGCGCGCATCGGCGCCGAACTCGTCGTAGCTGCCCTGCGGAATCTGCCCGAGATCGTCGAGGTTCTGCCGCACGGTCTGCGCCTTGGCGAGCACTTCATCGGTCGTCATCGACGCTGCTCCAGCCGCCGCAACAGACCCTCGCGTTGGCCACGGACGGCCAGTTCGTGGGTTGGCAGGAAGTCGAAGGCCCGCACGCACGTCGTCGCCTCGAACCTTGCTCGCCGTTCGCGGTCCGCTTCGAACACGAGTCTGCCCGTGCACAGCACCTCGTGCGCGAAGATCACTCCTTGCTCGGCGAGATCCACCGCATCCACGGGGAACGGCACGGTGAGTGCCTCCAATCGGGCCGCGAACGCCGCGAGCACCTGATCGCGAGCCTGCGTTCCCGCCGCGAACAGCACGGCGACGTCGAAGTCGCTGTCGAATCGCAGGGCGCCGCGAACCGCCGAGCCGAAGATCCAGACCGCCACGATTTCGGGATGCCGGCTCGCGACCGGTGGCAGCTCGCGTGCGAAGGCCTCGAGGTCGATCGCGGGGGCGCCTGACTTGCCGGACACCATACGCCGAGGATAGCCGGCGCCAGGTTCGGCCGATAGGCGCGTTCCCCGTTGCTCCCGAGCGACCGGCGGAGAATCGCGCGGTCCGTGCCATCGCGGTGGGCACATGGTGAGCGGTGCCGGCCGGCGCTCGGATCGGGCTCTGGTGAGGCCTCGGATCAGGGAGGGAAAGGTCCTCGGATCAGGGAAGAAAACGCCCTCGGATCAGGGAACTCCGGCTAGAGTCCGGGCCGCGATGGGCAACGTCCGCCAGTTGAAGAAGACGGTCCGGCGCCGGGTGCTCGGCACCGTGCAGGCCCGGCTCGAGACTGCACCGGTCGTGGCAATCGGCGGGCCCCGTTCGTCCGGCAAGTCGACCGTGCTCGCCGCACTGGCTTCCGAACTGGGCCTGCCCGTCGTCGACCTCGACGATCCCGCCACGCAGCGCGCCGTGCGCAGCGACCCGCTGCGGTTCCTCGACACGGACCGCCCGGTGCTCATCGACGAGTACGCGCGCGTGCCCGAGACGATGGACGTGATCAAACAGCTGCTCAACCGCGACGGCGCGCCCGGACAGTTCGTGCTCGCCGGTTCGACGCGCTACGGTTCGGTGCCGGCGATCGCCCAGGCCCTGACCGGCCGCGTCGACATCGTACCGCTGTGGCCGTTGAGTCAGGGCGAGATCACGTCTGCGCACGAAGCGTTCGTCGAACGCCTGGTTGCCGGCAAGCCGCCGAGCCTGGACGACGCTGCCGTCGATCGCGCTTCGTACGCGGAACGTGTGATCGCCGGGGGCATGCCGATCGCGCTGCGCTTGCCGACGGTCGCGGCGCGCAGCCGCTGGTTCGACCAGTACCTCAACCTCACCCTGGACAAGGACGTGGCCGAGATCACGAAGGTGCGTCGCCGCGTGATCCTGCCGCGCCTCGCCGCCGCGGTCGCAAGGCGCACCGCGCAGCTGCTCAACATGGCGGACCTCGCGCGCGACCTCGGGGTCGACCGCAGCACGACCGAGGACTACCTGCGGCTGCTCGAGGCGGTGTTCCTGCATCACGTGCTGCCGGCGTGGGGCACGACGCTGGCGGCGCGGGCTGCGGCGACGCCCAAGGTGCACTTCGTCGACTCCGGGCTCGCTGCCCGGCTGTTGCGCGTCACCGCCGAGAAGCTGCTCGCGGCCCGGCCGAGCGCTCTGCAGCAGTTCGGGCATCTGCTGGAGACGTTCACGATCAACGAGCTGTGCAAGCAGGCGCACTGGCTCGAGCAGCCGACGGACATCGGCCACTGGCGCACCCACGACGGCGAGGAGGTCGACCTCGTGCTGGAGCGCACCGATGGCTCGGTGCTCGCGTTCGAGGTCAAGGCCGCGCCCGACGTACGCGCCGAGGACGTGCGCGGCATCAAGGCGCTCGCGCGCCGGCTCGGGCCGGATCAGGTCACGGGCATCGTGCTGCACACCGGTCGGCACGGTTGGCGCATCGAGGCCAACCTGTTCGCCGTGCCGATCGCGCGCATCTGGTCGCCGGTGTGAGGCAGAACACACCAAGAAGCGCTTCGTGGTGGAGCCGCCGCGCACCGTTGCCTTAGCTTCTCGGCGTGAACACCGACGGCCTCTCGATCGAACTGCAGCACGCGCCGCGGCTCTGCTACGCGATGCAGCAGAACGCCGTGCCGTGGCTGACGTCGGTGCGGCTCCACAACCCGACGCCGGCGGCGCTGCGCGACCTGCGCGTGGCGATCGAACTGCAGCCAGCACTGGCCGAACCGCAGGTGCTGCACGTCGCCGAGGTGCCCGCGGGCGGCACGGTCGACCTGCCCGTACCCGATCTGCGGCTCGTCGCGAGTGCGCTCGCCAACACGATCGAACGGCAGCGTGCGGAACTCGCCGTGCGCGTCGAGCAGGGGCCGGCCGTGCTCGCGACGATGGTGCGATCGATCGACGTGCTCGCGTACAACGAGTGGCCCGGCGTCACCGTGCTGCCGGCGCTGCTCGCGGCGTTCGTGGCACCGAACCACCCGGCGTTGGCGCCGCTGCTGCAGCGGGTCGCGGAGCTGCTCGAGCAGCGCACGGGCAGCCGCGCGCTCGACGGCTACCAGAGCCGGAGCCGGGAACGCGCGCTCGCGATGTTCGGGGCCGTGCACGACGTCGTCTGCGCGTGCCGCATCACGTACGTGAACCCGCCGCCGAGCTTCGAAGAGGTGGGGCAGAAGGTGCGCACGCCCGAACAGGTGGTCGGCGAACGGCTCGCGACGTGCCTCGATCTCGTGCTGCTCTACGCGGCGTTGCTCGAGCACATCGGGCTGCACCCGCTCGTCGTGCTGCAGCACGACCACGCGTTCGTCGGCGTCTGGTTGCAGCCCGGCTCGACACCCGAGGTCGAGCTCGGGCCGGCCGTCGAGCTGCGCAAGCGCTGCGACCTCGGTGCGCTCGCGGTGCTCGAGTGCACGCTGGCATGCGCTTCGGCGGTGCAGGGTGTCGCCAGCGCCGGCGCCGCGGCGCGGCGCCGGCTCGACGACGGCGGCGCGTTCCGATTGGCGATCGACGTCGCGGCGGCGCGGCGGGCCGGCGTGCAGCCGCTGCCGTTGCGCACGCTCGCGTTCGCGGCCGTCGACGGCCCGGGCGGCGAACGGCCCGCGCCGCCCCCGGGTTCGGCGCGCGAGCCGGGTCCGGCGCCGGCGGCGCCGCCGATCGAACAGCCGCCCGAACAGCCGATCGGGCAGCCGGAACCCGCACCGGCCGCCAAGGTGCCGCCGAAGGACCGGCTCGAACACTGGAAGAGCAAGCTGCTCGACCTGACGATGTTCAACCGGCTGCTCAACTTCGTCGAGACCAAGAAGACCGTGCGCCTGTGTCCGCACGATCTCGAGGTGCTCGAGGACCGGCTGCAGCAGGCCGGGCGCATGCGAGTGCACGCGAGGCCCGCGATCGGCAAGCCGGGCGCGGACCCGCGCGACCTGGCGCTCGCCGAGCAGCGCAGCGGCGTCGACGTGATGCGCGAGTACCTGCGCGACGAACTGCGTGCGGGCCGCCTGCGCGCCGAGCACGAGGCCGAAGACCTCGATGCGCGCCTCGTCGAGATCTTCCGCCACGCGCGCACGTCGCTCGAGGAGAGCGGCGCCAACACGCTCTACCTGGCCCTCGGCTTCCTCGAGTGGTACGAGTCGCCGCAGTCGAGCAAGCCGCGCCGCGCGCCGCTGCTGCTGCTGCCGCTCGTGATCGAGCGCCTGTCGGTGCAGGACGGGTTCCGCTTCCTGCTCGACGATGCCGAGCCGCGGCTCAACCAGACGCTGCTGCAGATGCTGCAGCGCGACTTCGACCTGCGCGTGGGGCTCGGCGAGCTGCCGCCCGAGGACGAGGCCGGGGTCGACGTGCGCGCCGTGTTCGATGCGTTCCGCACGGCCGTGCTCGCCATGCCGCGCTGGGAGGTGAAGGCGGACGCGCACATCGGCTTCTTCTCGTTCACGAAGTACCTGATGTGGCTCGACCTCGCCGCGCGCGACGACCTGATGCAGAGCCCGGTGCTGCGCCACCTCGTCGAGCGGCCCGGCGCGGGCTACGCGCAGGAGGTGCCCGAGGTGCCGCGCGACGAGCTCGACGACCTCGACCCGAGCGAGGTCTACTGCCCGAAGGACGCGGACAGCTCGCAGCTCGCGGCGGTGCTGGCCGGCGCCGAGGGGCGCACGTTCGTGCTCGAAGGGCCGCCCGGCACCGGCAAGTCGCAGACGATCACCAACCTCATCGCGCAGGCGCTCGCCAACGGCAAGCGTGTGCTGTTCGTCGCCGAGAAGCGCGCCGCGCTCGAAGTCGTGCAGCGCCGCCTCGACGACGTCGGGCTCGGCGCGTTCTGCCTCGAGCTGCACTCGAGCAAGAGCGGACCCAAGGCCGTGCTGGCCCAGTTGGCGCGCGCGCTCGATCTCGGTGCACGCCGCGAGCCGGCCGAGTGGCAGCGCATCGCCGGCGAACTGCAGCACGAGCGGCAGGGCCTCAATGAGTTCGTGCAGGCGCTGCACCGGCGTCGAGAGCACGACTTCTCCGTGTTCTCTGCCATGTCGAGGCTCGTCGCGCTGCGCGAGGCGAGCACCGTCGCGATGCCGTCGATGCGGTGCACGGACGCGGCCGACGTGGCCGCGGCGCGCAAGGCCGTCGACGCGCTCGCCGCGGCGGCGGCGGCGCTCGGTGTGCCCGAGCAGGAGACGTGGTGGGGCGTGCGCCGCACCGATTGGACCCCGGCCCTGGCGCGCAACGTGGTGCCGCCCGCACAACGCCTGCAGCGGGCGAGCGAAACGCTGCGCGGGGCCGTGCTGCCGGTGGCCGAGGCCTTCGCGCTCGATCGCGTCTGGGGCGAGAACGGACCCGGTCGCGCGCAGCTCGCGTCGCTGCTCGAGCTCGCGCGCCTGTTCCGTGCGCCGTCGCTGCCGCCCGCAGCGCTCGTGCGCCTCGCCGATTGGAACACGGTCGAACCCAGGCTGCGGCAGCTGCTCGCCACCGGCAGGAGGCGCGACGAGCTGTGGGCGCCGCTCGCGGCGCGCTGGCGGCGCGAGCTGCTCGGGCTCGACCTCGACCGCCTGCACGCGACCTCGCGCACGGCCGCGGCTTCGTTCTTCGTGCTGCGCTGGTGGCGGCTGCGCGGGCCGCGCGCCGAACTGGCGGCGGTCTCGACGGCACCCAGGCTCGGCTCGGCGGCGGCCATCGCCGCCGACCTCGAGCTGGCGCTGCGTGTGCGCACCGAAGAGCGCGCGCTCGCCGCCGCGGCGGACCGCGCCGCGGTGTTCGGGCCGGCGTGGCGCGATGGACTCGCGGACTGGGCCGAACTCGAAGCGTGGCTCGGCTGGGTGCACGACGTGCGGCAGCTGCTGCTGAAGATCGTGCCCGGCTCGACGTCGCCCGACCCGGCGGTCCTGGCCGCGGTCGCCTCGCAGCTCGACGGGCTGCACGCGGGGAGCGAGGTGCTGCCGCCGAGGCTCGGCGAACTGCGGCTGGCCCACGACGAGTTCGTGGTCGCGCGCGACGCCATCGCCGCCCTGCTCGTGCTCGACGTCGACGCGGCGTTCGGCGGCGAAGCCGCGCCGGGCCACCTCGCCAACGTGTACGGGCGCACGCAGCGCTGGCTCGCCGAGGTGCCTCGCCTGCGCGAGCACTGCGCCTACGAGGCGGCTGCCTCGGCCGCGGCCGAACACGGGGCCGGTGAACTCATCGCCGCACACGCCGCGGGGGCGCTGCGCACCGAGCAGCTGCAGCCGACCTTCGAGCGCACGCTGCTCGAGACCTGGCTCGACGAGGTGCATCGCCGCGAGCCGTCGCTCGCGACGTTCCGCGGCCGCGAACACGCGCGTTCGATCGCGAAGTTCGCCGCGCTCGACCGCGAGGCGATCCGGCTGGCGGCCGAGGTCGTGCTGGCGCGGCTCTGCGCGCGGCTGCCGCAGGTTCGCGACACACAGGTCGCGAGCAGCGAACTCGGCCTGCTCGAACGCGAGCTCAAGAAGCAGCGCCGGCACAAGCCCGTGCGGCGGCTGTTCGCCGAGGCCCCCGGCCTCATCGCGCGGCTGGCGCCGTGCATGCTCATGAGCCCCTTGTCGGTCGCGCAGTTCCTGGGCCGCGCCGGCACACGCTTCGACCTCGTGCTCTTCGACGAGGCGTCGCAGATCCCGATGTGGGACGCGGTCGGTGCGATCGGTCGCGGCCGCTCCGTGGTCGTCGTCGGCGACAGCCACCAGCTGCCGCCCACGACGTTCTTCCAGCGCCAGGCGCAGGACGACGAACCGGGCCCTGACGACGTGCCCGAGGACCTCGAGAGCGTGCTCGACGAGTGTGGTGCGGCCGGCCTGCCGCGCCAGCACCTCGACTGGCACTACCGCAGCCGGCACGAGTCGCTGATCGCGTTCAGCAACAGCCACTACTACCAGAACCGCCTGTTGACGTTTCCGGCGCCGCAGCAGGAGGCTGGCGAACTCGGTGTGCGCTGCGTGCTCGTCGCCGGCGTCTACGACCGCGCCGGCTCGCAGCAGAATCGCATCGAAGCCGAGGCGCTCGTCGACGAGGTCGTGTCGCGCCTGCGCGATCCCGTGCGCTCGCGGTCGAGCCTCGGCATCGTCACCTTCAGCAGAGCACAGCAGGTGCTCATCGAGGACCTGCTCGACCGCGCGCGCTCTCGGCACCCCGAGATCGAGCCGGCGTTCGGCGCGATCGCCGAACCGGTCTTCGTCAAGAACCTCGAGAACGTGCAGGGCGACGAGCGCGACTCGATCCTGTTCTCGATCTGCTATGGGCCCGATGCCGCGGGCAAGATCCACGAGAACTACGGCCCGCTGAACCTGCAGGGCGGCGAGCGGCGGCTCAACGTCGCGGTCACGCGCGCGCGGCGCGAACTCGTGGTGTTCACGTCGGTGCGGCCCGAGCAGGTGGCGACGCGCACGGCGGCGACCGGCGCGAAGCACCTGCGTACGTTCCTCGACTACGCGATGCGCGGGCAGGCAGCGCTCGCGGCGGCGGTCGCGGTGGATCCGTCGGGCGAGGTCGAGTCGCCGTTCGAGGCGGCCGTGCGCGAGGCGCTCGTGGCCCGCGGCCACACCGTGCACGCGCAGGTCGGCTGCTCGGGCTACCGCATCGATCTCGCGGTGCTCGATCCGGACGCGGACGGGTGCTACCTCCTCGGCATCGAGTGCGACGGTGCGACCTACCATTCGGCGGCGACGGCCCGCGATCGCGACCGGTTGCGCGCGGCGGTGCTGCAGGGGCTCGGCTGGCGGCTGCACCGCATCTGGTCGACGGACTTCTGGCAGGACCCCGACGGCGAGATCGAACGCGTCGAAGCGGCGATCGCCGAAGCGAAGCTGGCGGTCGATGCGGCGCGCGCCGCGGCGCCGGCCGGGCCGGGCGCGGCGCCGCCGGCGCAGTTGCCCACGGACGCCTCTGCCGGCGAACCGACGACGGCGGCGGCGACCGACGAGTCCGAGCCCGAGCCCACGGAGCCCGCGCCGCCGCCCGCGGCCACCCTGCCCGACGATCCCGATGGCCCGAGGCCGTACTCGGAGCACAACCTGGCGCCGCATGGCACGCCCGAGGAGTTCGCCGAAGCCACGGCGCTCGCGGCGCTGCGGGCGCAGGCCGAGAGCGTGCTCGCCGTCGCCTCGCCGCTCGCGTTCGATCGCTTCGCGCGCGCGATCGCCGCGGCGTGGGGCATCCAGCGCGTGACCGAACGCGTGCGCGAACGGCTGCGCCAGGCGTTGCCGGTCGGCGCCGTCGAGGTCGACGGTGTGCTCTGGGCCCGCGCTGGCGACGTCGAGGCGTTTCGCGGCTTCCGTGTGCCGGCGGGCGGCGCCGAGGCGAGCCGCGCCGCCGAGGAACTGCCGCTCGTCGAGGTCCGCAACGCGATGGCGTGGCTGTTGCGCCAGCACCAGGCGCTCGCCGGCGACGACCTCGCGCGCGAGGCCGCGCGCCGCTTCGGCATCGCGCGGCTCGGCAACGTCGTGCGGGAGGTCATGCAGCGCGCCTTGGAGCGTCTCGTCGCCGACGGCCGCGGCGTGCGCGACGGCGAGGTCGTGAGGTGGCCATGAATCTCGACGCAGCCGGCCCGGTGCGTTGGAGCGCACGGGTGCTCGCCAAGGCGTGCCTTCTCGCGCTGCTTGCCGGCGTGTCGGCTCAGCAGCCGGCCACGCCCGGCGCGGACCTGCGCGGGCTCGAGCGGTTCGCCGGCGACCTGGCCAGGGCCGGACGCGCCGACGAGTGGCGGGTCCTGCTCGGGGTGCTGGCACAGCTCGGCCTGCCCGAGAAGGCGCTCTCCTCGCTGCGCACGGCCGGCGAGAAGGAACTGGCGCGTTCGAAGCGGCGCACGGACGACGCGTCGCGTCTGGTCAAGCCACTGCGCGAAGCGCTGCGCGACATCGTTGCGCAACTGGCGAGAATGCCGGCCGGCGAACCGGCAGCTCAAGTGGCGCGACAGCTGCTGCTGCTCGATGCCGAGGTCGAGGCTGCCCACGTTGCGCTCGGGCACGAGCGTGCCGGAGCAGGTTGGGCGATCGCGGGCGAGACCGCGCGCACGGAACGCCGTGCCGCGCTGTCGCGCGCCATGCAGCAGGCGCGCCGCCTGCCGGTGGTGTGCGACGCCAGCGAGGTCGGTGGCGACGACGCGGGTGGCTTCGGAGTCGGCGACGGCGGCAGGTTGCTGGCGCAGGTGCTCGGCCGCAACGTCGCGCGCGTGCGGGCCGGTGCGTTGACGGTGGTCAGTTCCCGTTCCGTCGCGCAGACGAAGCGCATCGTCGAGCAGGCCCTGCGTGCCCTCGCCGTGATCGAGTTCGCGACCAAGGGCGCGGTCCGCATTCCGGATCTGCAACCCCTGCGGCTCGTGATGATCGACAGCCGGGTCACCTATGACGACGCGATCGAACTCGGCGTGAAGAACGCATGGCTGAGCCCGCGGACCGGGGACGATGCGCGTCGCATGAGCGGCTTCTACCTGCAGGACGGCGGCCTGGCCGACATGGCGCCGCTCGAGGGTGAGGCGACCTGCGCCCTGTTGGTGGCCATGGTGGGCCATCGGCTCGGGGAACCCGCTGTGGCCGCTGGTCTGCTCAACTGGGTCTGTCGCGCGTGCCTCGGCAGTGCGTTGCCGTCCTACGTGTGGATCGAGTCGGCCGGGCAAGCGGTCGAGTCCAAGCACACTTCGTCGCAGGCCGCTGCCGCGATCGCCGAACGCCAGGCGATGCTGCACCTCGCCGATGCCGGCTTGCTCGGCAGCCGCATGTACCTGCGCTACCTCGCGCAGCAGCGCGAGGATCCGCCGTGGGTCGACGCGATGCTGCCCGAGTTCGGCATGGTCCAGGGCGTGAAGCTGCTCAAGGCGACCTTCGTCACGGAGTTCCTCATCGAACAGGGTCAGCTCACCGACGTGATCCAGAAGCTCATCGACGGTCAGGATGGAACTCCGGCCGAGCGTCTGGCACGTGCCGTCGGTTGTGCGCTGCCCCAGTTCGAGAACAGTTGGCGCGCCTGGCTGGTGGGATTGTCCCCGGGCATCGCGCAGATGCTGCAACCGTCGGCCGCGGTGTTGCCGCGCGAGGTGCAGACGACGCTCGACGCCCTGCTCGCGCTGCGCGCGCGCGCGTTCGGGGCCAGCAGTGCATCGCTGGACGAGACGTCGCCCGTTCTCTTCGATCCCGAATTGAGCCGAGGTTGTCTCGCTCATGCCGAGTATCTCGTGCGCCATCCCGAACACGCGGCGCGCTGGCCGGACGCACACGAGGAGAATCCGGACCATCCCGAGTGGAGTGCTCGAGGGGCATGGGCCGGGTCGCATGCGGTCATCGCACCCGGCGTCAAGAACGGCGAGGCAGCGTTGCAGGCGTGGATCGGCACGTTCTATCACCGCCTCCCGCTGCTCGATCCGGGCCTGGTCCGCATCGGCTTCGCGCAGGCCGGCGACGTCGCGGTGCTCGACTCCGCTTCGATGGTCGCGCCCCGGCGCGAATCCTGGCAGGTCGCCTGGCCACCCGACGGTGCGACCGGAATCCCGACGCGCTTCACGCCCGAGCTGCCCAACCCCGTGCCCGGCGAAGACCAGTCGCGCTTGGGCTACGCGGTGACGTTGCAGTTGGGTGCACGCACCGACCGCGGCCCCGCCGAAGTCTCGATGCAGCTCTTCGAGGGGCGCAAAGACGGCCGGGAGGTGCCGTGCTGGTCCGCGTCGCCCCAGGCGCCGAGCAACCCCGAACTGGCGCCGCGCGACTGTTTCTGCCTGATTCCGAAGGCGTTGCTGCGCGGCCGCACGAACTACGTCGTCGTGGCGCGCTTCCCGCGCGAGAACCGGGAGTTGGTCTGGTCCTTTCGTACCGAGTGATCGCGGTGCGTTCGCTCGCCGGATCGATGCGCGCCCGCGCGCGGGCACGCACGCGACGCAGCGGGGTCCCCGGCGGCCCGGCCCACGGTTCGGCGCCGCCGAGTAGGATTGCGGGCCGGCCAAAACGTGCACGGCGACTCGCGCCAGGCCACTGGAGGTCGACACGTGATCCATCCGTCGGAGTTGGTGTCGGTGCTCGACGCCATCCTCGAGGGCATTCAGGTCGTGAGCCCTGAATGGCGCTACCTGCACGTCAACGACGCGGCTGCCCACCACGGCCGCTCGACGAAGCAGGCGCTGATCGGCCGCTCGATGCTCGAGTGTTATCCCGGCATCGAGAACACGCCGCTGTTCGAGGTCATGCGCCGGTGCATGCACGAGCGCCGGTCGCACGTGCTCGAGAACGCGTTCACGTTCCCCGACGGCTCGGTCGGGCACTTCGAACTGCGCATCGCGCCGGTGCCACAGGGCATCTGCGTGCTCTCGATCGACGTGACCGACCGCAAGCAGGCCGAGGCCGCGCGCGCCGAGGCCGAGGAACGCCTGGCGCGAGCGCAGCGACTCGAGGCGATCGGCGTGCTCGCGGCCGGCATCGCCCACGACTTCAACAACCAGCTGATGATCATCATGGGAGCGGGCCACGCGGCACTCGCCCAGGCCGAGGGTCCGATCCGCGAAGAGATCGAGACGATCCTGGCGGCAGCGGGCTCGGCCGCGCAGATGACGAGGCACCTGCTGGCCAACGGCGGCCGGGCTGCGGCATCGTACATCGATCCCTGTCGCGTCGCCGCGGGCTTCGAGCAGGTCCTGCTGCGCAGCCTGCCGACCCAGATCGAACTCGCGTTCGACATGGGCCGCGACGTCGGTGCCGTGAACATGGATCGCGGCGAGCTCGAGCAGATCCTCATGAACCTCGTGCTCAACGCGCGCGATGCGAGTTCGGGCGTCGGGCGCATCACCATCTCGGTCCGCAGCACCTGCCTCGGCCCGGAGTTCACGGCCTCGCATCCCGGCGCGCGCGTCGGTCCGCACACCGTGATCGCCGTCACGGACAAGGGCGCCGGCATGGACGCCGCCACCAGGGCGCGCATCTTCGAGCCCTTCTTCAGCACCAAGGAGTCGAGCTCCGGCCTGGGCCTGGCGTCGGTGCACAGCACCGTGCGGCGGCGTGGAGGCTTCGTCTCGGTGCGCAGCGAGCCCGGCGCAGGCGCCTCGTTCGAGGTCTACCTGCCCTCGGCGCCCGCGCCGCGGGCCGACGTCGTCGATGCGCGCGCCGCCTCGACCGGCTCCACGATCCTCTTCGTCGACGACATGCCGGAGGTCGGCAGGCTCGTCGCGAAGTTCTTCGAGGCGGACTCCCATCGTGTGTTGCTCGCGACCAGCGGCGAGCAGGCGCTCGCGCTGTGGCACGAACACGGTGCCGCGGTGGATCTGCTCGTCACCGACATCAGCATGCCCGGCCTGTCCGGTCCCGATCTCGTCGCGCGCATGCGCGCGCAGCGCCCGGGCCTGCCCGTGCTCTTCATGTCGGGGTTCAGCGACTCCGAGCTCGCCTGTGCGGGTGGCATGCCGAAGGACGTCGCCTTCCTCGAGAAGCCGTTTGCGCCGACCCAGCTGCTCGAACTCGTGCACGAACTCCTCGCGCGGCGGGCCCGGTGAGCGGCGTCACTGGCCGCGCGGCAACCGTTCGGCCGGCTTCCTGCGGTAGAAGTCCTCGATGATGCACCAGCACTGCTGCGCCGTCTCCGCGTACTGGATCAGGTCGAGATCGTCGGGCGAGATCGTGCCTTCGT
>DASUFY010000230.1:0-17298 GCA_036274315.1 Planctomycetota bacterium | reverse complement strand
ACCACGACAGATGTTCGCGCACGGCCTGCGACAGCGACGGCCTGTAGTCCTCGGTGCGCACGACGCCCGTCAGCAGGTCCTGGATGTGCAGCAGACCTTCCTGGAACAGGTTGCCGAGCAGGCCGCCCGCGATGCCGACGAAGGCGGCGAGGAGGAAGATCGCGAACGCGCGCAGCGGGAGACCCTTCTGCTTCGGCATCGAGGATCCGGCAAGGGTGGAACCGCGGGCCGGTGGCGTCAAGCCTGCTCCCGTTTGGTTGCCGCGCGCGTGGCGGCGGCGCTCGTTCTGCCTCAGCGCCGCAGCCAGTCCGGCGCCGGCGGCGGCCCAGCGCCACCGTCGGCGGCCGGGCACATGCACCCCGGTCGGCGCCGTGCTAATCCTGGCGCGCCATGAGCACGCCGATCCGCAACGTCTCCGACACCGCGCTGTGGGTCGCGATGTACCGCGCGTTCGAGAGCGAACGGCCCGACGCGATCTTCCGCGACCCGTACGCACGCCGCCTCGCCGGCGAACGCGGCGAGGCGATCGTGTCGACGCTGCGGCACGGTCGCGCCATGGCCTGGCCCATGGTCGTGCGCACCGCGGTGATGGACGAGATCGTGCTTCGCTGCGTGCAGCAGGGTTGCCGGACCGTGCTCAACCTCGCCGCGGGCCTCGACACGCGGGCGTGGCGGCTGCCGTTGCCGGCCGACCTGCGCTGGATCGACGCCGACCTGCCCGACATGGTCGCCTACAAGCAGGAGCGCCTCGCGGGCGAGAAGACCGCGTGCGAGTACGAGGCCGTGCCCGTCGACCTCGTCGATGCCGCCGCGCGCGAACGGCTCTTCGCGCACGCCGCCGAACGTGGGCCGGTGCTCACGCTCGCCGAGGGCCTGCTCGTCTACCTCGAGACCGACGCCGTGGCGGCGCTGTCGCAGCACCTGCACGCACACGCCGCGATGCGCTGGTGGCTGTTCGACCTGGCCTCACCGAAGCTGCTCGCGTACCTGAACCGCAGCGTCGGCAAGCAGCTCCAGGCCGGCAACGCGCCGCTGCGCTTCGGCCCGGCAGAGGGCACCGCGTTCTTCCTGCCGCATTGGCGCGAGGTCGAGTTCCGCTCGACGTGGCAGGAGGCGCTGCGGCTGCACCGCACGATGAAGGTGCTCTGGCTGTGGAAGCTGCTCGACAGGCTGGCTGGCGAGGCCCGGCGCGAGAAGGGCCGGCGCTTCTCGGGCATCGTGCTGCTCGAACGCACGTGATCGACGCAGCCCTCCGGAACGTTCCTTTGCATCGGGACCCGCGCGCCTAGGATCACACACCTGACCCCGTCCCCAGGAGGTGCGTGACAGGTCTCTTGCCCGTGTTCGGCATCGCGAGCCTCGCCGGCCTGCTCGCCGGCCGGCTGTTCCAGCGTCTCGGCATCCCGCGCGTGGTCGGCTACATCGTCGCCGGCGTGCTGCTCGGCAGTTCGCTGGCGAACGTGATCCCGCTGCGAATGGTCGCGGACCTCGCACCGTTCACCGACTTCGCGCTCGCGCTGATCGGCTTCATGATCGGCGGCGAACTGCGCAGCAGCGTGTTCGAACGCTTCGGCAAGCAGATGGTGCTCATCATGCTCGCCGAGGGCCTGGCCGCGTGCGTCGTGGTGACGACGCTCGTGACGCTGCTCACCGGCAACCTCGCGCTCGGCCTGCTGCTCGGCGCCCTGTCCTCGGCGACCGCGCCGGCCGCGACCGTCGACGTGCTGTGGGAGTATCGCTCGCGCGGGCCGCTGACGACGACGATCCTCGGCATCGTCGCGCTCGACGACGCGCTCGCGCTGATCCTGTTCGGCTTCGCCATGGCGTTCTCGCGCGCGCTGCTCGAAGGGCACGCGGTCTCGCTGCAGGTCGGCCTCGTCGAACCGCTGCTTCACATCGCCGGCGCGCTCTGCCTCGGCGGCGGCGTCGGCTGGGCTGTGACGTTGATCCTGCGGCGCCTGCGCGATCGCGACGACCTGTTGGCGCTGCTGGTCGGCGTGATCCTCGCCGTGGCCGGCGTGGCCAACCTGCTGCACGTCTCGCTGATCCTGGCCGAGATGTCGCTCGGCATGGCACTGACCAACCTGGCCCCCAACAGCAGCCGGCAGGCGTTCGAGATCGTCAAGGGCATCACGCCGCCGATCTACATCGTGTTCTTCATCCTGGTCGGCGCCCGGTTGCAGGTCGCGCTGCTGCCGCGGATGGGCCTGCTCGGGCTGCTCTACGTGGTCGGCCGCACCGCGGGCAAGATGGGCGGCGCGTGGCTCGGCGCGACCGCGGTGCGCGCGAGCCCGGCCGTGCGCAACTACCTCGGCTTCGCGCTGTTCTCGCAGGCCGGCGTCGCCGTCGGGCTGGCGCTCGCGATCGCGCAGGAGTTCCACGACGGCAGCGAGGCGGCGCAGACGACCGGTACACTGGTCGTCAACGTCATCGCCGCGACGACCTTCCTCGTGCAGATCATCGGCCCGCCGTTCGTCAAGTTCGCGCTCGTGCGGGCCAACGAGATCCCCACTGCTGCGGAGCGGAACGATGAAGAACCTCAAGGTCCGTGATCTGTTGGCGTTCGCACCGTCGGCGCCGCGCGTCGTGCGCGCGCACGCGACGCTGCGCGAGGTCGTCGAACTCCTGAACGCCGACCGAGCCTCGCGCGAGATCTACCTGCTCGACGACGACGGCCGGCTGCGGGGCGTGATCACGTTACGCCGCCTGGCGCGCTTCGTCTTCCGCCACCACGTGCCCGACCACACGAGCGCCACCGAGATGCTCGAGCTCGCGAGCGCCCGCAACGCCGGCGACCTGGCGGTCAAGAAGGTGCCGCACGTCGGCGCAGACGACACGCTGGCGCACGTGCTCGACGTGATGTTCCGCAGCGACATCAACGAGATCCCCGTGGTCGGCGCGAAGGGCGAGCTGATCGGCAGCCTCAACATGCACGAGCTCATGGCGGCATGGCAAGCGGGCCGGCTCGATCCGCCGGGAGCACCGGGCGCGACCTGACGCTCGGCCGGGCGGCGCCGCCATCACCGGGACACACCCACGAACCATGTAGCACGCGCCCGGCCTCCTGGTAAGAAGCATCGATGCCGGCCGACCCGGAGACGCTGCTGTTCACGCGCTTCCGCGACGACGCGGACGTCGGGGCACTGGGCCGGCTCTACGACCAGACCGCGGCCGAACTGTTGCGCGTGGCCACGCACCTGGTGCGCGATCCGGCGCGCGCCGAAGACCTCGTGCAGCAGACCTTCGTGGCCGCCATCGAGGCAGCCGAGCGCTTCGATGCCTCGCGGCGCGTTCGCGCGTGGCTGCTCGGCATCCTGGCCAACCAGGCGCGCAAGCTGCAGCGCGAAGAGGCACGCCGGCCCGAAGGCCGGTCCGAACCCGCGCTCGACCCGCTCGCGGTCGCGCAGACCGAGGAGTTCACGGCGCAGGTCGATGCCGCGATCAGCACGCTGCCCGAGGTCTACCAACCGGTGCTCGTGCTGCACCTCAAGCACGGCATGATCGCGGCCGAGATCGCGCACGCGCTGCGGCGCGCGCCGGGCACCGTGCGCACGCAGCTGATGCGCGCGCTCGATCTGCTCAAGCGGGCCCTGCCCGCGAGCATCGCGCTGGCGGCGTGCGTGATGGTGACGCCCACGCGCGGCCTGGCCGCCGTCCGTCAGATCGTGCTCACCCACGCCGCGGGCCGCGTCGCGGCCGCCGGTCCCGCCGCCGTCGGTGTCGGCGCCAGTGCCGGAGCGTGGTCGTGGCTCGGAGGTGTGCTGCTCATGAAGAAGCTCGTCGTCGCCATCGTCCTGCTCGTGCTCGCGGTCGTGCTACGACAGATGTGGACCGGCATGGAACCCACCCCACCCGCGCAGCCGCATCCCCGCGAAACGCCCGCGGTCGCGCAGGCGACGATGCCCGAGGCCGGCTCGCCGCCCGCACCCTCGCTCGCGAGCGAATCCGAGCGGGAGCGCCAGGCGACACCGACACTCGGCTCGCTTCACTACACGTTCCTGTGGGAGCGAGACCGCACACCGGCGGTCGCCGTGTTCGTGCACTGCATGGTCTGGGGCCGGCCGAATCCGTTCCTGGGCGCCATCGACGTGGCGACCGACGAAAACGGCGAGATCGCCTTGTCCGAACTCGAACCCGGCGACGTCGGCATCTATGTCGACCGCGCCGACGGCCCGACCGCGCACGTCGTCGCCGGTGAAGAGGCCACCGGTGTCTACCTGATCCCACGCGGCGTCACGGTCGACCTCAGGGTGCAGGACGAGGCTGGGCAGCCGATCCCGGGCGCCACGATCTGGCTGTCGCACTACGGCAACGGCACGAAGGGCCACGAGGTCGGCGTCACCAACGGCGCCGGACGGCTTGTGGTCCGCGACGTGGGCGAGGCCCGCACCCTGGCCGCGCGCGCCCGTGGCTACGCGCCGACGACGCAGCTGCCGGTCGTCGGCAAACCCGGCGAACGCAAGGATGCGGTGCTCGTGATGGCGGCCGGGTCGGCGACGCTGGGCGGCACCGTGCGCAGCGCCGACGGGCAGCCGTGCGCCAATGCCTTGGTCTGGCTCGGCAGGTTTCCGCATGTTGCGGCGCAGGACCCCAACCAGGCCGGCAGCGCGCCACCGCCATTCGCGCGGCGAACCGACGCGGCGGGTCACTTCGAGGTGGCGGAGCTGCCCGGGGGCAACATGGAACTGCAGGTGCGTGCCAAGGGCACGGGCACGGTCACCAGGATGGTCGAACTGCACGTCGGCGAGGCGAGACAGGTCGACGTGGTTCTTCCCGCCGGTGCCAGCGTCGCGGGCTTCGTGCGAGACGAAGAAGGGCACGGTGTCGCGGGTGCTTCGGTCGGTGGCGGTGCCGGCTACGGCAGCTTCGGCTACTGCAGCACGCGGACCGGCGCGGACGGCAGCTACGAGCTCGCAGACCTCACGCCACAACGGCGCGTCACGCTGCAAGCAGGGCTCGAGCCGTTCCTGCCCGACCAGAAGACCGTGCAGCTCGAGCCGGGTGAACGCCAGGCGTTGGACTTCCGCCTCGCGCGTTCGCAGGCCAAGGACCAGATCCGCGGCCAGCTCGTCGACGAACGCGGCGAACCGCTGGCCAACTGGGTCGTCAGCATCTCACCGATCGGCGACGGTAGCTCGACGTGGCGAGGCTGGCTGCGCACCGATGCGCAGGGCCACTTCGTCGTCACGGGCTGCCCCGACCTCGAGTGCCGGCTCGAAGTGTTCGATCCGGGCCGCGAAGGCTCCCCGTACCCGGCGTTCGCAATGACCGGCGTGCACCGCGGCAGCGACGACCTGCGCGTGTGTGTGCCCGCGACGGCGATTGCGTTCGCTTCGCTGCGCGGCCACGTCGTCGATGCCGACGGCAATGCACTGGCCGGCGCGACCGTGAGCGTGCGCGATCCCGGCGTGCCGACCTACCAGAACTGGCGCACCGATGCGGACGGCCGCTTCCTCGTCGAGCAGCTGCCGCCGCGCACGTATGTGCTCGAAGTCAGCGCCGCCGACCAGCCCGTGCTGCCGCTCGGCGAGAAGGCGCTGCTGCCCGAGCAGCAGATGGACCTCGGCACGATCCTCATGCCGCGCGGCGGCCGCCTCGAGGTGCGCTACAAGCCGTTGTCGTTCGCGCCGAGCTACCTGCACGTGGTGCTGAACACCGCGAGCGGCGACCAGGCCGGCTACATCGACTTGCTCGCCGAGCCGAAGACGTCCAACGCGCTGGTGGCCGGCCGATACGAACTGCTCATGACTGGCGACGGCGTCGCCGCGGCATGCCGCGACTTCGAGATCGTGGAGGGACAGACGACGACGATCGAACTCGCGCCCGAACCTGGCGCGGTGCAGCAGTTCCGTGTGCGCGCGGCCAAGGCCCTCGCCTGGCACCGGATCGAAGTCGCCGTCAAGGACGTGCGAGGCGCGCGTGTCTGGGGCTTCGACATGCCGCGGCGAGGTGACGAGGCGTTGCCCTTCGCTGCCTGCCTCGGCATCGGCGACTGGCAGGTGGAGGCGAAGACCGACACGGGTCTCGTCGGCACGGTGACGCTGCACATCGGCGATCTCACGAGCGCGCTCCTGCCGGTGTTCATCGACCTGCGGTGAATCGAGCGGCGCCCGGCGCGGCGCAGCGCGCGCACGGTCAGGCGGAGCCCGGGTTGTGCCTTGCGCACGACGCGACAGGCAGCGGCGACTTCGATCGCGCGGTGGGAGGTGGCGGCGCCGCCGTCGAGCCGGGCTCGGCCTGTCCGGTCGCCAGCTCGTCGGCCTCCGACTCTCGCTCCGCTTCTTCGGGCACGCGGAAGCGGGCCCGCACGCACGACGTCGCGGCCAGCACCAGGGTCTCGACGCCGAGCAGCAGCAGACTCGATGCGGCGACGTGCGCCGCCGTGGCGAGCAGACCGGGCAGACGGTCTGCGAGCGCGTACAGCGGCACCGCCCCCACCAGCGCGGCGACGGCGCGCACGGCCGCGAAGCCGAACCGCTGCCGCGGCGCGCCCGCGTGGTCGAGGTACCGCCGCAGCTCGCGGAACATGGCGGCCACGAGCGGCACGACCACGAAGAACACCTGCAGCTGCATCACGCCGAGTTCCCACGCCAAGGGCGCGGTGTCGCGGTCGCCGCACAACCATTGCACGTAGGCGCCCGAGAGGTAGCCCATGGCGTTGTTCGCGATCGACACCGCAATCAGCACCCCGATCGCGGCCGAGCCCGCGTCGAGCGGATCGCGCCGCCGCCCGGGACGCAGCGACCAGCCGCCGATCTGCCAGGCGGCGACGAGCGCGGTCGCCAGCAACAGCAGCAGCTTGGCGGCGACGGTCGGCATGGCGCCCTCTTCGGCAATCCGCCCGCGCCGGCTCGACCCGGGACGGATTCCTGAACCGCTGCGAGCCCACCATCGCTCTCCTGTTGCGCGATGGACGCCCGAGACCCCGAAGCCCTGCTGCACGAAGTCGCCTGGCTGCGCCGGCTCGCGCACCGCCTGGTCACCGACGACGCGACCGCCGACGACCTCGCCGGCGACACGCTCGCCGAGTGGAGTGCGGTGCGAACGCCACCGCACAGCCGGCGCGGCTGGCTCGCCACCGTGCTGCGTCATCGCGCCGAGCGCCACCACCGCCGCGAACAGCTGCGAGCCCGCGCCGAGCAGGCCACCGCGCAGCCGGCATGCAGCCCACCCGTCGACGATTCGATCGCCAAGGCCCAGCTGCACCGCGACGTCGTCGACGCCGTGCTGGCGCTGCGCGAACCGTACCGCAGCGCCGTCGTGCTGCGCTACCTCGACGACCTGCCGCTGCACGAGGTGGCCGAGCGGCTGCACGTGCCGACCGAGACCGCACGCACGCGCATCAAGCGCGGCCTCGAACACCTGCGACAACGTCTCGACCATCGCTACGGCAGCCGCGCCGCCTGGACCGCGCTGCTGCTGCCGCCGCGCGCCCCCGTTCCCACGCTGCCGTTCACGCTGCTCATGGCCACCAAGCCCCTCGCCATCGCCGCCGTCGCCGCCACCGCGGCCTGCATCTACCTGCTGCTGCCGACCCAGACGACGCCGACGACGTCGCCGCCCGCGAACGCGACGCCGGCGAACCAGCCCGCCGTCGCGGCGGCCGACCTCGCACGAACAGCCGCGCAACGTGAGCTGGCCGTCGCGCCCGCGGCCCCCGCGCCCGCGGCCGCAGCCGCGATCGTCGTGCGCGGCCGCACCGTCGACGAGACGACCTCGTTGCCGCTCGCCGACGTGCGTGTGGTGTGGTACGCGGGCGACGCCCAGGCGCGCGGCGACTCCGCCACGACGGGCCGCGACGGCCACTTCACGTTCCGGACCACCGCGCCGTCGCCGCGCGTGCGCCCGGTGCTGCTGCTGCGCGCGCCCGGACACGCGCTGACGACGCAGGACCTCGGCAGCCCCAGCGACACGGAGCCCGACGTCTACGACGTCGGCGACGTGCTCATGCCGCCCGGCACCGCGCTCTCGGGCACCGTCGTCGACAGCGACGGTGTGCCGGCCGGCGACACGCCGCTGTTCGCGCTGCTGTTTGCGTACTGGACCAACGAAGGCCGCATCGTGCGCCTCGAGGAAGCGATGCCGGTCGGCCGCACCGACGCCGACGGCAGCTTCCGCCTCGACGACCGCCTGCTGCCCAACCGGCCGGACCCCGTGCTGCTCGCCGCCGGCAGCCGCGGCGTCGGCTTCGCCGAACTGACCGACCTGCACCGCGATCGCACATCCGCACGCGCCGACATCCGTTTGCTGCCGGGCACCGAGCTGCAGGTGCGTGTCGTCGACGAACTCGGCGCCGGCGTCCCCGGCGCGCTCGTGGTCGCCGAACCGCGCTTCGTGCCGCTCTGCCTGCCGGGCACCTTCCCGATCCGCGTCGAGACCGTGCCGCAGCTCGCCGACTGCTTCGCGGCGCACACGGGCGCCGACGGCCTCGCGACGCTGCACCCGCTCGCGCTGCAGGACGGCGACCAGACCGCCTACACGCTGCGCGTCGAAGGCGCGGGCCGCGACCGCAGCATCGTGCCGATCCAGCTGCCGCACACGGCGGTCGTCGAGGTGGTGCTGCCGCGCTCGCGACCGCTGCGCGTGCACGGCCACGTGCGCGACGCAGCCGCGCGTCCGATCGCCGACGTGCGCATCGCCGCTTCGTGGACCGCGGCGGCGACCACGCAGAGCGGCGACGACGGTGGCTACTCGCTCGCGCTCTCGCGCGGCGACGGTCCGCTGCAGCTCGATGCGAGCGCGCGCGCGTGGTTCCCGCAGCACCGCGAGCTGCAGCCCACGGCCGCCGACGACGAGGTCACGGTCGACTTCGAACTCTCGCCGGCGCTCGAGCTGTCGGCCCGCATCGTCGACCAGCACGGCAAGCCCGTCGCGCGCGCGTTGGCCTGGCTCGTCGGCGGCGACGCCCAGGGCACTGCCTCGGCCGCCGACGGCACGTTGTCGATGGCCGTGCCGCCGGCCGCCGCGCGCGTGCTGCACGTCTGGCCCCCGGATCCGAGTACCGCGTGGGCCGGCGGCATCGACCACCTGCTCGCGCCGGGCCAGAACGCGGTCACGCTGGTGCTCGAGCGGCTGCCGCGCGACCGCTCGTCGCTCGAGGTCGAGGTCGTCGACGCCCAGGGCAGTGCGCTCGAGCCGGCTCGCGTGGCGCTGCAACACGAGCACGATCGCGACTCGCTGTGGCACCCGGCCACGGCGATCATCGGCCACATCACGGCCAGCGACCTGCCGCCCGGCGACTGGTCGCTGCTCGTCGAACCGACGCAGGGCTGCGAACTGCTCCGCACGTTCACGGTGCCGCCCGGCGGCGACACCGTGCACCTGCGGCTCGTGCAGCCGCTGCCCGCGAGCGCCCACGGCGAAGTGGTGCTCGACGACGGTGCCGCCGCCCCACCGCACATCGAGCTCACGTTCCGCGACGGCAGCCAGCGCGCGCGCTTCGTCGCCGCGGCCGGCCAGCAGCTGCTCACCGACGGGCACCGGTTGCGGCTCGATCCGCGCACGGGCCTCGCCTTCACCGTCGTCGACATCGATGCGTCGCGACCGCTCGCGGTCGTGGCCGAGTCGGATGGCTGCAGCGGCGACGCAGACGTGCGCGCGCGTCCGACCGGCGACACTGCGTTCCAGGTGCACCTGCGCCCGCAGGCGACGATGCAGCTGCGCAGCGCCGAGCCGTTCGCGAGCGACCGCGTGCTGCTGCAGCTGCGCCGCCCCGATGCCGCGTGGGCCGAGCCGATGCGCTGCGAAGGTCTCGGCGGCCGCACCGAGCTCATCGCGCTGCCCGTGACGGCTGGCGCCTGGGAGTGGCGCCTGCAGCTGCCGACGCGCGGCGACGACAATCGCGCCGGCGCGTGCTGGCAGCACGGCACGTTCACGGTGTTGCCCGGCGCCACGGCGATCGTCGACGTGCGCGAGCGCGAGTGACCGCGGGGCGTCGCCATCCGCGAGTCGCTACCGCGCAGGCAGGCGCAGCACGATCGGTGGGTCGTCGCCGGTTGCGCGTACGGTGCCGAGTTCGATCGCGGAGCCGTACGCGGGCTGGCCAGGCGCCGTGGTGCCGTTCGCAATGCGGAACTCGGCACGCAGCGTGTCGCCGCGCAGCAGCGCGGACACGACCACGTTGCCGCCGGCGTCCACCGTCCCGCCGAACGACTGGCCCTCGCGCTGCAAGCTGAGTGCGCCGCGCGCGGCGGTCACACCATCCGCTTCGACGACGCGGAACCGCATCGTCACCACATCGACGACGAAGTCGATGCGCGTCGTCGCACCACTGTCGATGGGGAACTCACCGAGCGGGATGTCCGTCTTGGCCGCTGCGCCGCGCAGGCGAGCGAAATAGCGCGCGGGGGGCAGCCGCGCGATGCAGTGCCCGTTCGCATCGCACAGCAAGTCGCCGAGCGAGTTGAGCCGCAGTTGGCGTCCACCCTTGCCGGGGATCTCGCGCACGACCAGGCGGCCGGCCGTGTCCACCTTGCCGTCGCGCGTCACCGTCGCGTCCAGCGAGCCGCACGACCAAGCCGACACGTCGACATCCAGGATGCGGACCTCGCCTGCCGCGAGGGCCTGCACCAGCGGCAACGACACCTCGACGAGCCCCGCGTCGCTGCTCATCCGCGGCGAGTTGCCCGTGCGCCACGAGTGGCAGAACGAGACCTGCCAGTCGCCGCCGGACAGGCCATCGACGCGGACCCGGCCCTGCTCGTCCAACGGAATCGGCGGCGGCATCAGTCCCGCGGGCCGCGTTTCGCCGGTGACGAGATTGCGCAGCCGCACGCCGGTTGCGTACCTGGCGGCCATCGCGCCGAACTCCTCGGGGAGATCGACACGCAGCTGCTGCAGCGCCTCCAGCGGGATGGCGCGCACCTCGATCGCACCGCCGGTCACCACCGTCTCCACGACCTCGCCGGTACCTTCGGCCACGCTCCACGGCTGCTTCACGAACGGTTGGTGCCCTGGTCCAAGCACACGCAGCGCCAGCTGCTCGCCCGCGTTCACGCGCAACCGCACGCGACCTTCCGCATCGGTCACTTCGCTGCCGAGCTGCAGCGCCCAGCCGCCCGAGAACTTGACGATGATCTCGTTGACGTTCGTCTGGGCGCGGAAGTGCTTCGACGGCTGTGCGTTGGTGCGCAGCGTCACTTCGGGTGACGCGGGGTACGGCCGCAGCAGTTCGACGCGCGTCCCTACGACCGCCTCGGCGGTGCGTTCGCGCACGACGCGCACCGTCACCTCGCGCGGCGTCGGCAGACGCACCTCGATGACACGTTCGCCCTCGCGCGGCTCGGCGTCCGCCGCGCCGATCCACGGACTCGGCAGGTAGTCCCCCGCCGCATCCTCGACAACGTAGTTGTGGTGCTCGAAGAACGAGTCCGGCACGAGCAGCCGCCCACCCGGATGGCTGCCCGCAAGACGCAGCGGCCGCTCCTTCTCACCCATGCCGAGGCCATCCGCCATCTGCTCCCGCAGCGCGAACGCTTCGATCGGTACACCACTCGCCGCGTCGACCACGTGCACGACGATCTGGTCCGCGGTCGCGCGCACGATCGGCGGCGCGGGGGCGGGCACGACGGTGCGTTCCGGCTCCGGCACCTTCGTCGCCTCGGCGGGCGCCGATACAGCGACCACTGGCATCGGTAGCGCCACAACTGGTTCGACCGCTGCGTGCACGCTGGTCGACGGCTGCTCGCGCGACGGACCGCACGCCCAGATCCCGAACCCCACCACGAGCAGCGCCGCTGCCGCGATGACCAACTTCATCGTCATGCTCATGCACAGCATCCAAGTCGTGATGCCCACCGCTGCCGCACCGCCGGGTCCTGGCAGTGCAAACGTCGCCGCGAGCGCCGAACGCCAATCGCGCCCGTCCGCGTCGAAGCGTTCGCGCAGCAGCTGCAGCCCGCGCTGCAGCCGCGTCTTGACCGTGCGCACCGGTTCGCCGGTCGCAGCCGCGATCTCGCTCGGCGACTGCTCGCGCAGGTAGCGCGCCAGCAGCGTGCTGCGATAGGGCTCCGGCAGCGTGGTGACACATGCGGTGAGCCAGCGCAGGGTGTCCGCGACCTCGGCGCCGTGCACGGCGAACGCCACGGCCCCAGCCGCAGCCGCCTCGTGGCGTCGTCGCACGGCGTCGGCGCGGCGCCGCTTGCCGGCGACGTTGCGCACGACGCCGCGTAGCCAACCGGACAGCGGCCCTGGTTCGCGCGGTGGTGCGCGCAGCACCTCGAGTGCCGCGTCCTGCAGCACGTCGTCGGCCGCCGCAGCGCCGACCAGATCGCGTGCAAGGCGGCGCAATGCCGCCGAGTGCTGCTGCAGTTCCTGGATCGCGGGGTGCTCCATCGCTCGCACCTCTCTACCCCGCCGCGCTGCGTCGGGACTCACGGACCTGAGGAAAGGCGATGGCCGGGCACCTGGTCGTCCTGGATTTCTGCGAACGACTGCAACCGCCGAGCTCGCGCGAGGCACAGTACGTCGCGCACGGTGCGCCAGGCAGGAGGAACGAGTGCTACGATGGGCGCGATGCTGGACCGCACTACCGCCGAGCAATTGCTCACCCTCGACGAGCCCGGCTACTCGCACGAACTGGTGCGAGGAGCGCTTCGCCGGATGAGCAACGCCGGCTGGTGGCACGGTGCCATTGCCATGCGCATCGGTGCGCGCTTGCAGAGCCACGCCGAAGCCCATGGCCTCGGCCTCGTCTTCGCCGCCGAGACCGGCTTCCTGCTGGAACGCAACCCCGACACCGTCCGGTCGCCGGACGCTGCGTTCGTGCGCACGGAACGGGTGCCACGGCAACCGGGCAAGGGCTACTTCGACGGCGCGCCCGACCTCGCCGTCGAGATCACCTCGCCGAACGACCGCGACACCGAAGTCCACGAGAAGGCCCTGTGCTGGCTGCAGCATGGCACGCGGCTCGTCTGGGTCATCGAAGCAGAGGCGCTTCGCGTCGCCGTCTACCGCCCGCAGGGCCCGGTTGGGGGCCCGGTTGGGGGCCCGGTTGGGGAGCCGGTGCAGTTGCTGACGGCCGACGACACGCTGTCGGGGGAGCACGTGCTACCAGGGTTCGCAGTGCGCGTGGGCGACCTGTTCCCAACGCGGTGCTGACCCGACACGCGGCCAAGGTCTGGGTCCGGCCCGGATCCGAGTTCTGCCGGCGACCTCAGTCCTCGTTGCGCTGCATGGCCTGCGCGATGTTGCGCACACCGCGAAGGAACACCCCAAAGCTGTGCGACGCAGTGCCCTCGGAGAGTCGCGAGGCCATGGCGCGCGCGCCCGACACCTTCTGGAACGCAGGGACCAGTTCCGCGAGCGCAGCCGCCGGTTGCTGCACCTTGTCGGGGTCCCGGTAGCGAGCCTTCCGCGCGAGCGTGCGTAGACCCGGCGCTTCGAACGCGTCCGCGATCGCCGCCGGATCACCCAGATACCACGCTTCGAGTTCCTGGCACGCGATCCGAACGAGCGTGTCGGCCCGACCACCCTCGACGCAGAGGCCAACCAGCCGAGTCTTGAGCCGCCGGCAGTCGGCGCCATCGTTGTCCCGCACGACGGCGAACCGGACCCCGGGCTCCTGCCACGCCCGCAGCTTGCGAGGCACACTCTTCTCGAGGTCCTGCTTGCCCTCATGTGGCACGCACCTGAACTCGAGCCCTGGCACCAGCCGAGGCAGCAGCCCATCGAGCAGCACCTTCATCGAGTACTCTTCGACGAGCAACACGAGTCGGCTCATCGCGGACTCGCTCCCTCGAAGAGGCCCTGCTTCCACAGTCCACCCGGCAGGTCGCCTTCCTCGACCAGGTTCCGCAGCAGTTCGCTCTCCGAAGCTCGGCACACGCTCGTGAAACCGTCCTTCTTGACCAGCCAGTAGATCTCGTCGAGCACCGCTCCATTGAGGAAGTCCGGGGAATGCGTCGACACGAACACCTGGCCGCCGCGCCGCGCGTAGTCCCGGAACTCCTCGACCAGTTCGTGCAGCAGTTCGGGATAGAGCTGGTTCTCCGGTTCTTCGACGGCGAGCAGCGGATGCGGCTTGGGGTCGTAGAGCAGCACGAGGTAGGCGAACATCTTGATCGTGCCATCCGACACGTATCGCGCGATGAACGGATCCTTGAAGCTGCCGTCCTGGAAGCGCAGCACGAGCCGGCCGTCTTCGGTTGCCTTGGCTTCCACCTTGCTGACGCCCGGCACTCGCTCACTCATCACGCGCAGCACACGGTCGAAGCGGTCGCGGTGATGCTCGTAGAGGAACTGCGCCACCTGCGCGATGTTGTCTCCCTTCGTCGACAGGTGCTCGGCGTAGCCGGCCTCGGCGCTGGGCCGTGCGTCGCTGATGTGGAAGTCCGAGATGTGCCAGTTCTCGATCAGGCTGCGGAACTCAGCGACGACGCGGAACTCCTTGAACTGGCCAAGGCCCTTGATGGCGAGCACGCTGGGATCGTCGAGCACGTGGTCCTTGCGCTCCTGTTCGACGCCCTCCTTGCCGTAGGCAGCTTCGTTGGTGATCGCCGAGCCCTTGCCGCGCGAGAAGTCGACGAAGTGCCAGGGCTTGCCCGACTGTCCGCGGCGAAACTTCAGGACCTCGCGATGCACGACCGGTCGGCCCGCGTCTTCGGCAATCTCGAGTTGGTAGGTCGCCAGCTTGCCGCCGCTCTCACGGAACTTGACGACGATGCAGATCGGCCCCACCTGACCGCGGCTCACGAGCTCACGGAACCCGCCGCGCTGCGCAACCGCAACACTGACGTTCTGGGTCAGCGCCTGCTTCAAGAACGAGAACACATCGAAGAGAGTCGACTTGCCCGAACCGTTGGCACCCACGACAACCGAGAGGCGCGGCAGATTGCGCAACTCGGCGTCGCGGAACAGGCGGTAGTTCTTGATCTCGATCGATTCGATCTGCATCGGCGTCTCGTACTGGAGGTGATCGATGCGCGCATCGCCGCCGCCTGCGGGAGGTGCTCGCGCTGCCGTGGTTCGGTCCCGTGCGATCAGCCGAGCGGCACCGCTGGATCCGGCTTCGGGAGAGTAGCCAGAGACCTTGCCGATGCGACGACCAGTCCGGTTTCACATGTGTCGGATGGCGACTCACGTGTAGGGAAGATGCGACCGGAGTCTGGCGTCGGAAGGCCCATGCGCGCGCCGTGGATCCTTGGCCTCGTCGGGTTGGTCTCGTGCAACGTGTCTCCACCCCCGATCGACCCCGGCGTCGGCGAATGGCGAACCTTGCACCACGTCGACGCATTCGACACTGCGGACATCCTGAACGACGTGCTGCCGCCGCGCTGGTGTCGCCCTGTCTCGGGCAACGTCGACCCATGGTGCCCGATCGATCCCCCCTGGCCCGACGAACGCCCCGAGATCGACGCCGCGCGGCGCGCGGTGCGATGGCGCGGCACGCCAGCCCGGATCGCCGAGGCCAACGACCTCATCACCCGGCTCGATCAGCCGTCGGCGCACGACCCGACACCGACTCGCGAGCCGGAACTGACGTTCACGTACGCCCATTTCGTGCTGCAGCACGTGCCGGCCGCCGAGCTGCCGCCGATCCTCGACGAACTGTTCGTCGTGCACAGCCAGGTGCGTGAGAACGGCGTCGGCCGATGCATCTGGACGCCGGCGCTGCGCTGTCGCGTCGATCCCGCGAGCAACACACTGTCGGTCACCTCGGTGCGCTACTACCTGCAGAGCCTGTGCTCCTGGCTCGAGCACATCGACTCTCCGGACTGGAAGACGATGCTGCACCGGTGAGGGCTCCAGCCCCGCCTCACCTCTGGCGGGTGCCTACGCGTACGAGTTCTGTCGGCGACACTTCGCAGCGGCTCGCCCGGTGTGATGGACGTGCATCACATCTTCTCGAGCCGCGCCCCGGTCGGCGCATCGACGATCTTCCAGCCCGCTGCCGCGATCCGGTCGCGCAGCGCATCGGCGAGCTTCCAGTCCTTCTGCGACTTCGCCGCCTTGCGCTGCTCGAGCAACGCGAGCAGTTCCACAGGCGCATCACCGGTCGCATCGGCCACGGGTTCCGGCCCGAAGCAGCCGAGCACATCCTCGAAGCGCGCGAACGCACCGAGGGCCGCCTGCGCCCCCACCACCGACACCTCGGTCTTGTTGCAGGTCGCAACGAAGTCGAACACGGCCGCGAGCGCCTCGCTGACGTTGAGGTCCTCCTGCATCGCCGCCGTGAACGCCGCATTCGCCGCCGCCACCGCCGCCACGAGATCATCACCGCCAGCGCGCTCGAGCCCCTCCTTCACGCGCACGAGCCGCTGCCGCGCCTGCTGCACGCGCGCGATCGCCGCGCGCGCCTCGTCGAGCCCCTTGAGCGTGAAGTTCAGCGTCTGCCGGTACTGCACGCGGATCAGCGCGTAGCGCAGCTCGAGCCCCGAGTAGCCCTTGGCGAGGATGTCGGCGACCGTGAAGAAGTTGCCGAGGCTCTTCGACATCTTGGTGCCGTCGACGAGCAGGTGCCTCGCGTGCATCCAGATCGACACGAAGCGCTTGTGCGTGTGCGCCTCGGTCTGCGCGATCTCGCATTCGTGGTGCGGGAAGATGTTGTCCTCGCCGCCCGTGTGGATGTCGATCTGCTCGCCGAGGTAGTGCATCGACATCGCCGAGCACTCGATGTGCCAGCCCGGGAAACCCTTCACGCCGCCGCGGAACGGCGCCTCCCACTGCATCTGGTGCTTTTCGTCGACCTTCCACAGCGCGAAGTCGCGCGGGTCCTTCTTCTCGTCGTTGACGGCGACGCGCGCCCCTTCCTCGAGCTCGTCGAGCACCTTGCCCGACAGCTTGCCGTAGGCCGGGAACTTCGCGATCTCGAAGTAGACGTTGCCGTTCTTCTGGTAGGCGATGCCCTGCTGCAGCAGCGAGTCGATGATCGTGCCCATCTGGGCGATGAAGTCGGTCGCGCGCGGCATGTGGTGCGGCAGGCGTACGTGCAGCCGCTGCTGGCAGTCGTGGAACTCGGCCTCGTACAGCCTGGCGATCTCCCAGGCCGACTTGCCGGTCCGCTTCGACGCGGCCTCCATCTTGTCCTCGCCGCCCTCGATGTCGTCGAGCGTCAGGTGGCCGACGTCGGTCACGTTCATGACCTGCTCGACGCGATGGCCCTGATCCTCGACGAAGCGGCGCAGCACGTCGGCGAACAGGAAGCTGCGGAAGTTGCCGATGTGCGGCGAGCTGTAGACCGTCGGCCCGCAATGGTACATCGTCACGCGATCGGGTCGCAGCGGCCGCAGCTCTTCGAGCGAACGGGTCAGGGAGTTGTAGAGACGGAGGACCATGCGGACTCGGGCCGGCGCGACAGGC
>DASUFY010000229.1:0-6058 GCA_036274315.1 Planctomycetota bacterium | reverse complement strand
GCGCGCCGACCGCGACGACGGCGGCCGCGCTCGGCGCCGTCGCGCCGCCCGCGACCACCTCGATGGCCTCGCCGCGGTGCAGACCCGCCGCGACCACCTGCGTGACCGTGAAGTCGACGTGCACGGCGTCGTCGACGCCCTGCAGCGTCGTCAGGCGCGTGCCCTCACGCAGGTACTGACCGGGGTGCACGTCGGCCATGCCGACGCGGGCGCGGAACGGCGCCCGGATCGTCTTGCGTTCGATGATCGCCTCGGTGCGCGCGACCTGCGCCAACGCGACGTCGCGTTCCGCGAGCGCGCGGTCGACGTCGACCTCTGAGGCCGCCGACCTGGCCAACGCGCGCTGCATGCGTTCGAGCAGCGTGTTCGCGAGTGCGAGCTGCGCCTGCTGCGCGTGCAGCTCCGCCGTCTCGACGGCCACGTCGAGCGCGACGAGCAGCGTGCCGGCTTCGACGATGCTGCCCGGAGTCAGCATGACCTCGTGCACGGTGCCGGGCAGTTCGTTGTGCAGCGAGATCGACTGCAGCGCGATCACGGTGCCGATCGCGGTCGTCGTACGGCCGTACTCGCGGCTCGCCGCGAGCGCGCTGGTCACGGCCTCGAGCGGCGGTGGCTGGCTGGCCGCGGCGCTCGCGGCGACGGCGATCGTCTCGCGCTTCCAGGCGGCGAGGCCGCCCGCAGAGCCGAGCAGGGTGCCCAGCAACACCGTGGACCCGATCCATGGGCGGAGTCTCGACAAGAAGGTCTTTCTCATGCGGCGCGGAGAGCAAGGCTCGTGCCGCGGCGCGCCAGCGGGCGCGGCGGCGCGGCGCCCCGCGTCTGCGCACCGTTTCCGGAACGCCGGTGGCCCATGCGTTCACGCGGTGGAACGCGTGCGACGGGTCAGCTGTCGTCGGCGTCCGCGATCGGCGCGCCGAGCTTGCGGTACAGCGAGGTCACGCCGAGTCCGAGCAGCTTCGCGGCCCGGCGCTTGTTGCCGTCGCATTGCTCGATGACGCGCAGGATGTGCGCGCGCTCGAAGTCGGCCACGGCAAGGCGCAGATCCACGGCCGACTCCGGGTCGCGCGGCGCCGCGGCCTGCACGGGTTCGGGCAGGTCGAGCGCGCCGATCTGTTCGCCATTCGCGAAGATCACCGCGCGTTCGATCGCGTTCGACAGTTCGCGCACGTTGCCGCGCCAGTCGTGGCCCGCGAGCAGCCGCAACGCCTCGGGCGCGACGCCGTGCACGGGTCGCCCGAACTCGCGCGCATAACGCTCGACGAAGTGGCCGACGAGTGCTGTGATGTCCTCGCGCCGCTCGCGCAGCGGCGGCACGTGGATCTCGACGACGGCGAGCCGGTAGTAGAGGTCCTCGCGGAAGCGGCCGGCCTGCGCCTCGGCGCGCAGGTCGCGGTGCGTCGCGGCGACCACACGCGCCTGCATCTGCACGCGCCGCGTCGAGCCGACGGGTTGGATCTCGCGGCTCTCGAGCGCGCGCAGCAGCTTCGCCTGCAGCGCGAGCGGCATGTCGCCGAGCTCGTCGAAGAAGACGGTGCCGTCGCCGGCTGTGCGCAGCAGGCCTTCCTTGTGCTCTACCGCGCCCGTGAACGCGCCCTTGACGTGCCCGAACAGCTCGCTCTCGAGCAGCGGCTCGGGGATCGCGGCGCAGTTGATCGGCACGAACGGCGCCTTGCTGCGGCTGCCGCGCGCATGGATCGCGCGCGCCACGAGGTCCTTGCCGGTGCCGCTCTCGCCCGTGATCAGCACGTGGCTCGGCAGCGACGCGACGCGGTCGACGGTCGCCAGCACGCGCTGCATCGCCGGGCTGCCGCCGACGAGCGGCCGCGGCGCGTCGAGCGTGCGGCGCAGGTTGCGGTTCTCGAGCACGAGGCGCCGGTGTTCGGCCAGGCGGCCCACCTTGGCGATCAGTTCCTCGTGCCGGAACGGCTTCTGCAGGTAATCGACCGCACCGAGGCGCAGCGCGGCGATCGCCGTGTCGAGTTCGGCGTGCGCGGTCATCAGCATGACCATCGTCTCGGGGCTGGTCGCGGCGAGGCGTTCGAGCAGTTCGATGCCCGTGGCCACGGGCATGCGGATGTCCGACAGGCACAGGTCGAACGACTGCTGCTGCGCGAGCTCGGCCGCGGTGCGGCCGTCGCCGGCGCCGTGCGTGACGAAGCCCGCTTCCTGCAGCACCTCCTCGAGCTCGGCGCGGATCGTCGGCTCGTCGTCGACGACCAGGATCCGGAACGTCATCGACCCGCTCCGACCGGCAGCACGAGTGCGAAGGCCGCGCCTTCGCCGACGCTGTCGTCGAGCCACAGCGCGCCCTGATGTTCCTGCAGGATGCGGTAGCTGACCGAGAGGCCGAGGCCGCTGCCCTGCCCCACCTGCTTGGTCGTGAAGAACGGCTGGAACAGCTTGTCGCGCACCTCGGCCGGCACACCGTGTCCGGTGTCGTGGAACGTCGCGCGCACGCCGCGGTCGTCGGTGCCCGTGCGGATCGTCAGCAGGCGCGGGCGGTCGGGCGGGTTGTCGGCCATGGCGTCGAACGCGTTGAGCGCGAGGTTGATGCAGACCTGGATGAGTTCGTCTTCGCTCGCCCGCACGGGTGGCAGGTGCTCGGCGAGCCGGTAGTCGATCGTCGCATGCCTGGCGCGCTGGTCGTGGCGCACCATCTCGACGGCGCGCCGCACGGTCTGGTTGAGGTCGCACGGCCCGCGGCGCGCGCCGGGTGGACGGGCCAGGTCGCTCATCTGGCGCACGATGCGCGCGATGCGGTCGATGTGCTCGCGGATCAGGCGGAGCTTGTTCTGCGTGTAGTCGTCGCCCGTGCGCCGTTCGAGGCTCTGCGCGGCCATCGACAGCGCCATGAGCGGATTGCCGATCTCGTGGGCGACGCCGGCCGCGAGCACGCCGACGGCGGCGAGCTTCTCGGCGTGTTTGACCTTCTCCTGGAGCTCCTTGAGCTCGGTGATGTCGGTGATGCGCGCGCGGATCAGGTTGCGGCCGGCCGCGGGCAGCCGCGACAGCAGCGTCTGGCAGGCCAGCTGGCGGCCCTGGGCATCGACGTGCGTGAACTCGAACGTCGCCGTGCCGCCGGCGAGCACCTTGTTGTGCTGGTCCTCGACGACCTCGCACGACTTGCGGCGGTCGGCCTGGTGTTCCGGGCAGAAGTCGAGCGGGCCCATCTGCAGCAGCCGTTCGCGCGAGTAGCCGAACAGCTTCTCGGCGTGCGCATTGGCGTCGACGAAGCGGTCCGTGTCGGCGTCCAGCACCATGATCGCCTCGGCCGCGTGTTCGACGAGCGCGCGGTAGCGGTCGGCGCTCTCGCGCAGCGCCACCTCGGCGCGCCGCAGGTCGGTCAGGTTGATCGAGACGCAGATCGCGCCCTTGCTCTCGCCGTCGTCGCCCATCTCGGCCACGCTCGTGCTGAGCAGGTCGACGATGCCGCCGTCGCCGCGAACCGCCTGCAGCGGGAAGTTCTTGATGACGACCTCGCCGTTCCGACGCCCCTCTTCGATGGCCTGTTCGAGGCGCCGGCGCGATTCGGTGGTGACGAACTTCCAGGCGTCCTGGCCGATCACGTGCTCGCGGTCGTAGCCCATCGTCTGCAGCCAGAAGTCGCTGATGTCGCGGATGCGCACGTCCGGGCTCACGGACATCAGCATCACGGGCGCCTGTTTGCACAGGTTGCGGAAGCGCTGCTCGCTGTCGCGCAGCGCCTGCTCGGCGCGCCAGCGTTCGGTGACGTCCTCGAAGTCGACGAAGAAGTCGAGCGGCCGGCCGGCGGCGTCGCGCACGACCGTCGCGGTCAGGTGGCCCAGCACCGTGCGGCCGTCCTTGTGCAGCAGGCGTTGTTCGATCGTGCTCGAGACCTGCCGGCCGTCGAGCAGCGCCTGCACGAAGGTCTCGGTGCTGTTGCGGTCGTCGGGGTGCGTGATCGCGTCGGTGTGCAGGCCGATCAGCTCGTGCTGCTCGTAGCCGAGGATGCGGCAGGCGGCCGCGTTGATCTGCAGTATGCGGCGGTCGGGTCCGACGATGGCCTTGCCGGTGCCCGCGTGCGCGAACGCGAGCCGGAACCGCTCTTCGCTCTGCTGCAGCTCGCGCTCCATGCGCCGCCGTTCGCTGATGTCCTGGCCCGTGCCGGCGACGCGCACCGGCGCACCCGACGCGTCGCGGAACACCTCGCCGCGGCCGAAGATCGTGCGCTGCACGCCGTCGCGGCCGATGACGCGGTGCTCGAACGCGAACGGGCCGCCGCGCGCGAGCGCCTGCGCGACGACCTCGCGCGCCATCTCGCGGTCGTCGGGGTGCAGCAGTTCGAAGTAGCCGTCGACGGCGCCGCCGAAGTCGCTGGGCTCGACGCCGAAGATGCGGCACATCTCCTCGGACCAGGTGATGCGGTTGCCGGGCACGTCCCACTCCCAGCTGCCGATGTTGCCGATGCGCTGCGCCTCGGCGAGCCGCGCCTCGCTGCGCCGGTACTGCTCGTCCAGGTGCCGCCGCTCGCTGACGTCGTGGCCCGTGACCAGCGTGGTCGGCAGCCCTTCGAAGAGCAGCACGTCGACCGAGTAGTCCATCCAGATCGCGTGCCCGTCGGCGTGCTGCAACCGTTCGAGCAGGCGCTTCTGCTGAGGCACGCCGGCGGCGCGGGCGCGACCGCGCGCCATCGCGGCCTGCCGGTCGTCGGGGTGCACGACGTCCCAGAAGTCGCGGTCGCGGAACCACTCGCGCGGCCGGCCGAGCAGTTCGCAGGTTGCCGGATTGACGTAGACGATCTTGTCGCCGCGGATCAGGGCGATCAGCGAGGACAGGGTCTCGGCCAGCGACTGGAAGTCGGCTTCGGCGCAGTGGGCGCGGCGGTCGGTCGTCGAGGAGGCGTCTGGTTGCACGGGTTCGTCTGGGCCGGGGCGCTCGCGGGAATGCAACTCGCTTGCCGCATGGTACCGGGACGTCGATGCCGGGGGAAACGGCGCGGTCCGGGCCGCGCAGCGTGCCGGGCGTGGAACGGTCGGGGCGCGTCCGTTCCGCCGCTGGAACGCCGCCGCGCCCCGTCGGCGCGGCGCTCGCGGGGTCAGAACGACACCGACAGCCCCAGCGTCCACCCCTGTATGCCGTCGCCGTAGAACAGGGCCCCGCGCAGTTCGACGTGCGACAGGCCGGGCAGCATCTGCTCCGCGCGCCACCGCAGCCCGGCACCCACCTCGCCGTAGCCGCCGACGCCGAGCACCTGCGCGGCCGCGTGGTCGAAGACCTTGCCGCCGAGGCTGCTGGTCCATTGCACTTCGCGGCCGCTGATGCTCCAGCCCGTCGATCCCTCGAAGCCGACCTGCGCGGCGAGCCACTGCACGGTGTTGGCTTCGTCCTGCACGACGTCGTCGACGCGGATCGGATCGACGCGGCGAAGGTCGTAGCGCAGCTGCGGCGTCACCGCGGTGCTGCCCCACCGCCAGCCCTCGTTGCGCAGCAGCAGGCCGCCGCCGTAGATCGCGTAGGTCGCGTCCCAGTTGACGGCGATGCCGTCGAGCACCGCCGCCGAGAACGCGGCTCCGGGCCCCTCGTAGCGCGCGTTGGTGTCGACGTAGGCGACGCCGCCGACGCCGAGCACGGCCACCTGCCACCCGTCGCCGATCGGCAGCAGCGGGCCGGCGCCGACGAAGCCACCGAGCGCTTCGAACCTGGCGACCATGCGCGTCGCGAAGGCCGGCGACAGGCCATCCCAGATGTTCGCGAAGTCCTGGCGCGAGCTCGCATAGCCCAGCGTGCCCTCGACGAGCAGGTGTGGCAGCCGCTCGCCGAGGTCCAGCTCGCGCTGCAGCGGCAGGGTCAGCACCGACAGGTCCGAGCTCGGCGTTCCGTCGATGCGGAAGCGGCCGCCGGACAGCAGGGACTCTTCGGTCAGCCCGACGAAGGTCGCCGTGGACAGCGCAAAGCGCGTCGACCTGGCGGCCTCGCGCACGGCGTCGCGCAGATCGTCGAGCAACTGGCACGGTGCCGCGGCGGCGAGCACGAGCACGGAGGTGGGCAGGGCCGGATGCATCGGGGGCGGAGCATGGTAGCGGGCATCGCTCGGAGC
>DASUFY010000228.1:0-18411 GCA_036274315.1 Planctomycetota bacterium | reverse complement strand
CTTCGTCCGGGGCGATCCCGCGCGTGCCGTCGATCGCAGCCCGGACCGCAGCGCCGAAGTCCACTGGGCCCGCAGGGCCGTGGTAGCTGCCGGCGTCGACGATGGACAACGTGGTGCTGGCCAGGCGAGCGGGGTCCATGTGACGGGTCCGATGCACAGTATGGGGGAGTATTGGGGGCAACCGGTGGGGCCAGACGGCGTTCGCACTGCGCGCATCGCGCACAGCGGCCAGTGCCCCGCTCCAGCGCCGCTACTGGATCACGAACGTCGTCGCGTTCGTCACGCCGCGGAACCCGACCCCGTTCCAGGTGACCGCGGCCGTCGAGACCGCGAGCCCGCTCAGGGCGGGAATCGGTGGGATCGCGAGCGCGAGAAGCGCGGCGCCACCCGCGTTCAGGGTTCCGACGAAGCCCTGGAAGGTCGACGGAAAGGCACCCGAAAGGGAGATGCTCGTGAAGGCGTCGGGGTTCAGGGAGACGATGCGACCGTCCGGAAGCGCCAGGCCTGGACAGGTTCCGCTCAGTGAGATCGCCGCGATGTACGGCAGGCCCGGGTCCTGCGGCAGGGTGAGCAGGTAGCTGACCGTCGCGCCCGGAGCGGGATGGAGCGAGGTCGCAGTCAGCGCGGCGCGCTGGTAGCGCCACGTGTCGTTGAGCGGCGACCAGCCGCTGCCGAACGCACCATGGAGCAGGATGCCACCACGCACGGGATCGCCGACCATGCGGTGCAGGTATTGCGGAGGCGGGATCGTGCCGAGGATGGAGACGGGGTACCAGGTCGTTCCGTCGTACTCCCAGGTGTCGTTCCAACCCGTGGGCCAGCCTTGCGAGCCGGCAAACAGGACGACTCGCTGCGTCCAGGAGTCGTAGGCCATCGCGACCGAACTGCGCGGCGAAGGGGAGACCGGCGTCGGAATCCGGGTCCATTGGGTGCCGTCCCATTCCCAGGTGTCGTCGTGCTGCGCGAACCCGTCGTAGCCCCCGAAGAGCACCGTGCGCCGGCGCGTCGCGTCGAAGGTCATCGCATGCCACGCCCGCGCGGAGGGGCTCGGACCTCCGACTGGCGTGACGTTCGCCCACGAGGTCCCGTCCCATTCCCACGTGTCGCCGTGGAACACGGCGCCGTAGCCGTCGGTTCCGCCGAAGAGCACCGTGCGCCCCCGGAACGAGTCGTACGCGAGGGTCGCGAGCTGCCGCGCGGAAGGGCTGGCGCCGGCGGGGCTGACGTTCGTCCAGGTCGTCGTCAGCGCGTCGAACTCCCACGTCGTCCCGTCGATGACCGGAGTGTAGGCCGGTGGGATCCCCGGGATCACGACGACGACGCCACCGAACAGGACGACGCGTCCCGGTGTCGGCGAGGGCGCGAGGTCGACGTTGAAGCGCGTCCCCGGATTCGTGCCGGGTGCCAGCGAGAACCAAGAGCAGCCGTCGAAGGCCCAGGTGTCGGCGTACGGGGTGTAGCCTGAGGGGTCTGGCGTGCCTCCATAGGCGAGGAACAGCCCGCTGACCCGTTCGAAGGCCAAACCCTCCATGGTCCGCACCGGCGGCGAGGTCGATGGCTGGCTGTTCGTCCAGATCCCCGTCTGCGCCGGGGCCAAGGGCATGAGGCCGACGACCGCGACTGTCGCGACGCCGCGAAAGGCGAGCTTCATCGATGTCACCTCCGGGAGGGCTCCCACGCCGCGCTCGATCATCGGCGTCGGGGCCGCCCGGCGCAACCCGGTGAGTCCTGGCAGTCCCTGCTGGAAGCTGCTCACCACGCAGCGCACCGCGTTGCTCGTGACCAGGCCGCCGGCGCCGACGCTACAGTGTGCCGGCAGCAGGAAGGGCATGCCCATGGCCAAGAAGAGGTCGTCGTCGCGTGCGGCGCGAGCCGCGTCCGCTCCACTGCCGCGAGGTCCACGCAAGCAGCGGCGTGCGCGGCCAGCGCCGGCGCGGCTCACCAGCCACAAGGCCCGCACCGCGTGGTTCCGTTCGCGCGTCGCGTGGCCGATGCGTGACGCGAGCGTCGCCAAGCTCATCGACGAACGGCGCCGGGTCGCGCGCCGGTTGTCGAGCTTCCGGCCGGCGAACTGGCAACCCGCCGGTCCGACCGACATCGGTGGGCGCTGCACGTCGCTCGTGTGCCATCCGGGCGACCCCGATCGGCTTTGGATCGGCGCCGCGGGCGGCGGCGTGTGGTCGAGCCGCGACGCTGGCCGCACGTGGGCGCCCGCGTGGCGCGCCCGCGCGCCGCTCGAGATCGGCGCCCTCGCGATCGACCCGAGCAATCCGCGTGTGCTGTACAGCGGGACCGGCGAAGCCAACGGTTCGGCCGACTCCTACGCCGGTGATGGCCTCTACCGCACGAAGAACGGCGGCGTCTCGTGGCAACCGTTCGCGTTGTCGGAGAAGACGCGGCTGCCGCGGCGCATCGGTGCCATCGCCGTCGATCCGTTCGACCCCGCGCACATCCTGGTCGGCGGCCTCGGCTACGGCCGCGTCTCGACCGACCGCGACATCGGCGGCTTGTACGCCACGAAGAACGGCGGCAGGACCTGGCAGCGCGCGACCTTCGTGTCGGCGAACAACTACTGGTGCCACGCGATCGTGTTCGACCCGCAGCACCGCGGCGTCGTCTTCGCGACGGTCACCGGGCCCGGCACCAGGAGTGGCATCTACCGCTCGAAGAACGGCGGCGCCAGTTGGACGCAGCTGCGCCGGGGCCTGCCGCCGACCGAGCGCATCGGCCGCACGTCGATCGCACTGGCGCCGTCGGATCCGCGCATCGTCTGGGCGCTCTGCGCCGACATGGCGAGCGAGGATGCCGACCGCGTGCTCGGCGTGTTCCGCTCCACGGACGGCGGCACGTCGTGGCGCAACGTCGCCGGCACCCACTTCCGGCTCGAGGGGCAGATGTCGTACGGCAACGCGATCGCCGTGCATCCGCTCGATCCCGACCACGTCATCTGCGGCGGCGTCGACCTGCACGTCACGAAGGATGCGGGGGCAACGTGGAGGACGGCGACGCGGTGGGACGCGACGCGGGGCACCGCGCGCTACGCGCACGCCGATCACCACGCGCTGGTCTTCGCACCGAGTCTGCCCGACCGCGTCCACTCGGCGAACGACGGTGGCCTCGACCTGAGCCCCGATGGCGGCAAGACCTGGACGAACCGCAGCAACGGCCTCGAGGTGACGATGTTCTACGACGTCGACGTCGCAGCGACCGACGAACGTCGCTACGGCGGAGGCGCCCAGGACAACGGCACGCTGGTGACCTCGACCGGCAAGATCGACGACTTCACCGAGCTGCTCGGCGGCGACGGCGGGTGGATGGTGTTCGATCCGCAGGACGCTGGCCACGTCTATGCGTCGTTCCAGCTGGGCGGCATGTATCGCTTCCGCGGCGGTTCGGCGCGCGACGTCTCGCCGCCGTTCCGGCCCGACGAGAGCCGTGGCATCTGGATGGTCTACATCACCTTCGATCCCCGCGACTCCGAGACGGTCTACACCGGCAACCAGCGCGTGTACCGGACCACGAACGACGGCGTGTCGTGGAAGGCGCTGACGCCCGTGCTCGACGGCAGTCCGATCTCGGCCATCGAGGTCGCGCCGGCCGACCCGAACTGCATCTACGTCGGCACCGAGAACGGCGGCTTCTTCCGCAGCCTCGACCGCGGTGCCACGTGGAGCGCGAACCTCGCCGACAGCGCCTTGCCGGGCGTGATGATCACGCGCATCGAGACGCATCCGCAGGATGCCGCCCTGGTGTTCGTGACGGTCGGCAACTCCGGCAACTCGCACGTCTTTCGCTCGCGCGACGCGGGCTCGATCTGGCACGACATCGACGGCGGGCGGCTGCCCGACGCACCGCACCAGGCGCTGCTGATCCGGCCCGATGCGCCCTCCCAACTCTGGGTCTGCACCGACGCCGGCGTCTTCGTGACCCAGAACGGCGGCAGGACCTGGCGCAACGCGACCGGCAATCTGCCGCCCACGATGGTCGTCGACCTCGTCTATCACGAACGCAGCAAGACGCTGGTTGCCGCGACCTACGGCCGCAGCATCTGGAAGCTGGCGCTCGGCCGATGAGCCAACGCACGCCGTCGCACGCCGCACGAACGTCATCGCCGCCGGTCGACGGTGTGGCGATCGCGGTGGTGGCCCTGGCCGTCTACCTGTGTCTGGGTCGCTACGCGTGGCACGGCATCGACACGCTGGCCCTGTTGAACGCGCACTGCCTGGGCAGGGGGGATGGGCAGAATGCGCGCTACACGTTCTACGCGCCGCTGCTGCACGTCGGGCAGGCGCTGGTGGCGCCGTTCGGCGGCGGCGTCTACCGCGGCGCCCTGCTGCTCAGCGCCGCGGGAGTCGCGCTCGGCGTGTGGTTCACGCACGCTGCGGCGCGCACGCTCGCTGCCACCCGTGGCGCTGCCCTGTTCGCGGCGCTGTTGGTCGCGACGATGCCGGCCACGACCTACTTCGCCGTACTGGCGGAGGTGCCTGGAGTGGTGTTGCCGTTCTGTGGGTTGGGGTGGCTGTGCATGGCGCGCTGGGCGAAGCGTCCCACCCTCGGCGGCGCCGTCGTCGTCGGGTCGAGCCTCTCGCTGGCCTTTCTCGCCCATCCGCTGGCTGCGATGATGGGCATGGCGATGCTGCCGATGTTCGCGCTCGTGCAACCGGCGCAGCGCTGGCGCGACCTGGCCGCTGGAACGAGCTCGGCGCTGGCCGTGCTGATCCTCGGCATGCTGCTGCTGCCCATGCTCGCGCGCGGTCTCGGCGGCGCCACGGACGCAGCGACCTCGTTCGACTTCTTCCTGCGCCGCTGGGCGGCGCCGCGCAGCGGCGGTTTCGGCGGGATCGTCGCCCGGGAATGGCTCGTGCCGTTCCTGCCGGTCAGCGTCGCGCTGCTGGTCCTCACCGTGCGGCGCCGGTCGGCGAGGGCGGCGCTGTGCACGTTGGCGGCGACGGTGCCGTTCCTCATCGTCAGTTCGTTGTTGCTGCTCGACAGCGAGTGCGAGTGGGGCGCCTATGCGACAGCCATCGCCGGACCTTCGGCGATCGTGGTGGCCACGTACGTGCGGGCAATCTGGCTGCGTGGCGTGTCGCTCGTGGTCAGCACCACGACGGCGATCGTGCTGGGCCTCGGGTTGCAGGAGACGCCCGGTGCGTTGGCGACGGCGGCCGCGATCGAGGCGGCGGGGTGCGGCCATTCGATGCTGTGGCTCGTCGGCGACGGCGCCGGCCCCGACGGGCAGGTCTGGCTGACACGCTATCCCGGCTGCGGGTTCGTCGTGCTCGCCAGCTTCCTGGGCAGGCCCGCCGCGAAGCTGGCTGGCGATCTCGCGGCGTTGGATGGCACCATCGCGCGCAACGCGGCCAACGGCGTGACGACCATCGTCACGAGCACGACCCTGGACACCCTGCGCAGCCTCGTCGAGGCGCTCCCCAGCGCGCGCCAGCTGTACGAATGGCTCGCGGCGCGTCGTGGCCCGGCTCTCGGGAGCGGCGACGGCGTCGTGGTGTACGCGGTGCTGCCGCCGTCCTGAGGTGCCGCGGCGACCCGTCTTCGGCCCTCGCCGCGACCAAGGCGGGCCGTCAGTCGCGGTCCATCCCCTCGGACCGTTGTCCTGGCGCGCCGTCGCGAGCACGTTCGCCGCCGCTGGCGAGCGGCCAGGCCGCACAGCAGATGCCGAGCACGGCGAGCGGCAACACGTGCAGCATCGTGCGATCCGCGGCGGTGGCGAGGTGCCACGTGAGGGCGGCGTTGGTGCCGATGAACACGAGCATGTAGCCGGCGGTGGCGGCGGCGAACACGGCGAGCAGGAGCGCCTCCGGGCGGGCGAAGAACCGGCGGCCGCGCCGGGCGAAGGCGACCGCGCAGGTCAGCACCAACAGGATCGGCAGCACGCGGCTGCGCCCCGCGTCGATCAGGTAGCCGGCGTAGTACGAGCCGACTTCCGGAGCGTGGGCGGCGAACTGGTGCACGATGCGCTCGAACAGGCCGCGGCCGCCGCCGGTGGCGGGATCGAGCAGGTCGTTGCCGAGGCCATACGCGCGGTTGAACCCGGCGTGCAGCGCGAACGTGCCCGCCGGCATCAGCAGCCACGCTGCATCCCGCAGCCGGACGGCCGCCGTCGCCGCGGCGCCGCGTCGGTCGGCGAGCCAGCGCGCCGCGAAGACGCCGAGCACGACGACGGCGAGCATCGCGCCCTCGTTCTTGCTGGCGAGCATCGCGGCGAGCGCGCAGCATGCGAGCCGCCACCAGACCCGCTCGCCGGTCTCGCGTGCGGCAAGCAGCGCGTCGACACAGGCCAGCGTCGCGCACGCCAGCATGATGTCCGCCCAGGCCAGCAGCGCGACGTGGCCGAACGCGGTGCCCGTGAACGCGAGCAGCGACAGACCGGCCAGGAGCGGGTGCGCGCGGCGTGTCGCCGACGCGGAGAGCAGCAGCAGCAGCGCGACGCCGAACAGCTGGATCGGCAGCCGGTTCTCCCAGTGCAGGATGCGGCCGGTCGACGCGAACGCCAGCGCCTGCACGAGCGGGTTGAACAGCGGATAGTCGGGGTGGGCGACCAGGAAGTGCAGGCCGTCGTGCATCGTGCCGGGCGGCGCGGCGAACAGCACCTTGGCCTTGGCGGCCCAGATGGCGGACTCGTCGCCGGAGTGGATCGGCTCGGCGTTGGTGCGCGAGCAGGCCTCGGCGAGCAGCGCGATCGCGATGGCGAGCGGCGGCCAGATCCACAGCGACGCGTGCTCTGGCTGGCGCGCGCGCCGGTCGCGACGAGCGGCGCGGCGGAGCAGCCACGCGCCGCCGGCGGCCGCGCCCAGCGGCAGCAGCCAGCCGGGCAACGGCGGGCCCGGCAGCAGCCGACCCAGCATCAGCCAGCCGAACGTCACCGCGGCCATCGCGAGCTGCCCGACCAGGTACGCGTGAGCCCACGTCGTGCGCCGTCCGTGCGCGTGCGAGAGGCCGAGCGCGCGCACCAGTCCGAGCCCGAGGAACGCGGGCAGCACCGCCCCGCAGACGGCCACCTGGGCGTAGCTGATCAATCCGTCCGCGGCTGCCATATCTCGAAACCCGGCGCCGTGTGCACGGCGCGCCAGTCGCCGGCGGCCGACGGCCGTTGGTCACCGGGCAACCACAGGAGCGCCGTGCGCGCGCCGCGCCGCGTCTGCTGCTCGACGAAGGGCATCGGTTCGGGTGCGCTGACGATCCAGGGATCGGGGTAGAGCAGCACCGTCAGCTGGCCGATCAGGTGGTTCTTGTGCGCGAGGAGGAGCAGCTGCGCGGGCGTGAAGTCCTCGACGCGGCCGACGATCTTCTGCGTCACCAGCATCGTGTCCGCTGGCGCGGCCGCGCGCAGCGCGATCAGGACGTCCGCGTCGCCGCCGAGCGCGCGTTGCAGCCGTTCGTCCGTGCTCGCGACGAACCGCGCGCGCGGCCCGACGGCAAGACCGCTGTGCATCCAACCGATCGCCGACACGACGCTGTCGACCGCCTGCCACAGGAGCGCTGCGCACACCAGCAGTCGGACCGCGTTCCACATGCGCAGCGGATCATCCGGGCGGGGGTACGGGCAGCGCAAGGTCTTCCCATCGTTGCGCGCCGGCGGCGGGCCATGCGTTCCGGCTATCGCGGACACGCCGGGTCGAGTCGGCGGATCCCTTCCAGGAGTGCCTTGGCGGCGAGCAGGTTCCCTCTCTTCGAGAAGTGTCCGAGCGTGAAGTGCCCCGGCAGCTCCGTCTTCGGCACCTGCTGGAATGCCGCCCGCAGGTCGAGCAACGGGATGCCCCGCTCTTCGAGCGCCGGCCGAAGCCAGCCGTCGATGAGTTCCAATCTGGCCTGCGGCACCTCCTCCTCGGCGGGCAGCATCGCGAGCACGAACAGCTGCCCCCGCTCGCGCGATTGATCGCGCAGGATCTCGAAGATGCGCAGGGCGACGGGCACGAAGGGCTGCTCCGCGAGTGCGACCGGGCCCAGGGCCGGCGCCGCGAGCGTGGTCGGCAGAAGGTGGGCCAGGGCGCTGGTCTGCCACAGGCGGGTGAGCCGGGTGCCGAAGCGCGGCACCTCCAGCACGTTCACCACCGGCACGTTCACGGCGACCGGGTTGCCATCCACCAGTTCGAGCACCGGCTTGCCCATGTCGGCCACGTTGCCCCACGGGTTCATGCGGAAGAAGTCGCCGATGATGAACGCGAACAGCAGCACGTCGACGTCGAACTTCGTGCCGTCGCGTTCGTACCACAGGTAGCACTGATCGATGCCATAGCCCCCGAGCCCCATGTTGATCGTGTCGATCGCCGGGTGCTGCTGGGCCAGCTGTGCCGGGTACGTGTCTTCGTCGCCGACGCCGTAGCCCATGGTGAACGAATCGCCGAGGCACAGGATCCGGTAGGTGTTCTCGGTGTCTTGCAGTGAGCAGTCGCGCGTGCCGCGCAGGTGCTGGCTGTTGGTCGTGAGGGTCAGGCCCTTGCCGTAGAGATCGGGCACGACCTTGTTCGCGAGATGCCGCCAGCCGAGTTCGGGGTCGTACTCGCAGTGCGAGAGCTCCTTCAGCGGCGGCAGCTGCCCCGTGGCCTGCCAGTTGGTCCACGTGTGCGCCGCGCCCTCGATGGACAACACGAGCAGCACGGTGACGAGAGCGGAGAGCGCCAGTCGCAGGAGTGTCTTTCGCATGGAAGTGCCGACGGGCATCAGTCGATCCCGGCGAGTTCGGCGTGCCACGGGTGGTCCGGGTGGCTCGCGACGTCGTCGACGCGGGCGCGGATCGTCAGCAGGGTTCGCTCGGCTGCGGTCGTGAGCACGTCGCCCTGCAGGAACGGGCGCAGCTGTTCGCGCTCGTCGTCGTTGCCGAGCATGTCGAAGAACAGCGGCGGCAGCCGGTAGAACGACGCGATGAACTCGCGCCATCGGTCGTGGCCCGCCCGCACGGTCTCCTCCCACCCTGTGAAGCGTTGCGGTCCGAGATCGCCCGCTGCGAGAGCGCTGAGGATCGCGTCGGCGGCGAGGCGGGCCGACTCCGCCGCGACGCTCACGCCGGCCGAGAACAGGGGATCGACGAAGCGACCGGCGTCGCCGATCGCGAGCCAGCCTTCGCCGGCGAGGCGGTCCAGGGCGTAGCTGTAGTTGCTCTCGCGCACGAAGGCGTGCACCGGTCGCGCCGCCGCGAATCGCGCGGCGAGCGCCGCATGGTCCGCGAGCTGCCGCGCGAACCACGCGGCGGGCTCCTCGCCGGTCTTGTGGAAGTCGTCGCGGCGGGTCACGACACCGAGCGAGGTCACCGTCGCGCTGACCGGAATCTGCCACAGCCAGGACCGCGAACGGGCAAGCAGGTGGATGTGCACGTGGTCGGCGGTCGCCGCAGGGCCGCGATCGAAGTGCTCGAACCAGTTGTGCATGGTGAACTGGTCGAACTCGGTGTCGTTCCGGCGCAGGCCCAACTGCGTGCCGATCAGTGTGCGGCGTCCCGACGCGTCGACGACGAGCCGCGCCGGCAGCACTGCCCCGCTGCCGAGGCGCACGGCCACGGCCCGGTCGCCATCGAACTCGGCCCGCGTGACGCGTTCGCCCTGCACGACCCGTGCGCCGAGGTGCTCCGCGTGCTGCAGCAGCAGCGTGTCGAGCCGGCTGCGATCGACGTGCCAGGTGTAGTCGAGGTGCACGCCGACCTGCGGCATCGCGCGGAACTGCACCGAGTGCACGACGCCGTTCGGCCAGTGCGTCCAGGTCGCGCCCGGCTTGCGCAGGAAGCCGGCCTCCTCGAGCACGGGCAGGAACCCGATCTCCTGGAACACGCGGGTCGTCGAGCACAGCAGGGACTCACCGACATGCGGACGCGGGTGCACCGACTTGTCGACGATCGTCGTGCGGACACCGGCTCTGGCAAGGTAGCAGCCGAGGATCGCGCCGGCCGGACCGCCGCCGACGATGACGACGTCCTGCGCATCGGTTGCGGCAGACGCGCTCGATTGCCCGGTTGCCGGTGCGGCGGCCGGTGCCGGGTCGCCGACGTTCACGCTGAGGCCCATCGCCGCGAAGATCCGGTCGCGGACCGCCAGGTAGCCCGGCGCGTCGAGGTTGCGTGGCCGCTCCAGCGGCACCGGCACCGATTCCTGCACGGTCGCAGGGCGCTTCGTCATGACGATCACGCGATCGGCCAGCTGCACGGCCTCGTCGATGTCGTGGGTCACGAACAGCACCGTCTTCCGTTCCTCGCGCCAGATGCGGATCAGGTCGTCGCGCATCTTGAGCCGCGTCAGGAAGTCGAGCGCGCCGAACGGCTCGTCCATGTAGACGACGTCCGGCCGCGCGGCGAGCGCGCGGGCGATCTCCACCCGCTGGCGCATGCCGCCCGACAGTTCCCGCGGGTAGGCTCTCTCGAAGCCGCGCAGGCCGACCATGTCGACGTAGTGCGCGACGATGCCCGCGCGCTCGGCGCGCGGGCGGCGCGACAGCCCGAACGCGATGTTCTCCTGGACCGTGAGCCACGGGAACACGCCGTTCTCCTGGAACACGAAGATGCGGCGCGGATCCGGCCCGTGCACCGGCTTGCCGTCGACCAGGATCGTCCCGGACGTCGGCCGCAGGAATCCGGCGATCGCGTTCAGCAACGTCGACTTGCCGCAGCCCGAAGGGCCGACGATGCAGACGAACTCACCGGCCGCCACCTCGAGGCTGACGCGTTCCAGCACCGGCACCGCGTCGGCGCCCGGTTTGCCGGGGAAACGCAGCCAGACGTCGCGCACCGCGACCACCGGCGCGGCAACGCGTGCGGCAGGATCGTGTGGGGCCGTCACCGGTTGAACCCCCAGGCGACCTCGTCGAACCGTTCGAGGCGCCGTACGAGCTGGTCGAGGCACAGGCCGATCAGGCCGATCAGCACCATGCCGGCGACGACGAGGTCGTAGCGCTTGCCGGCGTTGCGTGCGTCGATGATCAGGAAGCCCAGTCCCGAGTTGACTGCGATCATCTCGGCGGCGACGACGACCAGCCACGCGATACCGAGCGCGATGCGCACCGCGGTCAGGATCTGTGGCAGCGTCGCCGGCAGGATCACGCGCCGGAACAATTCGACGCGGCCGAGGCCGAAGTTGCGCGCGGCGCGCAGGTAGACCGGCTGGATGCCCTGCACGGCCGCCATCGACGACACCGTGATCGGGAACACGCTGGCCAGGAAGATCAGGAAGATCGGCGCGCGGTCGTCGACGCCGAACCACAGGATCGCGACCGGGATCCACGCGATCGGCGAGATCGGCCGCAGCACCTGGATCAACGGATTCAGCGCGCGCGCCAGCGCCGGTACCCAGCCGCAGACGAGACCGAGCGGCACGCCGAGCAGCACGGCCAGGAGGAAGCCGATCGTGACGCGGAACAGCGACGCGACGACGTACTTGATCAGGAGGCCCTTGCTCGCGAGTTCGACGATGCCGGCCAGCACGTCGACCGGCTTCGGGAACAGGTCGCTGCCGGTCCAGCGCACCGCCGCGTCCCACGCGAGGATCAGCAGCGCGGCGACTCCCAGCGGGGGGCCGAAGCGCTGCACGGCGTCGACGGCCCGCGCGTGGTTCACTTCACCAGGCCCTTCGCGCGCGCGCGTTCCGTCGAGACCGGGTCCTCGAACGAATACGCGCCAGGCGCGCCATCGGCCGGGGCGAACGACGAGTCGACGTAGTCGTCGAAATGTGCGGTGCCGGCCAGCATGCCGGCCTCGCGTCCCAGCCTCTCGATCTCCTCGAAGTCCTTCCGCAGCACGGTGAGGTTCGTGTAGGTGACGCGATCCGGCGGCTTGCTGAGCACGAACTCGAGCAGCCTGGGGTTCTGGTTGTAGTAGCGCTCGCCCACGAACTCCGCGGCCTGCATGCGGTGGTCCATGCTATCGTCCAGCCACAGGCCGCTCTTCGCGATGCCGTCGACGAGCGCCTGCACACGCTCGCGCTGGCCGGCGATCACGTCCTCCCGCACGGCGAGCACGCAGGAGATGAAGCCAGGCCACACGTCCTTGGTCAGCCACAGCACGCGGCCGTAGCCGTCGAGTTCGGTCTGACCCATGAACGGCTCACCCGACGTCACCGCGTCGACCGCGCGGCTGTACAGCGCCGCCGGCATGTCCGGCGGCGGCATCTCGACGAGAGTCACGTCGGCGAAGGTCATGCCCTTCTCCTGGAGGTTGCGGAACAACAAGAGGCGCTGGTTCGAGTAGCGGTTCGGCACCGCGATGGTCCTGCCGCGCAGGTCCTCGGTGCGGTGGATGCCGGAGTCCTTGTGTACCATGACCGCCGTGCCGTCGCGGTGGCCGAGGTACACGATCTTGATGGGCACGCCCTCTTCACGGAGTCTGATCGCCATCGGCGCCAGCAGGAACGTGGCGTCGGTGTACTTGGACAGGAACGCTTCCTTCAGCTCTGGCCAGCCGTTGAACCGGACCGGTTCGAACCCGCCCACGCCATTCAGGTGCTCCTGGATGAAGTGGTTGACGGGACAGGTCAGGTGTCAAGTGACTGGCAGGAACCCGACCCGGAACGACGGCCCGCCGGCGGCACGCGCCGACAGGTCGAGGTTGAGCCAGGCGTGCAGCGAGCTGATCGCCGCCGTCCAGCCGAGCGCGGCCAACGTGACCACCCTGGTCAGCTTCATGGGCGCGGACGATAGCGGGCCGGCAACCGCTCGGCATCCGGAAGTGGCAGATGTGCGGCGACTGCGCCGCGGGGCTCGATCCAGCGGGTGCATGAGCCTGGCTGGGCGGGTGCCCAGGTCGGAGATGCGGACCGAGGGAGCCAGGTTGTTGCGGTTGGCCGACCGTGCGTAGCCCGCCGGGAGGAAGAAGCTGCTGCCGCGGTCCCGGCAGATCTCCCCGACATTGCCCTGCATGTCGAACAGACCGAAGCCATTCGGCGCGAACGAGCCGACCGGTGCGTGCGTGACGTATCCGTCCCGCCACGCCTCGTACGTGGATCCCGACGAGCACTCCTGCGCAGTTGCGTCCGCGAGGTTGGCGACCTCCACCAGCCTCTCCCGCGGCACCATCCACGGCGTCGTCGTGCCGCCACGACACGCGTACTCCCACTGCGCCTCGGTCGGCAGCACCATGCCATACCGCGTCAACAGCAGCTCGCACATCGACGAGTCCACCAGTTCCACCGGGTGCGCTGGCGTGATCCGACCGCCCATGTAGTTCGTCTGCCCCGCCTTGTCCCGGCTCGGCTCGACCACGGCTCGTCGCGGTGCGCGCCAGCAATGCGCCCGCGCTGCCGATCGGCACGCTGTGAAGCGCGGCGCGGCTCGCGCAGCGCCGCCCACGCGGCACACGGTGCGGGTCGTTCGCCCGGTTTGCGACCCAAGCAGGTCAGGCACCGCGCGTAGCGGCGTTCGGCGGTGCGCAGATCGTGCGTCGGATCCGGCGCAGCTCGGCGATGCGCGCCGGTGGAACCACGCGGTGGGTACAGGAATGACGCATGCCTCGACCTTGACCGACGACCTCGCCACCGATACCCCAGATGCATGCAGCGTTCGCTGCTTCCCTGCTCGGTCCGGGCACGTTCGCTGCGAACGGCCCACCCTCCCAGACCGAGACCAACCCCGACCACCACGACACACATGCATCGACTCCACAACGCTCGGCGCGCCGGATCACGAACCAGCGCGGCCGTCGCCCTGCTCGCGGCGCTCTCGACCTCGGGTGCGCTCAGCGCCCAGATCACCCAGGCCAACTATCCCTTGATCGTGGATCTGCTGGACTCCACCGCCGCCTACGGCCCGATCGCGCTGACCGCCAACGGCAGCGCCACACCGCCAGCGCCGCCGAACGGCAGCGGCAACGGCGTCTGCCACGACGGCACGTACTTCTACAGCGTGGGTGGCGGGCAGAACATCCAGTCGCCGGTCATCTCGACCCTGGACCAGAACGACTTCCAGATCGAGGTCGACTTCAACCTGACGGCGCTGCCGTCGCCGTACAACCGTCCGATCCTGATGGGTGGCAACGGCTGGCGTTGGATCGGTCTCTACGCGAACACGAGCGGCACGCTCGGCGTGCTCTACAACAACGCGAGCTACACGTGGTCGACGACCACGGTGACGCCGGGAACGTGGTACTCGGCGGCCATCAAATACGAGGGTGGGTTCGTCGAGCTGTACCTCAACGGCACCCTGATCCACTCGGCCAACCTGGGCCCGCTCAACACCAACAACAACTTCAACTTCACGACCAACAACTTCAGCAACGGAACGGCCCTCAATGGCTGCATCCGCCACCTGGTGATCTCGAACGACACCACGCTGTCCGGCACCTACGGGCTCAACACGACCGTCGGCATCGGCTGCGGCGCTGGCAATCCCACCGGCAACGGCACCGCCTACGAACTGTTCACGACCGCGGCTCCGTTCGATCTCAGCAACACGAGCCAGAGCTACTTCTGGACCGGCAACGAGTACCTGTTGGTCGGTGTCGGTGGCGCCGTCGTTCCCCCGGTCGGCGCGGCGATGACCATCGGCGACGACCAGACACAGGCGATCACCTTGCCGTTCGCCTTCCCGTGTGCGCAGGGACTGCTCAATCAGATCTACCTGTGCTCGAACGGCTGGATCTCGTTCGAACCGACGACGTCCGTTTCTGGCACGGAGAGCGTCACCACGCTTCTGAACGGCCCCAACCTCCTGGCCTTCATGTATGACGACCTGGATCCCTCCGTCGGCGGCACCGTGCACGCCCAGCCGGTTGGCACCAACGAGTTCGACATCACGTTCACCAACGTGCCCGAGTACGGCATCGGCGGCGCCAACACGGTCCAGGTCGCGTTGTTCGACAGCGGCACGATCGAAGTCCGCTACGGCACCTGCTCGATCATGGACGGCATGGTCGGCATGTCGTCCGGGCACGGCGCCACCAATCCGGGTCCGACGGACTACTCCAACCTGGCGGTCATCGGCCCGGTGACGATCACGACGGGCGTCGGCCCGTTCTGGACCACGCTGGGACTCAGTGCGACCACCCGCCCGGTGCTCGGCACCAGCTGGGATCTGCGGGTCAACGTCATCCCGACCGGCACGGTCTTCGGGATCAACTGGTTCGGCACCTCGAACCCCAACGTCCCGAACCTGGCGTTCCTCGGCATGCCCGGCTGCGGAGCGTACGCGAGCCTCGACCTGGTGCTCGGTCCCTGGGTGCCGACCGTGGGTTCGACCTACAACTACAGCCTGCTCCTGCCGGCGACGCCGCTGTCCCTGATCGGCTTCGAGCTGTTCACGCAGTCGGCGCTCGCGATCCTGCCGCCGTCGAACAGCTTCGGGCTCGAGACGACGAACGGCATCATGGGCAAGCTCGGCGACCAGTAGTCATCGAGCACGAGGTTCGCGCCCCGGTGCGAATCGAGCAAGCGGCCGCAGCTGCCCGTTGGCGCTGCGGCCGTTTTTCGTCGCCAGGCCAAGGCCCACTGGTCGGTTGGAGTCTGGATCCAAGACCGGCAACCGCCGGTCGCCGGCGCTCACCGGATCTGCAGGGCGTCGCTCGCGTTGTGCTTTCCCCCCACGCGCAGGCGATAGAGCTCGGGCGATTCCCATTGCCCTTGGTTCTGAACGAACGGGGCCGGCGGTTCGAACACGTTCCCGTACAGGACGCCGGTGTCGGTGACGTAGCGGGACCGGTCAAGGGCGGTCGGCCCCGCTGAGCAGGCCCGATCGATCCACCGGCCCGCGCCCCGGAGGGTGCTGCTGACGATCGGCAACTGATCGATGCAGCGCGCGCACCGCGCGCTACCGGCCGATCACGTCGAACCCCGCGACGTTCGAGAAGCGGTCGCGGCTCGCCGCCGACTTCTCGTGCAGGATCGTGAGCAGGAGCCGGTGGCGGCCCGGCGCCAGACCCTCGTGGTGCCACTCGAACGGCAGGTCGCGGCCCGGGCCGTATTGATCGACGACGCCGACGACCTCGCCGTCGATGCGCACCTCGGCGCGGCCGGCGTCGTCGTAGCACCAGCCGAGCCAGCGGATGCCCGTGCCTTCGAACACCACCGCGGCCGTGCTGCCCGGCACGTTGCCGTAGCGGAACCGGCCGGCGTCGTTCCAGCCGTCGCTGAACGTCACCTCGCGGTGGTCGATGCGGCGCGCCAGCGCCGGATCGAGCGCGAGCACGTACGGCTCGCCCTCGCGCAGCGCCTGGAACGGCCGCACGAGCAGGCCGTCGGCGCCTCGCACGTGGAAGGTCAGCGGCTCGCCGGGCACCGGCAACAGCCGTTCGGCGACGCCGTCGTCCTCGGCGAGCGCGTGGGCTTCGCGCGCCGGCCCGCGGACCGCGAGCGCGACCGGGCCCTGCATCAGCACCGCGGGCAGCGGCGACTGCGGCAGCAGCGGCACGCGCGCGACGCGCATCGGCAGCGTGAACTCGAGCCGGTCGCCGTTGCGCCACTCGCGCGCGACCGTGATCCAGCCGCGTTCGTCGACGGCGGCCTCGACACTCTCACCGCCGACCGTCGCGCGCGCCGGCGCCGCGAGCCAGGCCGGGGCGCGCAGCCGCAGCGCGAAGTGCACCGGCGCCGCGGTCGCGATGCGAAGTTCGGTCGTGTCGGTCTCGGGAAAGCGCGTGCGCTGCACCACGGTGACCGGCTGCCCGCCGCAGTCGAAGCGCGCCGTGGCGGGCGTCAGCAGCACGACGCACAGGCCGTCGATCGCGCGCAGGAACACCACGTCGGCGATCTCGGCGAGCGCCTGCGGCCGCGTGCCCGTGCAGCAGGCGAAGCCCTGCCCGTACAGGACCTTCGTCGCACCGGCCGGATGGTGGTCGCTGTAGTAGAACGCACGGCCGTCGTCCGTGGTCGGCAGGCTCGCGAGCAGGCCGTTCTCGCCGACCAGCTCGATCCAGTCGCCGAAGCGCGCTTCGCCGGTTCCGCACAGGAGGTACTTGCACAGCTTGAGCACGGCCCAGCTGCCGCACTGCGTCTCGAAGCTGCTGTGCGTCGCCTCGAGCCGCGCGCGCAGGTCGGCCGGCGGCAGCAGCTGCTCGTCGGGGCCGAAGCCGCCGGTCGCGAACACGTGGTGCGCGCGCAGCTCGTCGTGCGCCCGCACGAGCATCTGCAGATCGTGTTCGTCACCGCGCACGAGCCACGCCGCGCCGAGACCGCCGAGCGTGTTCACGTGGCTGTAGGCGTGCACCGAGCGCACGCCCGCGGGCAGGGCCGGCCGCTCGCCGGGGTCGCCGAGCCACCGCCACCACTCTGGGTACTCCCAGACCGCGGCGAACCGGCGGTAGCGTTCGTCACCGGTCGCGAGCGAGGCACGCAGCAGGTTCTCGCTCAGCGTGTACCACTCGGTCGAGGTGTCGCCGAAGCGCCGCGCGCGGTCGAGGTGCTTCTCGGCCCAGGTCGTGATGCGTGCGAGCGCCGGCCTCGCGGCGTCGATGCCGCAGTAGGTCCACGCGTCGGCGAGGCCGCCCACCAGCTTGTCGTACGTGTAGTGCGGCGCGTTCGGCTTCGTGCTGAAGTAGAAGTAGCCATCGTCGGCGATGCACGCGGCGAAGCCGTGCACGAGCGCCGCCAGCTTCTCGCGGCACGCGTCGTCGCCGCTCGCGCCGAAGCGCGCCAGCGCCGACAGGCACTGCCCGAAGACGTGGAAGACGTCGTTCGAGTACCAGCCGCCGAGGTCGGCGCCCGGTGCCGGCAGACCGGCGCGAGCGCGAAAGCCCATGAGCAGGTCGTCGTTGGGCACCCGCAGCCAGAACGCGCGCGCACGGTCGGCCGCCGCGCGCAGCGTGCCGCCGTCGAGGCTGACGTTGCGCAGGCCGAGCGGCTCGAGCCGCTGCACCGCTGTGGCGGGCGGACGGGCGACGATCGGCAGCGGCGACTGCGCTGCCTGCGCCCGGAGCCCGGCGGCAAGCGTGGACAGGCAGAGCAGCGCGGCGCGGATCACGATGGGCCGACTCTACCGCGACGCGTTCGCAGCGACCCGGACGCCGGGGATTCGGGCCGCCCGGGTGTGGTTTCGCGGGCGCCGCCGCTGCCGAGGGCATGAGCCCGCTGCAAGCCCACCTCCCGTTGGTTGCCCTCGCCGCTGCCCTGCCACTGGGCCTGCCGGCCCAGTCCCTGCTCGCGGACATCCGACCCGGTGGCGCCAGTTCGAACCCCACCAACCTGGTCGTGATGAACGGTGCCGTCTACTTCGTCGCGGAGACCACTGCGGCCGGAGTCGAGCTGTGGCGAAGCGACGGCACCACCGCCGGCACGCAGATGGCCTTCAGCACGCCGTGCTGTGGATCAAGAACGCGACTGGGTGGTCGAACGGCGGCTTCGCGAAGGCCGGTTCGCTCGGTCCCCCGTCGCTCGTCGGCAGCGGGCCGCTGACGAACGGATCGAGCAACACCGTGACGCTGACCGGCGCGATCCAGAACGCGAACACGCTGCTCGTGATCGGCGTGCTCGGTGCCTACGCGCCGTTGCTCGG
>DASUFY010000227.1:0-7102 GCA_036274315.1 Planctomycetota bacterium | reverse complement strand
GGGCGCCTGACGGCGCCCTTGGAGCGGGAGAGACCGGTTCTGATGCAGGGTTGCCCAGCGGCGCCGAGCGCCGCTGGCCGAACTCGACTGCAACGCGGCGTCTCACACGCGAAGTCGGTCTGTGGCGTCTGCCCCGGCGGGCGGCATGGCACGATGGCGGCATGCGTCTCGCGGCTGCCATGGTGTTGCTGTTCCTGCCGCCCCTGCTCGCCCAGGGCACGGCGGCCGACTACGAACGCGCCAACGGGCTCGCCGCGCGTTGGCGCAACCAGGTTGTCGAGTTCCGTCCGGCGTGGCACTGGCTCGACGGCGGTTCGGCGCTGTGGTTCGAAGGGCGCGGCCCCGACGGCGCGACCTTCGTGCGCGTCGACAGCGACGGCAGCGTGCGGCGCGCGGCGAAGGCCGAGGACCTCGGCGTGTCCGCGGCCCCGCACCGACTGACGCCCGGTGCGCGGCAGGTGCCGAGCGGCAGCTCGACGCTCGCGACGAGCATCACGTTCGAGAACCACCTCGAGCGCAGCGTGCGGCTGTTCTGGCTCGACGCGCGCGGTCGGCCGCGCGCGTTCGGCGAACTCGCGCCCGGCGCCGCGCGCCAGCAGCCGACCTTCGCCGGGCACACGTGGCTCGCGGACTTCGCCACCGACGATCTCGCCGGCATCTTCGTCGCCGACGAGGCACCGGGCATCGCGGTGTTCGACGAGCAGTCGCGCCGCGTCGCGATGGAACGCACGGCGCAGCCCGCGCGCGCCGTCGAGCTGTTCGTGCGCGAGTACGATGTGTGGGGGCGCGACGCGGCCGGCGACGAGTTCCGCCTGTCGGCGACGGGAACGGCGTCGGACCCCTACCATCGGCCCGACAACTGGTCGCCCGACGGCGGCAAGGTGCTCGGCTTCCAGGTGGAACCCGGCGAGGAGCGGCGCGTGCAGCTCATCGAAGCGGCGCCCAAGGACCAACTGCAGCCGAAGCTGCATTCGTACGCGTACCAGAAGCCCGGCGACCGCATCGACCGGCCGCGGCCGCGGCTCTTCGACGTGCAGGCGAGGCGTGAGATCCCGGTGGCCGACGAGCCGTTCGAGAACGCGTGGTCCGTCGACCACGTGCAGTGGTCCGGAGACGGCAAGGAGGTCTACTGCCTCTACAACCGGCGCGGTCACCAGGTGCTGCGCCTGCTCGCCATCGATGCCGCGAGCGGCGCAGTGCGCACGGTGCTCGAGGAGAAGAGCGAGACGTTCGTCGACTACTCGCAGAAGACGTTCCTGCACTGGCTCGACGGCACGCGCGGGTTCCTCTGGACCAGCGAACGCGACGGCTACAACCACCTCTACCGCGGCAACACGGCGACCGGCGAGCTCGTGCAGGTGACGCGCGGGCCGTGGCTCGTGCGACGCGTCGAGCACGTCGACGAGGCCAGGCGCGAGATCTGGTTCGTGGCCTACGGCATGCGTGGTGGCGAGGATCCCTACCATGCGCACCTCGCGCGCGTCGAATTCGACGGTGGCAACCTGGTCCGGCTGAGCGAAGGCGACGGCACGCACGAGTGCACGTTCTCGCCGGACCGCAGCCTGTTCGTCGATCGCTGGTCGCGCGTCGACCAGCCGTGGGTCACCGAGCTGCGGCGCGCGCGCGACGGTGCGCTCGTCGCCGAACTCGGTCGCGACGATGCCGCGCCGCTGCTCGGCAGGGGCTTCCGGCCGCCGTTGCGTTTCGTCGCCAAGGGGCGCGACGGCACGACCGACATCCACGGCATCCTGATCCTGCCGTCGACGTTCGACGAGCGCCGCAGCTACCCGGTCGTCGAGGACATCTATGCGGGGCCGCACGACCACTTCGTGCCCGAACGCTGGGGCCTCGGCCTGCGCCAGCGCGCGCTCGCCGAGCTCGGCTTCGTCGTCGTGCAGATCGACGGCATGGGCACGAACTGGCGCAGCCGCGCCTTCCACGACGTCGCCTGGCGCAACCTCGCGGACAGCGGCTTCCCGGACCGCATCGCGTGGTTGCACGAAGCGGCCACCGTGCACCCGTTCCTCGACCTCTCGCGCGTCGGCATCTTCGGCGGCAGTGCCGGCGGGCAGAGTGCGCTCGCGGCGCTGCTGCACCACGGCGACTTCTACCGCGCCGCCGCGGCCGACTGCGGCTGCCACGACAACCGCATGGACAAGATCTGGTGGAACGAGGCGTGGATGGGCTGGCCGATCGGCCCGTGGTACGCGGACTGCTCGAACGTCACGCACGCGGGCAAGCTGCAGGGCAAGCTGCTGCTCACGGTCGGCGAACTCGACCACAACGTCGACCCGGCCTCGACCATGCAGGTGGTCGCGGCGCTCATCGCCGCCGACAAGGACTTCGACTTCGTCGTCGTGCCGGGCGGCGGCCACGGCGTCGGCGAGACGTCGTACCTCGTGCGCCGGCGCCAGGACTTCTTCGTGCGCAACCTGCTCGGCGTCGAGCCGCGGCGGCCGTGAGCCGCGCGCCGACGAGCGTTCGCGGCCTCACTTCGCCGCGGCGCGCGCCTTGTTGAGTGTGTCGTCGAGCATGTCGATGAGCTGCTGGCGGTCGAACGCGAACGCCTGCGCCTCGTTGAGCTGCACGACCCTGGTGATCGCGGCCCGGATCGTCAGTTCGGCCTCGCGGCGGTTCGGCACGACGAGGTAGCGGCGCCTGGGCTGCGGCTCGGTCAGCGCGCGCACGAACGCCGCGGCGACCTCGTCGGGCTCCGGATACTGCGAACGGTCTTGCGGCGCGCCGAGCAGCTGGTCCATGCGCCCCTGGTAGCGCGAGCCCGCCGTCGTGTAGCCGCTCGCGAGCAGGCGTTCGCGCATGCTGCTCATGATCTCGGTCTTGTAGTTGCCCGGCTCGATCACGCTGACCTGCACGCCGAACGGCTGCAGCTCGGCGGCGAGCACGTCGGTGAAGGCCTCGACGCCGTGTTTGCTCATGCAGTAGGCGCCGCCCATCGCCCACGACACCGTGCCCGACAGCGAGCCCGTCGTCGCGACCCGGCCCTTGCTCTCGATGAGCAGCGGCGCAAACGCCTTCGTGACGCGGTAGGGGCCGTACAGGTTGACGTCGAGCTGGAACGCGAGGTCCTGTTCGCGCAGTTCGATCAGCGGCCCGACGACGGCGACGCCGGCGTTGTTGACGAGGCCGTAGAGGCCGCGGCCGGCGCCGCGCACGGTCGCGACCGCAGCTTCGATCTCGGCCGGCACGGTCACGTCGAGCCGGATCGCCTGCACGTTGTCGAGCGCGTTCAGCGCGTCGAGGTCCTGTTGCTTGCGCGCGCCTGCGTAGACGAAGAAGCCGCTCTTGGCGAGCAGTTCGGTGGTCTTGCGACCGATGCCAGAGCTGGCGCCCGTCACGAGCACGGCGCGCGGCGCCGGGGCCGCGTCGGGCGTCTGCTGCGCGATCGAGATGCCGGCGAACAGGCACGCGGCGGCCATTGTCTTCATGCGGACCATTGTCGGCGATCGGGTCGCGCTGCGCACGCGAGCTCGCGCGGCAGGGCAAACGGCCCGCATGCGTGCGCCGGCGCTGCGCGCCGCGAGCCTGGCTTTCTTCGATGGCACGGTGCTGTCCGGACCGGCCGCAGTCGCGGTCAAGGCGCTCGCCGAGCCCAGCCGAAGACTGCGGACTGGAGGCCCTGCCCCGGCATGGAACGCCAACACCTTCGCGACCGCACCGCCACCGTCCTGATCATCGACCAGAATCCAGAGGTCGGGTTCGGGCTGCGTGCGTCGCTCGGCAAGCAGCCGCACCTGCGCGTCGTCGAAGCCAGCGACCAGGCCCGGGCCATGGACGTGCTCGTCACGCAGGTCGTCGACGTGATCGTCGTCTGCGTCGGCACTCCCAACACCGACGCGCTGCAGCTGCTGCGCCAGCTGCGCCAGCAGGAGCACCTCGCGGCGCTGCCGTTCCTGCTCGTCGCCGAGGACGACCGCGTCGCGGCCAAGGTCGACGCGTTCCAGCAGGGCGCCACCGACTACATCGCGCGTCCGTTCGCGATGGCCGAGGTCGTCGCCCGCGTCGAAGCCGCCGTGCGGCGCCAGCTCGCCAACACGAGCCACTCGCGCCGCGCCGGTTGCCTCGGCGGCGACTTCCAGACCATCGCCTTCACCGACCTCGTGCACCTGCTGCAGATCGCGCAGCGCACCGGCATCCTGACGCTGCTGACGCCGCACACGACCGGCCAGGCGCTGTTCGTCGGCGGCCAGGTCTATCATGCGACGTTCGGCACGTTGGAGGGCGAGGAGGCGTTCTACCGCCAGGTCTTCGAGACGCAGGGCCAGTTCGAGTTCCGGCCGTGCGAGATCGACCTGGCGACCGTGCGCAACACCGTGGCGCTGACGACGACGACGCTGCTCATGGAGGCGGCGCGCCGGCTCGACTCGTGGCGGCGCGACCACCCCGGCCAGAACCCGGACCCGATGCAGCCCAAGGCGCCGGCGGCAGCCGCGCCCGGCACAGTGCTGCAGGCCGTGCCCGGCACCGCGAGCGCCGCTGCGGAGCTGCAGCAGCTGATCGCGGGCGACCCCTGCGCCAGCCTGCTGCTGCTCTGTCGCGACCAGCTGCCCGCGTTCACGAGCGCGGCCATCGAAGCCGGCCGCTGCCTCGTGCTGCTCGTCGCCGACGCGACCACGTCCATCGCGACGGCCTGCGCCGCCGCCGCGCCGTTGGGCCCGGAGTTCGTCGATCAGGCGCTCGCCTACGAGCAGAAGGTGCTGGTGCTGCGCTGGCGCACCGCGTCGGGCGCCTGCCTCGACGTGATGCTGCTCGACCAGGAGTTCCCGGGCCACGTGCTCAACGAGCTGCGGCTGCAGCCGAACGCGCTCGTGCTGGCGCCGCGCGGCGGCGACTGGTTCGCGCTGTCGCTGCTGGCGCAGAATGAGCTCGGCACGATGCTCGAACACCTGCGCCCGGGCCTGCTGCTCGGCCTCGGCGACGCCGAGATGAGCGAGGGCCTGCGCTTCCTGCAGCAGCGTTGCGGCATGGACATCGCGGTGAACTGCCTGCCGACGCCGATCAAGCAGTGGGCCAACCTGCGCGACGCGCTGCGCGAGGTGCTGCAGCACTGGGCGGCCGGGCCCGCGGTGGCGCTCGCCGCTGCAGCGCCCACGAGCGCGCCCGACGACGCCTGCTGAGCCCGAGCGGCGCGCCGCGTCGCTTCACGAGCGCCCGTGCCCGGGTCTGGCTATGCTCCGCGCCCCGCGCATGCCGACCTCCGCCGCTGCGACCGCCCCGTTCGAGCCCCGCTCCGCATGAGCGACTCGACCGCACCGCGTTCGTTCTGGGCTCACGTCGCCGGCAGCCTGCGCGGCGAGCACTACGACTACACGACCGGCCCGCTGCCCGCGGCGATCCTGCTGCTCGCGGTGCCGATGGTGTTCGAGATGTTGCTCGAGTCGCTGTTCGCGCTCGTCGACATCTGGTGGGTCAACCGCATCGACGACGGTTGGTTCGGCGTGCATGCGACCGGCGGAGCTGCGGCGGCTGCGGTCGGCGTGACGGAAGGGCTGCTGTCGATCGTCTACGCGATCGCGTTCGGCCTCGGCATGGCGGTGACCGCGCTCGTCGCACGGCGCGTCGGCGAGAAGGACCTGCCCGGCGCGGCCGTGGCCGGCGGGCAGGCGATCGGACTCGGTCTCGTGATCGGGGTCGCGATCGGCGTCCCGGCGCTGCTCTGGGTGCCCGAGCTGCTGTCGCTGCTCAGCGACGGCAACACGAAGGTCGTCGAAGCCGGCACCGGCTACGCGACCTGGCTGCTCGGCGGCAACGTGATCATCACGCTGCTGTTCCTGCAGAACGCGATCTTCCGCGGTGCGGGCGACCCGATCCTGGCCCTCAAGGTGCTCGCGGTCGCGAACGGCATCAACCTCGTGCTCGATCCGTGCCTGATCTTCGGGCTCGGGCCGTTCCCGCAGCTCGGCATCACGGGAGCTGGCGTCGCGACGTGCATCGGCCGCGGCATCGCCGTGCTCTACCAGTTCTGGCTGCTGCGACGCGGTGCCGCGCGCGTGCGGCTCGACCGTCTGATCCGCTTCGACGCGGGACCGATGTGGCAGCTCGTGCGGCTGTCGCTCGGCACGATCGGCCAGTTCCTGATCGGCACGGTGAGCTGGGTCGGGCTCGTCTACTTCGTCAACCGCTTCGGCGAGGCAGCCGGCGCCGGCTACACGACGGGCATCCGCATCCTGATCTTCGCGCTGCTGCCGGCCTGGGGCCTCAGCAACGCGGCCGCGACGCTGGTCGGCCAGAACCTCGGTGCGAAGCAGCCCGAACGGGCCGAACGTGCGGTCTGGCTCACGGGCACCTACGACATGGTGTTCCTCGGCTTCGTCACACTCGTCATGGAGCTGTTCCCCGAGGCCATCGTCAGCGCGTTCGTCACGGACCCCGCGGTGCGCGTGCACGCCGTGCACACGCTGCGCGTCATCGCGGCGGGCTACGTCTTCTACGCCTGGGGCATGGTGGCCGTGCAGGCCTTCAACGGCGCCGGCGACACACGCACGCCGACGTGGCTGCACTTCGTGTTCTTCTGGCTGCTCGAGCTGCCGCTTGCGTGGGGGCTCGCGTTCGGCTGCGAACTCGGGCCGATCGGCGTGTTCTGGTCGATCCCGATCGCCGAGGCGCTGTTCGCGCTCGCGGCGGTGCTGCTGTTCCGCCGGGGCCGCTGGAAGACGGTGCAGGTGTGAGCAAGCCCTCGCCGCGGCCCGGGCCGCTGGTCATTGCAAGCCGAAGCGGAACAGCAGCGCGTCCGTGAAGCGGTGGCCGAGGTAGGCCGACGCGTCGGCCACGGCCCACTGCGTGACCATGTGGAAGCCGACCGGCAGGCCCGCCGGGATCGTGACCTCGGCGTGCCCGGCCGCGTCGACGGCGACGGGCGCGATCAGGTAGTAGACCGCGAACGGGTTCACCCACAGCACGTCCTCACCGAGGATCACGCCGCCGCCCGCTGGCGCCAACGGCATCAGGTCCGCGATCAGCAGCGACGTCGAACCCGCCGGGGCGCCATCGAGCATGAGGTGGCACGGGCTCGACAGGAACGTGTTCAGCGGCCGCGACAGCCGGTTCTGCGGGTAGAGCCAGCCGGGGCCCGGGTTGAACGCGG
>DASUFY010000226.1:0-7156 GCA_036274315.1 Planctomycetota bacterium | reverse complement strand
GTTGGGAGCCGTGCCGGCGTAGATGCCGTTGGGCGTCACCTGGTCGAGGATGTCGGCCAGCACGAAGCCCGGCGCGGGCGGTGCGGTGTTGGTGAACGTCTGTTGGGAGGCGAACTGCTGGGCCTTGGTCTGCCCGGCGGCCTCGCCGGCAAGGGTCGTGACCAGCAGGGCGAACAGGCACAGCGGGGTGCCGAGCAGGCGGCGCATGGGGATCATGGGAAGCTCCGTTTGGGTTGCCCATCCCAGACCCGGCGGCCCGCGCGGCGGGACACCGTTCCGAGGAATCGCGGGCGATGGGCTCGGCTGCCGTCTCGACGACCACGAGGCCAGGACGGGGGCATGGCAGTGGTGGGCCGCCGCTCGCCGGGCAGCTGGAGCTGCAATTGCCAGCGCAAGCACGCACCGTGCCCGACCACACTCAGAACCCGGTTCCGCCTACCGTCGTCCGGCGTTCGCGTAGAGCTGGAACGCAGCCCACACGCCCGCGCCGTAGCCGGCGCGTTTGCTCGCCTCCCGCGCCGCCGAGAGTGCGCCCGGCACGGTTGCGTGGTCGTGCCACAGCGCGCGGTAGAACTCCTCGAAGAACAACGCCGTGGGCACGTCGGCGACCGCCCACAACGAGGCAACGCTGAGCCGCGCGCCGGCGAGGTGCAGGCCGCGGTTGAGACCGGCGACCGCTTCTCCCGCGGACCGTGGACCGAGGTTGGTGCCGCACGCGGACAATACTGCGAGTTCGCAGTCGAGGAGGTCGATTCGGCCGAGTTCGGCCGCCGTCACGCAACTCGCCGCGACCGGCTCTTCGTTGGCCCGGGCGAGCACGAGGCCACAGACCTGGCCGAGTTCCTGCCACGTGAGACGGACCGTCGCGAGACCGTCCGCCAAGCGCGCGTCGACGTAGCCGTGCGTCGCGACGTGCATGATCTTCGCATGCGGCGCTGCCGCGAGCAGAGCGGCGCGCGTCGCGTCGTCTCCGCGCAGGACGCGGGCAGGCCGGTCCGAGCCGAGCTCGTCGTGCAGGTGCACGATCGCATCGACCTCGTGTGCGGTGCCCGCGAGAGCCTTCCAGTCCGCGATCGCTCCCTTGCCGAAGTCGACGTCGCCGACGAGGAGCACGTCGCCGGGACCCATCGGCGGCAACGGCGCAGGCACCCATGCGGCGGGCAGACCGTCGACCACCACGAATTGCCAGCGGTCTCCCATCACGCCATCGCCGACGGACGCGTCCCACGGGAAGGTCGCCCACGAGCCGTCCAGTGAAGCGAAGACCGTCGCGACGTCGGGGTCGAGCGCATCGCGCACGGGCCGCAGGTAGTGAGCGAGCGTCGCCAGCGTGTCGGCGAACGCGTACTGCGTGCCGGTCTCGGGATCGCGGCCGCGCGTGCCGCTGCTCATTTGGCGCAGGCCTGCCACGTAGGCGGCGGTGATGTCGCGCATCTGCTGCCCGGCCGGAACCTCCAACCGTCGCGTGGCGCCATCGCTCGCGATGACGAAGATCGCGCTGTTGAGCTTCGCGGGCGGCACCCGCCTCGCTGCAGCGTCCCATGGGGTCTGTCGTGCGTATTCGACCGAGACGATCGCCTGCGTGCCGGTCGGAGGCAGGGTCTCGGTCACCGTGCCGAAACCGTGCTCGCCGTCGCCGAACAGGGCGCGCCGGAGCTGCTGTTCGGCGTCGTCGGCAGCATGTTCGAGCGCTGCGTCGGCGTTGGTGCCGGCTGCACGGAGCTGCAGCCAGGCCGCGTCGGCCGCGGCGCGCAGCCGTTCGAGGCCGGGGTCCTCGCGTCGGCGCGCACGGTAGCGCGCCGCGATCTCGCATGCGACCCGGCTGCCCTCGCGCAGCCGCAGCACGGCCTGCGCCGCGGTGCGGTCGTCGACGATGTCGGACGGCAGGCTCAACAAGATGTCGCGGGCGGCCTCGCACTCGCGCTCGAGCGAGTGCCGGCTGCCTTCGCCGAGCTGCAGGCCGACACGAGCGCGAATGGCGACGAGCACGCCGATCGCGGCCAGCGCCTCGGCGCGCGCGCGCTCGTGGTCGCCACCGTGGAACGCCGCGAGTGCGCGGTTGGTGCAGTGCCGGATGCCCGTAGGGTGCGCAGTCCCCTCGGGCGACTCCACCGCGAGGTGGACCAGCGCCGACTCGAATTCGCCGAGCTGCATCTCCGCGCAGCCGAGCACGCTCGACAACGACGCGCGAACGTCCTGCAGCGCAGCGTCGGTGTCGCCGAGTTCGCCCAGTCCGCGCGCAGCCGCGGCCGTCGCTTCGGCGGGCAGCCCGCGCGCGAGCGCGTTGTTGGCGCGCAGTCCCCAGGCCATGCCGCGCGCCCGGCGGTCCGCAGGTGCCACCGGAGCGGCGCTGTCGAGCAGGCGCGCGAAGAAACGCTCTGCCTCGTCGAGTCTTCCCGCTGACTGCAGAGCCCGTCCGTACGCAAGCAGCAACGTCTGCTGGGCGGGCCTCGCGCCATCGAACCCTGCATCGTCGGCCACGTAGGCGGCGAGGGCATCGAGCGCGCGCGCGGGCTGACCGACCTCGGCCCAGATCTCGGCTGCGCCTGGGAGCGAAGACTTCAACGCCTCGTGCCTCCAGCCCGTCGCTTCGAGGATCGCCCAGCCAGCTCGTAGTTCGTCGTAGGCGCTGCGCAGGTCCCCGATGTCGCGCGCGAGCTTCGCGACACGAAGGTGCAGCAAGCCGAGCCGAAGCGAATCTGGCTGGCTGCGTCGCCACAGTGCGAGCAGGTCGGTGCCCTCGCGCCACGCCGCGAACAGGTCGTGCGCCGCCAGCGTATCGAGGGCGCAATCGCGCAGGCTCAGCAGATAGGGATGGTCCTCGGGCAGCGTCGCGCGGGCCGCAGCCGTCGCGCGCGCGAATTCGGCAAACGTCTCCGGCCGATCCTGCACGAGCTGGAGCCACACCAGTGCGCTGCCGGCGAGTCGAACGGGGTCGTGCGCGAACAACGACTGCGCGCGCGTCCACGCCGCCGCGCCGATCGTGTTCGCGCGCTCGCGCTCGCCGATTCCGTCCAGCGCGACGGCGAGGTTCAGCGTCTCGCTCACGATGGAACCCTCGCGTGGTTCGGCGCGGTCCTGGAGACCCGCAAGGCAGCGCTCGTGCAGCTCCTTGGCCTCGGCGTAGCGCCCGAGTCCCGCCAGAGCGACGCCGAGGTTGCCGGTCACCACCAGCGTCAACGGGTCGCGTTCCCCGAGCACGCGGCTCGTCGTCGCCAGCAGGTCCCGCCAGTCGCGCTCGGCGTTGCCATCGTCGCCGGTTACATGTCGCGCCGCGGTGCAATGCAGGCGCGCCGCGAGTGTGCTGGCGTGCTCGGGGCCCACTTGGTGCACCAGGCCGTCGACGCCCCGCGCGAGCAGGCGGACCGCGGCTGGCGCTCCGACGTGATCGGCGACGACACCGAGGCGCACCCAGAGGTCGGGAGGCAGGCCATCGAGCCGTTCGAGGTCAGCGAGGCAGGCGTCGAAGCGCTTCCGCGCGTCGATCGGCTCGGCGACGCTCATGGCCTCGAGTTCCTCGCAGGTGCGCAAGGCCGCCGCTGCTGCGACCGCCTGGCAGACGGAGGGCGAGGCGACGGCCGCGAACGCGACAACCACGGCGAGCGGCGGGTGGCAGGCTGGCGGCGACAGCATGTTCGGTGTGGGCCGATCGACATTAGCGAGGCGCCCGCCGCAGTGCGAGTCCGCCGCCTGTGTCGAACGCAGCCCGCCCTGGCAGCCATCCGACCCCGGCGTGCGTTCGCGCGGGTCGCAGACTCATCGATCGCGTCGCCGTCGCGCGCGTTCAGGCCAGCAGCGCACGCACCTGCGCCTGCAGGCGGCTGCTGTCCTGCAGCAGCCCGCCGTTCGCGGCCAGGGCCCCGTCGACGGCCCCGCCGAGCGACTCGGCGCTGGTCTGGATCGAACGGATCGAGGCCTCGGCGTCGTCGACGAGCGCGAGGCCCTCGGCCGCCTGTTCGCTGGCCGTGCGCGTCACCGCGGCGAGGTCGGCGGCGCGCTGCTGCACGTGCTGCGCGAACGTGCCGATGCGTTTGGCGGCCTCGCTCGAACGCGACGACAGGGCCCGCACCTCCTCGGCGACGACCGCGAAGCCGCGACCGTGTTCGCCGGCGCGCGCCGCCTCAACGGCGGCGTTGAGCGCCAGCAGGTTGGTCTGGAACGACACCGACTCGATCAGGGTCGTCACCTGCGAGATCTGCGCGCCGGCCTGCAGCAGGGCCTGGATGTCCTGTTCGCTGGCCTTGACCGACGTGGCGAGTTGTTGGAAGCGCTGCATCGTGCGCGCGAGCACCTCGCTGCCCTTCTGCGCGTGCTCCTCGTTGGCGCGGCCGATGCCCTCGAGCGCGCGCGTCAGGTCGGCGCTGGCGCGGATGCTCGCGCCGATCGCTTCGAAGCCGTCGACGATCGAGCGTACGCGTGCTTCGGCGTCGAGCCGGGCGGCGGCGACCTTCTCGGTCAGTTCCTGCCGCGAGGCCTCGACCTCCGCCTGGGCCAGCTGCGTGCCGACGACCTGGTGGGCGACGCGGCGCATCTCGCCGATGGCCATGCGGCAGACGTAGGCGAGCACGAGCACGGCGAGGCCGATGAAGCCAGCGTGTTCGAGCGCGCGCAGCAATTCCGTGGAGTCGATGCCGAACACCGAACGCGGCAGCAGCACGGCGCGCGCGAACTGGTCGGCGAGCGTCACGACCATGCTCGTCACGAGCACGCGCCAGTCGCGGTATGCCGACAGGAACGCGAGCGCGACGAACAACGAGAAGTGGGCTTCGATGCGGCCGCTGCACAGGTGGATGAACAGCCCGCTCATGACGGCCACGGCGACGGCGGCAGCGTGGCGCGTGACGGCTTCGCCGGGGCGGCGCGCGGCGAGCCACGTCAGGGTGCCGGCCATCGTCGCACCGAGCGCGCCGGCCAGCAGCACGTGCGTGTTGGGCGCCAGCGAGCTGCCGGTCCACGCGAGCGGCGCCCAGAACAGCGCGAGCCCCATGGCGATGACCGCCTCGATGGCGACGAGCACGACCATGGCGCGGTCGACCATCGCGCAGAGCGCCAGGTGGTCGGCCTGCAGGCATTGCTCGGCGGCTTCGGTCGCGTGGTTCGCGCGCGGTCGGTTCACGCGCGGTTCATCGGCCAGACCGGGGGCGCCAGATGCAGTCGAGCTGGGCGGATTTGCCCGGCGCGCGACCGGCGTCCGGCTCGTGTCCGCGGCTCGCGTGCGCCCTCGGGTTCAGCGCACCGCTGCCATCGCGGTTTCGTAGTTGGGTTCCTGCGTGATCTCGGGCACCTGTTGGGTGTGCACGACCTTGCCCTGGGCATCGAGCACGACGACCGCGCGCGCGAACAGGCCCGCGAGCGGACCGTCGGTCATCGTGACGCCGTAGTCTTTGCCGAAGTCGGCGCCGCGGAACCAGCTCGCCGTCGTCACTTTCTCGATGCCCTCGGCGCCGCAGAAGCGCTTCATCGCGAACGGCAGGTCCTTCGACACGCACAGCACGACGGTGTTGGGCAGCGAGGCGGCCTTCTGGTTGAACGTGCGCACCGAGGTCGCGCAGACGCCCGTGTCGATGCTCGGGAAGATGTTGAGCACGACGTTCTTGCCGGCGAGGTCCTTGTTGGTGATCGGGCTCAGGTCGTTCTTGGTGAGCGTGAAGGCCGGAGCCGGGCTGCCGACCTTGGGGAGGTCGCCGATCGTGGCGACGGGATTGCCCTTGAAGGTGATCTTGGCCATGGGAGTGTTGGGGGTGGGCCAGCAGGGTAGGGCAAGCGCAGGCTCGTCGCCAAGGCGTTTCGCGCGGCGGTCGCCGGCGCGGGCGGAGGCCGTCCGATCAGCGCTTCCGGGCGTGCCAGCGCGCGGCGTTGGCCACGAACGGTTGTTCGCGGAATTGCAGGCGGTGCAGCGCCGATGTCAAGTCGCGCACGGCATGGGCCGGCGTACCGCGAAAGTCCGACCCGACCAGCTGCTCGACAGGCGACGGCGGTTCGAGTCCGGCGGCGACGCGGCGCTCGTGCTGCGCGTGCGCGGTCAGCTGGGCTTGCAGCCGCTCCTGCTCGGCGAGCTCGAGCGGCGTCAGGTCCGTGCGCGGCTCGAGCATCGTGAAGTCACCGCTGCCGTCCGCGCGGTGCGCCGAGCCGATGAACAGGTCCAGCCAACCGTCGCCGTCCCGGTCTTGCAGGTGCAGGGCCGTGACGATCTCGCCCGGAACCGCAGGCCAGATTGGCATCACCTGCCCGAAGGCGGGCGTGGTCGCGGTGCCGGTGTTCTTGCACCACACGATGCCGCGCTCGGGCAGCGCCAGCACGAGATCCGGAGCGCCGTCGCGATCCCAATCGCCGGCGCTGCCGACGAGCCACGTGCCCGCGGGCAAGCCTTCGGCCAAGTGAACGAGCACCTGCTCGGGTGAGTCGCGGTCGAACACGTTCGTCAGCATGCGCACGTCGCCGCCTTGCGCGAACGCGAGGTCGGCGCGGCCGTCGCCGTTCCAGTCGAAGGCGCGCCCCGACAGCCAGGTTCGGGCTGCCGCGTCGTCCGCCTCGCCGCCAGGAAAGCCCGCCAGGGTCACGTCGCGGGGCCCGTTGCCCGTCCAGATCCGCCGTGCATTCGAGGCGTTCAGGCGCAGGCAGACGTCGTCGCTGCCGTCGCCATCGAAGTCCCCGAGCACGAAGCAGGCGCCGAGCCACGGGGTCGGCGAGCGCGGCCACGCGGAGCCCGTCTCGAGCGCGGTGGCGAGGCCGGGCACCGGCGCCGGGCCGGGCGCCGACGGGGGAACCGTCGCACACGAACCGAACCCGATCAACGCGCCGAGCAGTGGTGTTCGCACGAGGCGCGGTGGACGGTCGCGGTGTGGCCGTTCTTCCCGCGCGCGGGTTTCTACGCAGATGCGCCCATCGATCGGTGCGGGTCCGCTGGCATGATGCGGGCCCCACCGTCGCGAGGTTCCCGATGCTCGTTCGAGACGCTCTCGTCGCTTCCCCGTTCGTGGTCGCCCCGGCCACGACGCTGTTCGATCTCATCGACGGCATCCTGGCCGGCAACCAGACGACCGCCGCCGTGCTCGACGGCGATCGCCTCGTGGGCACCGTCTCGTCGCTGGACGTGCTCAAGCAGCTCGTGCCCTCGTACGTCACGATGAACGAGAACCTCGCCGACATCCTGCAC
>DASUFY010000225.1:0-4920 GCA_036274315.1 Planctomycetota bacterium | reverse complement strand
CCTCGTCGCGAAGGGTCAGCTGCGCATCTGCGTCGTCAGCGACGTGCGCAGCCTGCCCGGCGCGCACCGCGGACCCTATCTGCACGAGCAGGTGGTGGTCGTGCCGGCGCAGGCCGCGGTGCAGCGTTGCGACTTCGACGTGCCGGCCACGCGGCTCGAGATCGCGGTCGTCGGCGAACTGCCCCCGGTGATCCGGCCATTGGTGTTCCACGTCGAAGGCACGGCGGCGATCGCGGGGGCGGCGATGGGCTTCGAGCTCGAACCGAGCGAAGGCAACGCGGGCACCTGGGTCGGCATGCCGCCCGGCACGTGGACCGTGACCGCCGAGTCCGGTTGGATCGTGCCCGCCGCGCCGCAGACCGTGCAGATCACGGCGAGCACACCGTCGGCGCGCGTCGAGCTGCTCGCCGAACCTGCCGGCATCGTCGGCCTCACGCTGCGGGCCGCCAACGGCCGGGAATACGCGCCGCCGGCGTCGACGTTGCCGCCGCTGCGTGCGGGCGGCCGCCTCTTCGCGGCCACCAACGTGCGGCGCTATGTGCGAGGTTCCGCGAGCTGGGGCTACGTCAGCGTGCCTGCCGGGCCCGCCGAGGTGCTGCTCGAGGACCGCGAGGTCGAAGGGCAGTGCGTGTTCCAGCCGTTCGACGTGCAGTCGCCGCACGCGATCGACGTCGTGATCGGGGACCACAACGCGGTCGAGATCTACGTCGAACCGCGCGCCCAGGTGGACGTGCGCGCCGTCGACGTTGGTGGCGGCGAGGACGTCGACGCGCGCGTGTCGGTGTCGTGGGGTGCACGTTCCGTCGCGTCGGTCGACAACACGCGACCGTGGCGTTGGTACTCGTTCCTGCCGCCCGGCGAGTACCGGATCGTGGTCGAGCGCAACGGCGTGCAGAAGGAGCAGTTGCTGCACGTCGCGCGCGAGAACCTGCAGTTGCGGCTGCGGCCCTGACCGGCGCCGCCGCGGGATCTTGCTTCCGTCCGCGGCGGTGTGATGCGACGCTGCCGGCATGAGCAAGCAAGCACCCGACCACCACGATGCCGAACTCGTCCTCCAGATCTACGACCTGCGCCGCGAGTCCGTCATGCGCGAATCGCGCGACGCGATCAACCGCGACTTCTGGCCGCGCAACGAGGCCGAAGCGCTCGCGATCCTGAAGCCCGAGCACCCGCTCAACCGCGCCTACCGCCAGACGGCGAGCTACTGGGAGATGGTCTACGGCATGGCCAAACACGGCGTCGTGCACACCGAGTTCCTGCTCGAGAGCAACGGCGAAGGGCTGCTGTTGTATGCGCGGCTCGAGCCGTACCTGGCGGCCATCCGCGCGGCGACGAGTCCGCGCGCGTTCAGCAAGGCCGAGTGGATCGCCAACTCGTCGGACCTCGGCCGCACGATCCTCGAGACGTTCCGCGGGCGCGTGAAGGCCCGGCTCGCCGGCAAGTGATCCGGTGCGGGGCTCGCTTCGCTGCGTTCCCCGAGCAACGTGCGCCGACCCACCGTCGCGAGGTGTTGTTGCCTGGACGGCGTTCGCCGCTCTACCTCGCGGGACGCTGGCGCACGAGGTGGATCATGCGCTCGAGTTCCGCCGCGAGGTCCTTGTCGCGGTGGAAGCCGCGCGATGCGATCAGGGCGACTGCGTCGCGCGCGTCGTCGAGGTCGCGCGGCGACGCCGCCGACAGCAACGCACGAACGTCACCGCGATCCTGATCGCGCACGTCGCTCATCGACAACACCTTCATGGCGACGAGATGGGCGAGGCTCGCGATGGGGATCACGACGCCCGCGACCAGCGCCACAGCGCTCGCTGCCGCGACGATCTCGGGTTCGATGCCGCACGAGGCGCAGAGCAAGTCGATCGTAGGCTCTGCCGGGTCGAGCGTGGGGTCGGCGAAGCGAAGCGTGGCCACCAGGCCCTTGGCTTCTTGCTCGACGACCGCAAGCAGCGGGAACCCGCGCCGCTGCATGCCGAGAGCCAAGGCCTCCGCCTCGGCATCCGAAGCGACGGCGACGGCAAGATCGACATCCTTGGTGAAGCGCTCCCGGGCCCGCGCCGATACGGCGAGGCCGCCGACCAGGGCGCACCGATGCCCGAGCTCGCGCACGACCTGTACGATCTCCGCGCAGCGTCTCGACCTATCCATCGATGCGGAGGCGTGCGAGGCGTTCGGGGGCGTCGCGCAAACCGGGACCGATCTCCTGCTGCTCGGAGTCCGTCCCGTGCAGTGCTCGAGCTACCAGGCCGTGCCCCGCTGCGGGCTTGGGCTCAGCGACCTCCGAGGCGGTTCGCCGCAGCCGCTCGCTGCGAATCGCGGTGCCTGTCTCGGCGAGGTCGAAGGCCGTGGTCAGCCGCCGGGCGACCGGCGACGAGAGGCCGACGGCGGCGGGTCTCGCACCGTCGATCTCGAGCAGGAGGCGGAGCGCCTCGCGGATCAGCTCGCTGGCCGACGTGTAGAGGCCGTTCTCGACGCGCTGCTCGACGGCCTGGGCCAGCTCCCTGGGAAGCGAGATGCTCAACGTGGTCGCACGGCGGCTCGTGTGTTTGGCCATGGGTGCATGGTACCATCGACACGAAACTTCAGCAATGTTCACGTCAACTCAGAAGCGACACAAATGTGTTAATGATAGTCGGTTCCGTTGCCATGCCAGGGCGTTCCGCTGCCTCACGCCCGCCGCTCGAGCAGCGTCACGGCCTCGACGTGTTCGGTGTGCGGGAACAGGTCGCAGAGCCGCACGGCGGCGACACGGTACCGCGCGCCGAGCGCCTGCAGATCGCGCGCCAGCGACTCGAGCGCGCACGACACGAGCAGCACGCGCGGCGCCGCTGCGGCGAGCACGGCGGCTGCACCCGGCTCGAGCAGGCCTTTGCGCGGCGGGTCGACGACGAGCACGTCGCACGGCGGCAGCGGCGCGCTGCCGAACTCCTGCTCGCGCACCTCGCCGTTCGCAAACGCGTTCGCCTCGAGACTGGCGCGCGCGTCGGCGCAGGCACTCGGTGAACTCTCGACGATCGTCACGCGCGCGGCACCGTCGCGCAGCAGGCGCAGGCCGAACGCACCGACGCCGCCGTAGCCGTCGACGATGCGCAGCCCCTGCACGTCGCCGAGCAGCGCCAGCGCGGGCCGGAACAGGATCACCTCGGCGTGGCGGTTCTGCTGGTAGAAGCTCGCGAACGACACGCGCAGCCGCAGCTCGCCGTGCTGGTCCCACTGGAACGTCTGCCCGCGCAGCGCCACCGTCGTGTCGCCGAGCAGCACGTTGCCGGGCGTCGCGTTGACGTTGAGCACGACGCCGACCAGCTGCAGCATGCGACCCTGTTCGTCCTTGAGGTCGCACGCGGCGGCCCACAGCAGCTTGCCGAGCTTCTCGCGTTCGGAGAACCCGGCGCGCGTGCTGATCACGCCGACCAGGAGCTCGTTGGTGCCGGGCGTCACGCGTGCGCGCACACCGCGCACGAAGCCGCGGTGCGTCGTCTCGTCGTAGACCGGCAGGTTGAGTTCGCGCAGCACCTGGCCGGCGCGCACGCCGAACGTGGTCAGCGCCTTGTGCTGGATGCGGCAGTCCAGGATGGGCTCGATGTCGTGCGTGCCGCGCCGGTAGATGCCGAGCTGCAGTTCGCGGGTGTGCCGGGGCGCCTGCACGAGCTGCGCCGGGTACAGGATCGACGTGCGGTCGTGGCGCGGCGTGCGCGGCGGCATCGCGAGCCCGACCTCGACGCCGTCGAGCCACGGTTGCAGCAGCTCCCGGGCGCGCTGCTGCTTGTGCGCGAGCTGAGTCGCGATCGTCTGGTCGAGCAGCGTGCAGCCGCCGCAGGGGCCGAAGTGGCGGCACGAGAGCGGGGTGTCGGTGAACGGTGCCAAGGGCGCAGTCTACGGGCCGGCGGCGCGAACGCGGCGCGGAACCGCGCTGGTCGCAGGGGGCCGTCCGCCGGCACGATCTGCTCGACGCGGGCGGCTGCCGTGGCCACAGTGCAACGATGTCGCGCGTGCCGCCGCAATCGTTCGTGAGGAGCATTCGCCGAGCGCTGGTGCCGGTCGGTCTCGGCCTCGCCATCGCGGGCGCTGGCGGCTACCTGCTCGCCGCGCGCAGGGAGGCCGCGGTGGCGTGGGTCAGCCTCGCCAGCGGCCTCGTGCTCGCGCTCTGGTTCGCGCTCGGACCGTGGCGTCGCGCGCCCGTCTTGTGGTTCGACGACGCGGGCCTGCGCGCGCGGCTGCCCGGGTTCGGCTGCGTCGCCTGGTCCGACATCGAGGCGGTGCGGCTCGCGCGCGTGCGCGGCCGGGCGTTCCTGATCGTCGAACGCGCGGCGGCGGCGCGGCAGGCGGCGGTGGCCTGGCCCGTGCTGCGCATGTTGGCGAAGATGGCGAACGCCGCCGACCTGGCGGTGCCGATCGACGGCCTGTCGGCGAGCCCCGAGCAGGTCGTCGCAGTGGTGGAACTGGCCCGGGTTGCGGCGCGCGCGTGACCGCGATGCCGTGGGGCCCGCGCGACGGCGGCGGCGAGGAGAGATTGCCGAGCCGGGCGGCGCCCGCCGAGCGCATGCCGCGCGCGGCCACGCTTGCTAGACTGGGCGGGCCATGCAGACCCCCACGACCGCTGCACGTCTGCCGGATTGGGAGGCGTTCTACCGGCACTACCGGAAGCCGGGCTACGTCGAAGGCTTCGAGATCACGACCAAGCTCGGCGGCGGCATGTTCGGGCTCGTGTTCCGGGCCAGGAAGCAGTCGATCGGCAAGGACTACGCGATCAAGTTCCTGCAGGTCGACGACACCGAGGTGCGGCGCGCGATCCTGCTCGAGCTCGAGCAGGTCAAGTACTTCGCGCAGATCGACCATCCCAACCTCGTCTCGATCGAGGACCGCGGCGAGGTCGACGGCATCCCGTACCTCGTGATGGCGTTCGCGGGCACCGAGACGCTGAAGAGT
>DASUFY010000224.1:0-8619 GCA_036274315.1 Planctomycetota bacterium | reverse complement strand
GTGCCCGGCCGCAGCACGACCGCGTCGAGCCGCGCGTGCCACGCCGCTTCGAGTTCGTCGAGCGGCTTGCCGAAGGCCTCTCGTGCCGGCACGCCGCGGTAGTAGCGCCGCACCGCTTCGGCGCCGTACGCGTCGAGCAGGAAACGCAGCCAGCTGCCGGCGACGTCGTAGCCGTCGACGTGCGGGTGCTGCTGCAGCCACTTGTAGAAGTCAGGGGCGCCCTGCACCTCGGCCAGCGAGGGCAGGTCGCCGCGCCGCCGGTGGAATGCGGCGACCGCGTCGACGTGCACGCCGGTGACGAAGCGCAACACGGCGTTGGCGAGGCCCTCGGCGAAGAACAGGTTGCGGGGTTCGGGCCCGTGTTCGGTGAACTTCTCGGCGACCACGTGCACCAGCTCGTGCACGCGCGTCTGGTCGTTGTCGTGCGGCACGTGCGACGCGAGCGGCACGGAGTAGCCGCTCGCCGCCACGCCGGTGCTCTGCTGCAGGTCGTGTTCGTCGTCGTAGAGGAACAGGTCGATCGTGTGCGGGAACTCCTTCAGGCCCAGTTCCTGCAGGATGTGGGCGAGATCCGCTTCGACGAGCGACGCCGTGCGGTCGACCGAGGCCTCGGCGCGCGAGCCGGGCCGGCAGTGGATCGCGAAGTGTTCGGTGCGTTCGGCGATCGGCAGCTGCGACTGCTGGGCCGGCAGCAGCGTGGTGATGGCGCAGACGGCGAGCGCTCGGCACGTGGATCGTTTGGTTGGCATCGGCCACCATGCTACGACGGGTCGTCCGGAACACGCGACCCGCAGGGTGGCCGTGGCTCACCCGGGCGGCAGCAGGAACAGGCTGTCGCCGGCGGCGAGCACGTGATCGGGCCGCGCCGTCGCGCCGTTGACGTTGGCGACCACCTCGACGCCCGCGAACTGCGGCAGGCGTTCGCGCAGCAGCGCGAGGGCCCGCGCGACGGTCGCCGCGGGCGGCAGTTCGAGCCAGGTCGTGCCGCGACCCGCGACCTGCTGCAGCGTCGACAGGAACGTCACCTCGACGCGGAGCTGGCGGGCCATGCGCAGATCATGGCGCCCCGTCGCCGGGCTCGCCACGGCAGGGGATCGGGTCAGCGGGAGTTCGTCGCGAGCCAGCCCAGGAAACGGCGCTCGAGCGTGTCCGTCTCGGCCGACTTGCCCGCCAGCGGCACGCTGTAGATTTCCTTGCACAGGCCCTCGAACGTGACGCTGGCCGGCTGCGCGACGAGGCGCTGCAGCAGCGTCGCGAACTTCTCGGCGCTGGCCGCCTTGCCCTTCGCGCCGTTGCCCTGCAGCCAGTGCACGAACGCCGACCGGTAGGCGCGATGGAACTCGAGGTAGTCGTCGCCGAACTCGTCGGGCACGGCCTCGCGTTCGAATGCGACCTTGCCGAGGAACGGCGCCGTGACGAGGTGCTTCTTCTCGCCCGCCTTGAGCAGGAAGTTGCCGAGCCGGTCCCTGCTGTCCTTGGCCGCGTGCTCGCCGGCCTTCTGCGCCTGCCGCAGCGGGCGCGCGAAGTAGTCCTGTCCCTGCGACAGCCGCCAGCTGCTGTCGGCGTTGACCATCTCCATGCTGCCGCCGCGGCTCGGCGCGCCCGGGATGAACGCGTTGCGGCCCTCGGTCGAGTACGCCTTGTCGCTGCCGCCCGAACGCGCGTTGTTCTGGCCCAACACGTCGACGACGAGGTCCGTCGCGAAGCCGAGCACGAAGCTCTGGTCGGCGTCGTCGCCGAGCCAGCGCCAGCACCACGACAGGGCCGCGCGCTGGGCCACGTGCTGCAGCAGGCCCGTCTTCTCGCGCGTGTTCATGTCGAAGCCGAGCGTCACGTCGCCCTTCTGATCGGGTGCCGCGTACTCGAGCGCGATGACCTGCACGTGGCCCTCGTCCTGCAGGCGCAGGTCCGCGAACTGCGCCGTGCCGTCGTTCCACCAGTAGTCCGCGTACTTCGTGTCGAGCAGGCCGAGCCAGCCGACGAGCCCGACGAAGTCCTTGCGCGTGGGCGCGAGCACGAGCACGCACGGCTCCTTGCCCGCCGGCACCGCCGGCGGTTCGGTGCCGAAAGGCTTGTTGCGCCAGGCCGCGACGTACTTGCGCAGCGCGGCGAGGTTGCCGTGCTCGGCCGCGAGCGCCTCGGCGTCGAGCACCGTGTAGTCGCAGAGGCGGTCCTGCAGGTCGAGCAGCACGTCGGCGATCGCGGCGATGCGCGCCGCGTCCGGTCCCTTGTTGATCCTGGTGTTCGGCACGCGCAGGTCGAAGCCGCCGAGCAGCAGGCGGCAGTAGTGGCGCTCGAGCATGGCGGCCAGCGGCGGCGGCTCGGTCTCGCCGAGTTCCGCGAGCAGCGCGTGGCCGAACTCGGCCCAGGCGACGTGGCTCTGGCCGGGCAGCGCGGCGGACATGGCGAGCAGGGCGGCGAGACAGTGGGTGGCGCGCGGCATCGGGCGGCATCGGACGCACCCGCGGCACGAGGACTTCCAGCGTACGAATACGGGACGAGCGGGCCCGAGGCACCGAGGCACCGAGGCACCGAGGCACGCGCACCGCGAACGGCCCGGCGATAGAGTCGCGACGATGTGGAGTCTCGTCCCCGAGCGGTGCCGTGGTGCCGCGTGCGCGGTGCTCGCGTTCGGCCTGCTGCCGCTCGCGGCGCAGCAGGCCGTGGCCGACGTCGTGCGCAACTTCGCGCCCTGCGACGTCGACGGCGATGGTGTGCCCGAGGTCGTGCGCTGCGAAGTGCTCGACGAAGCCGGTGCGGCGACGGCAAAGGCCGTGCTCGTGCTCGTCGAAGCGCGCCTGCTGCAGGACCCAGGCGTGCCCGCGGCCAGCATCGAGGCGCTGCGCGAACGGCTGCGCCGCCACGCCGCCGACCTCGCGGCCGAGGGCCTGCGCGCGACCGTCGTCGCGACCACCTTGCACACGGGCCCGCCGCACCAGGACGGCCGCACGCTGCTCGGCGTGCGCCGGTTGTTGCGCGCCTGCCGCGAGCGGGCGCCGCTGGCCGGCGCCGTGCTCGTCGGCCACTTCCCCGATGCGCTGCTCGTGCGCACCTGCAACTGGCGCCGCCAGGAGAAGCTCGACCTGCCCGGGCCCGACGGTGCGAACGTGTCGATCCCAGAGTCCCTGACCAACGTGCGCTGCGTGCCCGAGTACGTCGCGCACCGCTGCGACACCGTGCTCGCGGACCTCGACGGCGGGTGGGAGAGCGTCTACGTGCCGGGGCCGGCGGTGCTGCCGTCGGTGACGGCCGTGTTCGGCGACCCGGTGCCCGACGCCGGTGGCCCCTGCCTCGCGAAGCAGCAGGGCGAACTGCACGTCGTCGACGTGTTCCACGTGCGCGACGGCACAGCGATCGTCGACGCCGCGTCGTTTTCGGTGGCGCTCGATCCCGACGACCGCGACCACGAGTGCACCGCCGGCGACCGCACGCTCGGCAACCCGCTCGCCCAGCTCGAGATCGCCGTCTCGCGCATCGACGCGCGCGGCGTCGCTCGCCTGCCCGAAGCGCGTGCGCTCGACGAGCAGGGCCGGCCGCGCGCCGTCGACCTGGCGGCCGACGAGCAGGCGAAGGGCATTCGCTGGCATGCCGACCCCGCGTTCGAACTGCAGCTGCTCGTCGACTACTTCGATCGCAACCACACGTTCCGCACGCAGCCGTTGCCCGACGCCCAACGCAAGCCGGCGTCGATCTCGTGGGGGCTCGGCGCCGGGCTCGCGAGCCTGCGCGCCGCCGATCCCGGCTGGCAGCAGTTCGCCGAATCGGGCTACGACGAGAACGAGCACAGCAGCCTCGTGGCGCTCGTGCAGTGGCTGCAGCGTCCGGCCGTGCTGCGCACGCTGCGCGCGCACAGCGATGGGCGGTTCGCGCAGTTCGAACGCACGGATGCCAAGGAGCTCGCGGCGGCGCTCGGCGGCCCGGCCTGGAACTGGCGCCGCGAGGGCCAGCAGCTCGTGCCGTCGTTGGCCGACCATCAGAACGGCCACGCGGACTGGTTCTTCTACCGCACGCTCTGGCAGAACCACGTGCTGCCGGACTACCCGTACCTGCTGCTGCACATGGGCTGCGAAGCGATCTCGCCGCCCGGTGCGGTCGAGCTGCCATACGACGACGCGAAGTACGGCGCCTGCCAGCACGCCGAGTCGATGCTGTTCTTCACGCCGTGCCTGGCGCTGCTCGGCCGCGCGAAGGTGTTCTACGACGAACCGCGCGGCTTCGGCGAGGTGCTCGCCGCGGGCGGCACGATCGGCGACGCGTGGCGCCGCTACTTCGCGATCGAGGGTGCGGCCTCGAGCTGGGGTGAGGTCGGCGGCGACATCGGCAGGAAGCGCGCCTACTTCTGGTCCGTGCTCGGCGACTGGACGCTGCGCCTACCGCGGTGATGGCTCGGCCGGCGCGCGCGGTGTCTCAATCGTGCTCCAAGAACAGCTCGCACACTGCCAGCCGGAAGCCCGGCACCACGTCGTCCGTCAGCTCGTCGTCGCCCCTGAGTTCCCGCACGTCGTGCGTGCCGTGGACGATGGTCACGGTGCCCGCCGCGGGATCGACGACCCACACGGACCGCACACCGTGTTCGAGCCAGGCCCGGACCTTCTCGTGCGTGTCGCGGCGCGTGTCCCGCGGGGAGCGGATCTCGACGGCGAGGTCCGGCGGGCCGGGGAAGAAGCCCATGGACCTCGGCGGCGGCAGTCGTTCGCTGCAGACGAACGCGAGGTCCGGCGCCAGCACCGTGTCGGGGTTGCGCGTCAGCAGGAAGCCCGTCTCCGCGACATAGGTCTTGCCGAGGCGCTGCTCGCGCACGTGTCGGATCAGCCGCTCGCTGAGCCTCGCCCCGACGTCGCCGTGCCAGTGCCCCGCGGGGCTCATGCGCCGCAACTCGCCGCGCACGAGTTCGTGGCGCACGCCGGGCTCGCGCAGCGACAGCAGTTCTTCGGCCGTACTGACCGTGGGACTCGGCATCGACGACATGGTACCACCCGGTGCTCCTGTGTGGCGCACCTGCGCCAGGAGCCATGTGCACCGCACGCGCCAGCGGTTGCACCGAATGGTCAACTCGCGGCCGGAACCGGAAACAGCGTGCGCACCGGGACCGCGAATCCAGGCAGCACGTCGTCGCCGTCGAGCACGTCGTCGATCCCCAGCACGTTCGGGCCTTGCGCGCCGCGGTGGACGCTGACTCGTCGCGCGTTCGGATCGACGACCCACACGCTCCGCACACCGTGTTCGAGCCAGAACCGGACCTTCGCCTGCACCTCGCCGGACGTGTCGCCCGGTGAATGGACCTCGACGGCGAGGTCCGGCGGGCCGGGGAAGTACCCGATCGGGTATTCGCGCGGCAGTCGGGCCCGCTCCACGAAGGCCACGTCCGGCGCGCGCACGGTGTCCGGGTTGCGCGTGAGCACGAACCCCGTCTCGGCACCGAACGTCTCGCCGAGGTGTCGTTCGTACACGTGTCCGCCGAGGAACGTGGCGAGCCGGCCGACCACGACGCCGTGAAGCGACCCCGCGGGGCTCATGCGCCGCAACTCGCCGTGCACGAGTTCGTGGCGCACGCCGGGCTCGCGCAGCGACAGCAGTTCTTCGGCCGTGGTGATCGTGGGACTCGACATCGACGACATGGTACCACCCCGTGCTCCTGTTTGGCGCACCTGCGCCAGGAGTCATGTGCACCGGATGCGCCAGCGGTTGCACGGAATGGTCAACTCGCGGCGGCGCTCGCGTCACCTCACCGGCCGCGCACGTCGAGCGTCAGGTGCTGGTCCGATGCGATCCGGAAGCCGACCGCGTGCGCGCCGGCGCCATCGCGCCACAGCAACAGCAGCTCGCCGGGCGGCACCAGCATCGTGCCGTCGTTCTCGAGCCGATAGCTGGCCAGCACGTCCGTGGCCTCGGTGCGGCGGTAGAGCGCGTGCTCGCCGGCCGTCACCGCTGGTGCACCCAGTTCGCGCACGATGCGCAGGTGCCCCGGTGCCGGCAGCACGAAGCGGCCCATGTCCCAGAGGCCGCGGCCATCGAGCTGCGCGACGCCGGCGTCGATCCAGCCGATCACGGGCGCGCCGACCTCGATGTGGTACGCGCCAGGCGGCAGGGTGCCGAGTTCGAACGAGTTGTCCTTGCCGTTCGGCAGGAGCCACGCCACGCGCCCGGACTCGATCTGGTGCACGCGCACTTCGACCTGCAGCCCCGGCTCGCTCGCGGGCGGCACCGGGTGCAGGCGCAGGCGCGCGCGCGTCGGCACGCCTGGCTGCAGCGCGAGTACGGTCTCGGCGCCGTCGGGCAGCACGATGGCGCCGGACATCAGCGGCAGGCCGTTGCGCGCCTCGTCGGGCCACAGCACGCAGTCCGCGATGCCCGGCAGGTCCGGCAGCACGAACGAGCCGTCGCCGGCGGTCGTCGCGAGGTCGGCCCATTCGTTCTCGCTGCGTTCGACCTCGACGCAGAAGCCGACCAGCGGCGCGCCGGCCTCGTCGCGCACGACGCCGTGCCCGACGGCATTGCGCACGAGCGTCGGGTTCCAGACCTGTCTCCGGCAGTCGAACACGTGCTCCCGCGACGCGGCGGTGCCCAGGTCGCCGCCGCCTGCGTACAGCGAGCGGTGGCCCGGTGGGATCGGGCCGAGCTGGTAGGTGCCGTCGACCGCGGTCGACGTGCTCGCGATCAGGGCGCCTTCGTCGCTGAGCCACGCGACCGGCACCTGCGCCGCGGGCGAGAGGTCGGGGTTGCGCACGACGCCGACCACGAGCGTGCCTGCCGCCGGCTCTTCGTCGGGCGGCGCGCCGGGCTGCTCCGGCCGCGAACGCGGGCTGCGCGGGCCCCTGCGCGTGGGTCCGGCCGGCGCGGGCTGCGCCGGTGCCAGCGTGCCGCCGGGCAGGTCGGCGAACCGCGCGAACGTGTGCAGCCCCGGCGTCGCGGTGCTGGCGCGCGCCAGCGCGGCGTAGGCGCGCACCGCGCTCGCGTCGTGGCAGTTCGTGCAGTCGAACATCTCGAACAGCAGCAGCGTGCGGCCGCACAGGATGTCGAGGTCGTCGGACCGGCGCAGCCGGCCGCGGCGCACGAGCTGGGCGGCGCGTTCGGCCTCCTCCGGCGTGCGTTCCTGCAGCTTCATGCGCACGGCCTCGCTCTGCCGCTTGCCCGCGGCGACGACGGTCAGCGTCCGCGGTGCGCCGGCGTCGAGGTCGATCGCGCGCATCGGCTGCTGCAGGCCCCAGGCGATCACACCGACGACCACCCGCATGTGCCGCGCGCGACCGGACCAGCTCAGCGTGAGGCGGCCGCAGCCGTCGGTCGGGTCGGGCCAGCGCGAGAAGCCACACTGCGGCGGGGCCACGAACACGTTGGCGTCCGGCACCGGCAGCCCGAACGCATCGAGGACGCGCAGCCGCAGTTCGAACGCGAACGGGTGGTCGAGGTCGACGGGCTCTGGCGTCTCACCGGCCTCGACCGCGGCCTCGGCCGGCGAGCGCAGGTCGTGCGTCGGCACGTCGACGGCGGTGGCTTCGACCGGCGGCGCGGAGTGGTCGTCGGCCGACACCAGCGGCGGCGTGGGGTCGTCGTCGGTCGTTGCGCCGCACGCGCGCACGATCGCCACGAGCAGTAGCAGCGTCACGGCCCCGAAGGCCCAGCGCAGGCGGCGCGATTCCATGCGCTGCGCACGATAGCGCCGCGGGCGTGCGGTGGCATGACCGGACTCCCTCGCCCCGATCGCGCCTGTCGTCCACGTAGTCGTGGCTGGCGACGAGCCTCGTGCCAGCGTCTACTGCTGGCCTGCCGCGTCCTCACCAAGGCGGTGCTGCGAAGCGCGCCGGCGGCGCCAACGATCACTTCTCTGCCGGCTCGATTCGGGGCGGCGCCTTCACCACGAGATCCAGACTCTCGGCCTTGCCCTCCTCCGGCGTGAGCACAGACTCGGCAAGGGGATGGTGAATGCCGAATGCACTCCCCGGCCCGAAACCAGCCCGCGAAGTGATCCGGAATCGAATGGCGACTCGTGGCAGCAAGAGGTCGACGTCCGTCTGCCCTTCGGCAAGGGCGACTCCTGCACTGGTCGCTTGGAAACCAGCGTCCCCAGGTTGATCGCGGCCTGACTCGACTCCCTTTGTCGAGACCTCGATGCGCGCGGCGTGGTCGTGCTGCGGACGTCTGGCAATGCTACTGCCATTCGCGGCCGTTTGGCGAAGTCGGCAGGCGAACGGGGCCGATCGTCGCGAGCACGGCGATCGTCACGCGGTGACGCGGCAACGAAGGCGGTTGACCTGGATCGGGCCATGCAGGACCTCGCCGTTCGGGCACACTGTGTCGCGTGCCCGCCGTGCCCGATCGTCGCCGCGCCGCGCTCGAACTGCTCGCCGTGCTCGCGAGTGCCGCGCTGCACTTCGTGACGACGCTCTGGCAGCACCTGCAGTCGCTCGACCAGATCGTGCTCGGCGCGGGCTGGCTCGGCTACGTGCTGTGGCGCGCGCGCACTCCGGGCGTGCTCGTGGCGTGGGGCATGCAGCGGCGCGGCCTGCGCGCCTGCACCAAGGCCGCGTCCGCATTCGGTGTCGTCGGCGTGGCCGCGTGTGCGGTGCTCGGTCTCGTGCGCGGTACGTTCGTGATCGATGTGCACCTGCTGCCGCTGCT